>JAISQE010000054.1 GCA_031274425.1 Synergistaceae bacterium | reverse complement strand
CCTCCGCGAAATGTGGCGATCCCCGTGTGGATGCGAGTCTCGTCGTACTCGGGGCGCGGCAGGCCGATCTTGTGGAGCCCGCCTCGGAGCGTCGCGATCCCGTGGTAGAGGTCGTGCGGTACAACCTGCTCCAAGACTGATATCCATCGCAGTAATTCCGCGTGGAACGGTTTGGCGCGTTCCAGCCAATAGGTAATTTGAGACACAAAATCTGAATGCCATTCTCTCCAATTGAGAAAATGCGCGTCATCCCAGGTAACTTCAAGATCGAAATAGTGCGTGCGGATATTCTTCCACACTCCGCTTTCCTCGTCGAAAAAAGGAGCGCCTTCGGGCTTCTCCTCCGTGTAATTACCATCGGCATCTCTAAAATAGGTTTTGACGCGATAATCGTCCGCCCCGATAGAGTTCAAGAACACTTCCAAACTCTTTGCCGTCCCCTTGATTTTCAGCAGCCACGGCCAATTCCGAATTTGCCGTCTCCAAAGTCTAGGGTCGTTCCCCATGAGCGGGCAGTTCGTCATCGCGGCAAGGTATGGCAGATATTTTTCGGGACACCGGTCAACATCGATCAGGTCCGGCAGAGCCTTGATTTGCCGCTCCAGCGAGTCCGTCTCCGCTTCGAGCGCGCCGACGAATGGAAGAATCTCGTTTTTCCCCTCGTAATAAAGCGGAGGGATGATCTCACTGATTCGTCCCATCGGAGGTCATCCCTTCTATCTCCACCGTCAGATCGACTTCGCCGAGTACGAGCAGTTCGTTGCTTTCAGCCTCGACCGTTGCCTGCGGAGCGGACAGTTCCACGTGCAGTATTCCCCCTACGTTATCGATCGCCGAATAAAGATCGGATATCCGTAGCGGCTCTCCCATTTCTCGCGTTTCCAGAGTGAAAAGTTTTTCAAGGGCCAAAAGGATCGCGGCGTGAGCATCGTCCTCGCGTATTCCACTTGCCGCTCTGACCGTGCCCTCGACGCCGATTTCCCTCCATGTCCCGTCCTCGATCTCGATCCAGTCCGTGAGCATTTTCCTTTCATCGATATAGGCGAGCAGCGCGTTTTTCAATCCCTGTGAGGCCAAAGCCACCTTTTTAGGATCCGCGGCGTAAGCCAGCACGTAATACCGAATCACGTTCGCTTCCCCGGATCGTTCACGAACGACGGCGCGTGCCTTTGCTATAGCCCCCGCGTCGGGATGCCTGAAGGTCATCGCTATGGTCTCGTAGTCGGTTTGCGTGACGCAACGGTTCTGCGTTTCGTAATATCTCGGCGCCCACAGTTTGATTCTGTCGGCACTTTCCGGCTCGGTTCCGCCACTCGCGGACGCCGGATTTGTTACCTCCACCCCGACGCGGTTCCCGTCCGTGTCCGTCGCGATGTCCCGCATGACGGTGATCGTATTCGGGGCGACGTTCCCCGCCGTCCCCCCGCCGACGCGATATCGAGCTTTGATCTTGGAGTCCTTCTCTGGAATTCGCCCGTTGCGCCCATCCCCGAATGTGATGCGGGCCCGGCCCCATGCGTCGAGGTCTACCATAAAAACCGCATCGTCGCTTAAATGGTCCGCCACGCTGTCCGCGGCATCCCACTGATGAGCCCCAACAATCAACTCTAAAAGCTCTATGACTCCAGACCGCGGAAGATAAAATTCTTGATTCGCCTCGCCGTCCGACGTGCCTATCGTTTCCTCGAACGTTTCGCCCTCGATTGCGGACACGATTCCTAATGTCTCGCCCGCAGGAATAATAAGCTCACTTTGCGTTTCAAAAACAACGCCTTCACGCGTCTCCAGCCGAGTTCCCTTTGGAATCAGGGCGGCGGACGTATGAGCTTCTTTCAGCGTGGCCAAGATATCCGCCTGAGCGGCCTGTGCCCCGGCTACGTTATAGCCGATGAGTTTGCAAAGGTTGATGAGATTCTGACGTTCGGACGCCGTGGGGAGATACGTCTCATTGGCCTGGCGATCGAGATAGAAGAGCAAAAGGTCCGTGACATAGGCGAAGGACTCTATGAGCATCATGCCGGCGCTGTCTTCCTCGTAGTCGTTCCATTTATCGCCGTACCGCTCTTTCACTCGCGCGACGCAATCTTCGACAATCGCGGCGTGGTCTTTACTCACATACTGGAACCGCCTCAACCCGCCCAACGGTAGACTCCCCCCTTCCTCTCGGCCGTGACCGAAAACTGATGTGCCGTACCGGTCGTTTTTAAGAAATAGTACAAATCCGCTCTTACCCTGAATTCTTCAGGGAACAAAAGAATTTTTGTCCGTTCTTTATCGAGAATGACGCGTGGCTCCCACATTTTGACCGCTTCGATAAGATCGAAACGTATGAGGGGAACCGTGACCTCGTGCAAGGGCTCGTGAATAAATTCCAAAAGGCGGGACCCGAAAAGGGGGAGCATGACTCGCTCCCCCTTCCGCGTCCCCAATATCTGCAAAATATTCCCCTCGATCAATCCCGCGTCCGTAGCCTCCCTAAAGAGCCCCTTGTCGCCGGGACGAATAGGATAGACAGGCCCTTTCCACATGACATCACCTACTCCGTTATATTGAACAATGGATGCCCCTCGGCCACTACAGAACCGCAGGCTACAGGATCACCGATGCGCCCGACTTCTAAGTTTTCGACATCGAACAGACTGCTGCCGAACGCCAAGATAGAAGCGTGTGTTTCAGGGATCGGAGGGCAAGTGTGCGGCTCCCAGGCATGAGTTTGTAGATGCACTGGTATCCCTTCTACGTCGAAAAGATCACTTCCCTCCGCGGACGGGCGCGGAGGCCAACATCCGTGTCCCGTGCAAAGCATTCCCTTCAAGGTAATGAGCGGCATCAGTACGCCTCCATGTGCGCGTGCCCGACGCGGAACGTCAGCAACTTCGGCACCTCTATCGTCATATTGCCGTCTTTGTCCATTTCGATAGTTTGCTTTTTGACGCCGTGTACGACGCGGATATATTCCTCTCCCGGTTTGTCGCAGAACACAACGACATGCCCGCTCGTCGTTTTGAAAACTTTATAATAGTGGGCCTCGCCCGGAGATCCCTCAACTTCTCTCGGAGTCTCGCCCTCCGCGATCCAGACACCTGTCCAGACGGGGTACGTCGGGTCAGGCTTGCCGTCTTTCCACTGGAATTCGAGCCAAACTCCGGCACCGACCTCCGGAACGGCGTAAAGCGCCATCTGGGACATCCCGCCGTAGGCGAAGCACGGCCACGCCCAGGGTAGGTTGCCTACCGGCTGGTTTCCGTAAGCTGCCTGCACCCGCACTTTCAAGCGGCCGAGCTTGAGAGGGTCATTGTTATCCTCGACGATCCCGCGGTGTTTCCCGCCAAATTCAAGTTCCGACTTCATTTCAAGTCCACCTCCACAGGCGGCGGCGCTGTGTTTTTGCTTTCGCCAGCCGGCGTGGAACTTCCGGCGCTGTTCGTTTTGGGCACGCCGTCGCGCCCTTCGTAATCACTTTTGACCAAGGTGAGATCGCACGTGTAACCGCCTCTCGTTATATGGTGCTTAACCTTCTTGACCCGCCAGTTCCCGCTGAATTTTTTCCCGAGATTCTCGATCGTTATGGAATCTTTGGCTTTCAGCGTCGGAAGCCCGACCGTTTTTGCGGTCGCCTCGACGGCCTTCATTGAGCCTGTCGCTACCTTACCCACGCCTTCCTGTTTCGCCTGAGCTTGGCTCGGCGCGGGCGTTGGCACGACCCGCCCCGTTTCATCGTCCTTGGCTTGGTGAGGCGTTTCGTTCTCCTCCCGGCCATCTTCAAGATTGACCGTCGTGCCTATCTCTTTGGAGGTTGTCGTCTCCTTGATTTCTTTCTTGCTCAAAGGGTCCATCCCGGCGGTTTCCGTCCCACCGCTCGTTCCTTTCCCGTCCTCGGCCTTGCTCGTAATGCTGAAGCTCTGTAAATACCCGTCTTGATCCTCGCGATATCGGAACTTCATCACCGGAGCCGTTACTTTGTTGGGGGTGAAATGGAGTTCGTCATTCTGAACCCACACGGCGCACCCGGTGTCTTGGGCAAGCTCTTTCAGGAAAATCATGTCGTTTTTACCGCCTTCGGAAACGAACTCCCGAGTCAGGTCTTCCGGTATATCGATGACAGGCGTGAGATTGTGTTTTTTCGCGATGTCCTCGACGATGTCCTTGACCTTTTTATCCTTCCAGCAGGTGCGAGCGGAGCGCCCGGTTAGTTTGTGCCCCTTGTCGAACGCGGTGATCCCAAGACGAAGAAGCCCGTCTTGATTGAAATCGTACTTGATTTCTTTGACGGTGCAGATTCGCAGTTCGGAAAGATTCCCAAGATACCCCCAGCGGGCGCGTACGTCCTTCCCTTCCTGTAACTGAGGGTGATCGACGAAAGACATCTCCGCGTCCGCGATTCGGATGCAAAGTTGATCCATTTTTTCGTCGTGGTCCTCATACGAAAAATCTTCGATATGTTGGCTGATGTCCTCGGAAAGTTCTTTGCCGTCGATTTCGACAATGAAGATAGGCGCGTAAGTATCCACAGGTCACCTCACCACCCGCATCTGCACCCGATCATAAGAAGGGATTCTCAATATCGTTCCCGGTTTTATTTCCAAAGGATTGCCTATGCCGTTCATTTCGGCGATGACCCACCACAAATTTACGTCTCGATAGTATCTCCAGGCAATCAAGTCGACCCTTTTGCTGTCGCCGTCCGTGACCCGATAAAACTGATCCGTCGGATGCGGGCGAAGGACAAGAGGCGGGCGCGTCCCCCAGAAGTCCCCGCTCTTACTCCGGTACAGTACCGAGTAGTTGTAGCGACTCGTCGGCGCTACCATTCTCCCACCTCCCCGAAGTCCACCGATTCGTCGATGATCTGCACGAGCTCCAGCGCGACTTCCGCGAAAACGCAGCTCAGTTGTTTATCGAAACGCTTGCGGAGCACGCTGCAGGATCTCAGAACCCATTGCTCGTCCGACCACGTCTCGCCAAAGATAACCAATAAACGGTGCGGAGCCTTCGTCAGCCTGCCGCTTCGGTATTCGGCGTACAGCCATGATTGCAGAAGCCGAATACCGGCCGGAACGTCTTCCGTCGCGCCCGAGTGAAGAAACGCGGAAAAGGAGAGCGTGCGTTCCCCTCCTCCTGTGTACTGTATTCTCGGATGGCTCATGCCGGGAATCCCGATACTGGCGAATTCCGTCGTTTTGTCGTCTTGGAAAAATTCGGGATTCAACTGAAAAACGACGCGCGCCCCTGTGTCCAAGTCGGCGATGCGCATTAATTCCTCTGTACGTTCCATCACTCGGCACTCCCAGCACGAACTTCCTCGTGGTCCATGTACTCGATGACGCCTTCGGCGATTTTCTCTCCGTCCATTTCGATGACGACCGGAGCCGGTTCGTTTTTGACGGTCACGTTGCTCTTGACTTCCACTTTTTGCGGATTCTCTTGCAAAGCGCTCGTCGTCGCTTGCGCCGTGGCGGTCGCCTGATTCTGAGTTTCCTGGGCGAGCGGTTCAGCGGCGGGCATGGAGCTTTGACGCCTCTTCGCTTCGGCCATTCGCGCATCGATCTCCTCTTGCGACCCTTGAGGCTCTTCGAGAATTTTCCCGTTGTCGTCGAATTTGTATCCGGTTTCTTCTAAAACCGCGCGATTGTCGCCGCTAAAGGAAGTTACAGAGTCACTTATACTAGCGGGGGCGGCGCTTGACGAGTCGAATCCGAAAAATTTTTTTATCCAATCCGGAACCAATCCAACGATGCTATTGATGAATTCGTGGATTTTAGCGGACATCTTGCCGATGACCGCGTCCAGAGAGAACCCTTCCGTGAACTCCTGCCATTTTCCCTTAATATAGTTGATCGGCGTCATGAACCAGTCGATCAGGGGCATGAAGGCATTCGCGGCGTTCTCCAGTGTGAAAGCGTCTTTGAGACTTTGCCATTTCCCGGAAATCCAATCCGCCGCTTCGGAAAACCAGCCTTTGATCTTTTCGATCCCAAACGAGAAAGCCGCGCAAATGTCGTCCCAGTAGTACCAGAGAGCGGTCAATATCGCAATGCCTATTATGAAAGCCGCGCCTATTGGATTTGCGACAAGAGCCGCATTGAGTAAAGTTACTGCGCCAGTAATCCCTTGTATGATGCCGACAATGACGGATGCTGTTTGAAAGGCTGCGATAACACCCAAAACAGCGACTGAGATAATGCCTATTTTCTCTCCCCAACTTTGCCATGTCTCCGAAGACGTTTTTGCTATGGGATTCAAGATCCCAAGCCACTCCAAAAAAGTCCTCCCGATATTGAGCATCGGGGCGAAGGCGTCAGCGAGGAATGTAATTCCCCTGCGTATCTCCTCGAAGCCCGTTTTAAATCCAGCGACGAAACCTTCGACGAACATCCGCACTCGATAGAACACTTGGCCCATCATGACCGCAAAATCCCAAATGCCGAGCTCTTTGAGTTTTGCCGCCGTCTTTGCGTCGACGCGTGCGATACCGTCTTCGCCGGCGCTCACCGCCATCCTGAATCCCTCGACGACCGCCGTAACGGCGTCCTGGATTCCGCCCCAGTTCTGTTTCCAGGCATAGTACAAGGCCGCGCCAAGTGCGATCAACCCCAAGAGGGGAAGCGCCGCCCCCGCCATTGTTTGCATCGTCGACACAATACCGGTTTTAAGACCGCTGAGAGCCTGGAGCGCTAACGGTTTCAGGACGGTCCACGCTTTCATCGCGCCGCCGAGCATCATAAAGCCGCCAGCGGCCACCAAAGCGGCCCCGGCGACGCCGGTTAGCACGCTGAATAAAATATATAAAGGCTCCGGCAATTCCGAAACCCACTTTACAAAGCCGCTTATGGCATTCACAAGACTGCCGAAAACGGGCAGTAGAATATTCCCGAGTCTCAACCTGATCGCTTGGAATCTGTTATCAAGCAATTGGAGCGCATTTTGTACCGTCTTGGAACGGCTTTCATATTCCGCCAGCATCGACCCGGCGTAAGCGGATTCGTCGGCCATCATGCTGAGGGCACCCTTTAATTTATCAACTCCGCCGGCCAGTTTTGCGATATCGTCCGCAAACCCCTCGCCCATGATCGAGCGCAGTATCCCGATAGGATCTGAGGAACTGTTTACCGCTTCAAGGAAAGTCATCATGGCGCCGGTAGCGTCTTTTTTGAATGCCTGCTCTATTCCCGCGCCGCTCAATCCCAGTTTGGCAAAAGCGGCCTGTGCGTCTTTCCCCGCTTGAGAGGCCGTCGTCAGCTTCATTGCCATAGAGGAAAAAGCCCGAGACGCCGTTTCCGGAGAGGTCTTCAGGTCGATGAATGTGGCGCCGAACGCGGCTATTTGCTGCCCTGTCATCCCGACCTGTTTGCCGACGCCGCCAGCACGATTCAGGAAGTTCAGGATATTGGGTGCTGTCGCGTTCATGTTGTTGGCCAGGTGATTGACCGCGTCTCCCAAGGACACGACTTCTTTTTGAGAAAGCTGGAATATCGACCGCAGGCCGGCCATAGCGTCACCCGCCTCGCGGGCCGAGATGTCGAATGCAACGCCCATCTTCGCCGCATCCTCGGTGAACGCCAGTAGGTCGTCGTGGGCAACTCCCGCCTGGGCGGCCGCGGCCATGATATTTCCAAGTTCCGAGGCCGCCAACGGGATGCGCTTCGACATGTCGATCAGGGCTCCGGACATCTCGTTATATTGCTCTGTCGTAAAGTTGGCCACCTTGTTGATGTCCGCCATCACGGACTCGAACTCTATCGCCGCATTGATCGGCCCGGCAAAAGCCTTGGAAAGGATCAAGGCGCCGACGCCCATCGTCGCCGCTCCGCCGAGCATCATTTTCGCGCCCTCATCGAAGCGTGTCATCATCTCTTTCGAAACCCCGGACACGCCTTGAATTTTGGTTCGAATATTATCCAGAGTTCGGGAAGCCTGGTCGCGCAAGGTCAGAACAATCCCAAGCCCCAGTGCGCCACCCAGCGCAGCATCCATATCCGTCGCCTCCTTTCCTTTTCAAATGGCGCGGAACGTGTCAAAATGCACATGACAACCCACAATGGAGGTGTCGTTTATGTTCTCGATGTTTATCACAGGATGTGTCTTGCTGTTTGCCTTGACGGTCGGGGTGAAGATAACCGCGATGGTCCTTTCGCCGCTTATAAAGATAGTCGTCGTTTGTGTTTGTATCATGGCGGCGTTGGCAATCTTCTTCGCTGTTGAGAAGTCCAAGTCGCCTACTTTGCCGGTCGAAACGAAAAACGCGGACGGCTCCGTATCGGTCAAACTCAAATAGCCGCCCGGATTTATTTTTTATTCAACTGCGCCTTGTCGAATTCGACCTGTTTTTTGAAGCGTTCGACGTACCATTTCCGCTCGCTCCGAGGCATTTTTAAAATTTCGGAATATCCCCACCGCAAGCCTTTCGCCAGTAAAAATATATCTTCCTCTACCGACCAATATTCACCCGTTTGGTCGTCGCAGGGAAGAAAAAATCCGGGATACCCGCCAATAGCACGTTGTGGCTGTCGCCGCACTCGAGACAGTCAAGTTCTATTTCCGGCTCGAGTCCGCCTTGAAGGTCCAAAAACGTTTCTCGAATTTTCGCCAAATCGCGGGAGAGCAACTTCGCGAATGTCTCGTATGCCGGTTTTTCTCCGTTGAACGTTTTGCAAGCCATCATCGTCAAAACCACGGTGTCGATTTCTTTTTGCGCCGCGATAAGGCGCTCGCGGTGACCGTCGGAGTAGTCGATGACGGCGATGCCGCCACGAACCTCAAGCTGGATCGGGACATCCTCGCGATAAGGGGAAACTCTCAAATCCCCGCTATCGAGCAGTTCCTTTAAATTAATGCTGTATCCAGCCGTCTTCTTGCACTCGGGACACTTGTAATTAAAGGTCATTTCCTCACCGAAGGACTGCATCCGTATCTGAAGCAGCAAATAGTTCCTGTCCCCCGTCCTCAAATCCAGCAGCAATTTTTCCGCTTCCAATTCGCTCTCCGGCAACGCGTTGCCCCCAAGGGATACCACAGTATCCATCATCAGCAGTTCCAGCCATTTCCCGGATTTGAGGAATTGTTTGTTCCTGATGTGCCGTTCCGCGTTCCCGCTCATCTCCTGAATCTCGACGGGAATCCCGGACGGGAGTTCGAATTGTATCGTTTCCCCCGATATTTCTCTGCGTCGTGCCATGAAAAGCTCCTTTCGATAAAAAGGCTCCCTTACGGGAGCCTTAAATGTCGCTGATATAATGAGGGCGGAGAGGCATCTGCGGGGTCAGGGGCTCCGCGCTACGCGACCTTCACATCGTCTACGCTCAAGGTCAGCGTTTCGACGATGTGCTCGCTGCTGCCGCCTTCGTTCCCCGATATGGCGACCTTTTTGCAAAACGCGCCTTTCAGCGTCCACGTCTGGAGCGGGCTCCCAACCCTGTCGACGTGTACGATCTCGATATCTTTTTTATACGTCCCTGGATCGCCCAGCTCTCCCGCCTCGGTGTTCACGGCGGAGACAAGCCAGTTCCACGCCGCTAGGTCGGCGCTGTCGGCCATGACGCCTTTCTCTAACGTGGCGTCCCCGATCTTCGCCCTGCCGGCGAACTTCGTCGCGCGAACGCTGCCGGCGGAGTTGAACTCGTCGATTTCCGTTTCCACCTCGGGGATCTGAGCTTTCTCGAACCACGCGCTTTCGATGCCGTCAACCCTCACGATAAACTGATGCTTCTGACGAGGATTGCCTGGAAAAACCGGTGTCACTCCCATTCAAAACACCTCCTGCGTTATGCGGCGAGCACGTCGGTCAGCGATTCGTCGAAGTTCGCGTCGAGTCGCGTGATAACGGCATCCAACAATACCCATTTGATCCCGACGACGGGCTTGATAAATGCCAAGCATTTAAATTCTCCGCGCTGGACACTTTCAGGAATATTCAGCTTCGCGTCGTCGAGCGACTTCGCGTCCTGGTCGCAGAAGATGCGATAATCATAGAACCAACGCTGACTCTTCCATTCGCGGAACTTGGGCTCGACTCCGCGGTAAAACTCCCGCCATGTCCTCGGGTCGTTCGGCTGATGGATGTAGACTCGGGCATAAGCGGCGAGCGACTTCTTGATGACGATCAGCATACGCCGGACATTGACCTCGCGCAGCAGGGACGCGGTCCTCTGGAGGGCCTGCGCGCCCCACACCACCGAGCCGGCGTCATCGAATACGCAAACCGGATTGAGTTGGTTCTCCGTAACGTAGTTGCCTTCCCCGAGTCTTCCCCGTGCCCCGACGTTGACGTCCACTCCCAACGCGTTGAGGACGCGGCCGCGCCGAATGCCCGCTGGCACGTAAGATTCGTTTTCAGTCCAATCGTTGACGGCCATGACGCCCAGCACGTCTCCGACGGGGGAGATGAGGCGCTCTTTCTGGCGCACAACGTCGTACACTTTTATTTTCGGGTAGTACATCGCCCCGTAATTGGAAACGAATGGGGCGTGAGAATAGACTCCGCTGCCAAGACGGAAATCTACCGCTTCTTGTGGCTCAAGGTCAAACGGCGTCTCCGTGATGAAAAGCAGGTCTCCCCGATTCTCGCAATATGCCAAGCCCGCGGTGATAACCGCTGGGGAAGAAATTCCGGGAAGCGCGAGCTGGATCGCGTCGTCGATTTCGTCGAAAGCGTAAAGCCCGGTTCGAGCCGCGGAGTCGCCGATATAGTCGGCGTCGCTGATTCCCGTAAGGCCGTCGTTCCCGCCGGACAGGGTGAATTCGCCCAAGGCCGGACGGTCCACCCCAGCTCCGGAGCCGCTTTCGAGGTCTTCTATCGTAATATAGGCGCTCTTGAATTTCTCGACATGGTATTCCGATTCGTCGTCCATCGAAACGTCCGCGATTGTCTCCAGAATTTCTTCATTCTCCAAAACCTGAATGCTGAAGAGATTCACTGGATCGAGCGAACTCGCGATGACATTGACTTTTAGATTATCTCCCCAGGTTCCGGGGGAAGAAGCGGTAATCCTCAAAGTCGACAAGGGCTCGGACGCGCGGTCCAACAACGTCGCGGAAGCTGACTGTGCCGTTAGCGTGGACGCCTCTGTGACGTTCGTATAATGCGCGACCCTGGAGACCCAAAGCACAGCGCCGTAAGAAAGGGCGCGCTTGCAGATGAGAGGAAAATCCGAGTTCTTGAGCTCTCCGCCGAAAATGCGCGCGTACTGCATTTCAGAACTGATCAGCATCGGTTTGCCGACCGGCCCCTTTTCCGTTATCCCGGCCACGCACGAGATTCCCTTCATCATGGTATCGACGTAGTAGCTCAGGTCCTTTTCGTTTACGATTACGCGGGGCAGTCCCAATCCCATTACTCATTCACCTCTTTCGGCGTTGCGGGGCTATTTTTTTCGATCAACTGGATGGATCCCTTCTTTTCGGCCAACCGCAGCGCGTCGCTTACTTGTTCCGGGGAAATTTCCGGCCACGCGATCCCCTTTCCCCTCGGAGACAGATATATGCTGGAGCCGTCCGTGAGAGGGTAATCTCTCGGCCCCGGCGAAAGGTTCTTCACGACGATGACAACAGAACCCCCGTCGCTATTTTGTTTTTTTGCCATTTATGTCACTCTCCGATCGTTACTTTGTCAGCCCCTTTGGGCATTTCGATATCAATCTCGACCACCCGGATCAGCGGGACAGTTTCTCGTAGGTCGCTGTAAACCTCCACGTCAAAAATCGTCAACTCTCCGCGCCCCTCCGCGACCTCGGAAACGTTCGGGGCCGCTTGCACGGCGGGAAAGGTCTTCCACGCCCAGGAGTATTCCCTGCGTCGTTCTTCCCCGACCGCCTGAAGGAGAGGATGCCTTTGCGGCAACCTCGAACAGTTTTCCATGATTCGCAGGAGATCCATGATCGCCGTACAGGAAAAAGCCACGTTGAACTGCAGATTGTACCAACGCGGCGGCAGGTCCCGTATCGCTATGCCGCTTTCCTTGTCGATGGCCGTGATCCTCTCTCCATCGCGTTGCCGCAGCGACACTTCTTGCGCCACCGGGCCGCTCAAAATAACCGCGGGGAGTTCCGCCAATTCGACGATGCTCCCCTGCGACAAATGAGTGTTCGGCTCTACGGTTTTAAAAAGTTGCACCAGAGCCCGCGTCGTTTCGAGGATCATGGGAGGAACGCCTCTTTTAGGGCATTAAGGTAAATTTCTCCTATCGTTTGACGAAAATCCGGGTCATTGAGGGTAGGGCGAAGGAACGGGCGCGCCGGAATGTGAATGTATTGGGTATCTCTGCGAATTCCTATTCCTTGAAATTTAGCGGCAAAAGCGCGACGCATTTTATCTGTTACCGCAATCGTGCACCCGAATTCGTGAACCGCCGCGATGTTGGCCATATTTCCCTTACTGCCTTTGGCCCCTTTTTTAACGCCAATCCAAACGGTGTTCGCGTCTATATTCTCGTGAGTAATGCTGCCAACGAGGTCACCGTGATCGATCAGCGGCTTGCTCGAACCTTTTGCCCATACGGTGAGAGCTTGGAGCGGCTCGAAAGTTTCTCCTCCCGGCGCGCCGCTCACGATGCCTTTTTTTACCGCGGCTACGCCGGCGAACCCGACCTTTTTCCCCGCCTGTTCTATCTTCGCCCGCATCCGTGCTGGGTTCAGGATATTGGAGATTTTGTCCCAGTCTCCCTCCAAGTGGCTCATTTGCTCGACACCCGCTTTCGCACGAATAAAACGTGAACGTGCCAGTTTCTCCCCGCATAATGCGCCGCTGGGCGAACCTCCGTAACGACCAACCGGGTGTCGGGACTCAGCTCCATCTCGTCTCCGGGTTTGCCGTTCAATCTTTTCCAGTCCGCTTCATAGAAAACAATATGCCCGTCGGCGACGGGATCGTTTCCGCTGCCGACAGGCGTCATTTGGTTATATTTGTTGTACTTTACCTGCCCCGAAAGAGCGGCGGGAGCCTCCCATTCGATATGCCCCGTAGGCCCGAGGTCCGGATCGGCTTCCGTGGCTATCCTTCGATGCAAGATGACTCCGCGGGGATGGATCAGCCGCGGCCTCATATCAATCCCAACCTTATCCGTTGTTTTGAATATCTGCTCAAAATCTGGTCGATTTCGGCATCTCCCGTAAATTGGCGATCGGCTATGAGAGTCGAGAGACTACGATCGAGCTTATAGCTGTGTCCGTCGGTCGTTTCTTCGGTGAGCATCCCTCTTATGGATTTTTCTTCCTGGGCGGCGGTGTCCCCCAAGAGCGGCAGTTGCATAATAGCCAGCTTGATCGCCGCTTGACGGATAAGGATCGGGGTAACGTAGCCGCCGTTGTCCTCCTCGTCCACGTATCCCCACAACCCCCTGAGTTCGATATTTAAATTCCCCTTGGGCCACCCGGCCTTGCGCTTGATTCTCGGATAGTTCCGGTCGTCCTCCGGGGCGGTCCGGTTGTAGAGCGTATAGCCTTCAACCGGCACGCCATAGGCTTTAATGAATTGGAGTTCGATCAAAAAAATAGGAAGGACCAGCGTTTCCCCTCCGTTCCCGTCGATGCGCAGAGTCATTTCCCTGGGTTCGAACCACTGCCCCGTCATAACCTCGATATACTGGCCGGCCAACGAGCAGAGTTCCGAAAGCCTCTCATTGCTCGCCTGCTCCTCCGTTACGCCTTCGCGACGTAAATCTCCGGGAGCGCAGTACATGACTTACCCCTTCTCTTCAACGAACATTCCCGTCGCGAGAAGTCTTTCAGCCGTCTGGGAATCCGTCTCGAAAGGCTGTCCTTTCCGGACTCCCTTGACGCCGCGCCCAGTGAAAGACCCCGCGCCGACCAAGACCAGCGTTTTCGCTTTCTCAAGCGTATCCACTTCTGGCGTCTCTGGCTCTGGCTCAAGCGTATCTGCTTCTGGCGGCGGAGTTGCTTCGGCGTTCTTTTTTCTGCCCGGCCCTTTTGCTTTTTTCTCCGCGCTCTTGGAAGATTTCTCAGTCGTCGCCTCTTCTTCCTCTTCCGCATCCATCGGAGCATCCGTCAATTGAGGCTCTTCCGTGGTTTCTTCGTTTACCTTTTCGAATTCCGGATCCATAAATTCCGCCTCCTATCACATTTCGCCGCTAGGAGCCGCTCGGGATATCGTACGCGATGACCAACGCGTCGTGCCAAATGATTTTCGCGGGGTCGAGGCGCATCGTCACCGTATACTCTGTCAGCCGTTTGCGGGCCTGTCGCTGCTGCTCTTTTTTAACTTCCCTGAAAGTACCCGTCGCAAGGTTTTTGTTGGAAGTGAGGATCAGCACGTCGTTGGGCATATACTCGCACTCGAACAGCTGAATCCCGGCATAACGTTGAGGCTTGCCGCTAATCAAGGATTCATCGCCGAGTTCGGTCTCGCGAATCGCAAGCTGGTGAATATATGTCTCCGCAACGCTCGGCGATACGTAAAAACGCAGTTCGCTTTTCCTCCGTTTGAAACGGTTCGGCATGGCGCTGAGCATCGCTTTGAATACCTCGCCCTTGTAATCCGTGGAACCCTCAGTATCGACCTTGTGCGTATCCGCTGAGTCCTTGGCGATCTTGATAAAGCCGTCGCCGATTTTGAGGAACTTAGCATCAGTGGCGGTACTGAGAACCGATGTGTCGCCGTTGAGCGACAAATCGCAGAGGTCGTTTCCGAATTGCATCGTCATCATTTCCGCAATCTTGTCGTCCGCGTTTTCCTGCTCGATGGTGTCCTCGAGAACATTATCCGTGATGTCGTAAGGGAGAATGACCTCTTTCGCCAGAAGCTGCTGCTTGGCGGTATTGATCCCTATCAATTCATCAGGAGACACGCCTTCCGCGGCAAGCCTCAACACGCGGGAATTCAATCCCATATAGTCGAGGTCTTTTGTCGGCGCGTTCATGGTGAGCGTCCGAATGTCTTTGAGAAAATCCGTGGCATCGTACATCAGGCGAATAAATTCTCTGGACTGCTCGGGGTTGAGGTATCCGCCCTTCCCAGTACCGCTAAAATCCGTGCTCGCAATCGTGTCCTTGGCGATAATAGACCTATTACTTTTCAATCCATTCATATCTCTGCTTCCTCCTCTTTAGTTAGACGTGTTCTTAGTCAGCTGTGAATGCGCCGCTGAAAATAGAGGCGTTTTTCTTTATTTCAGCCTCTTCGGGGATTTTGTTGCTGAATCCTCGAGCTTTCTCGATTTTTTCCAACCGATCCGCCAAGGGAGTAGTCGCCTCCACCACGGCGGACTTCACGATTCCCGCGATATCCGGAGTGCTGTCTTCCGGCTTGGACTCCGCGGCCGGCGTTTCTGGCGCTTCCGGCGTTTCGCTTTTTTCAAGCTGCTCCAAACGCTCGTTGAGTTGTTTAACCGCCTCATCGACGCTTCCCTTCACGACCAGCTCCAGTTCTTCTTTCGTCACTTCGCTTGTCTCTCCTTCCGATTCTTCCGAGTCTGTTTCCTCAATAATTTTCGACAAAGCGGCGTGCGCCGTTTTGAGTTCCGCCATGCGCGCGCCCGATATCTTCCGCCCGCTTTTCTCGACCTCGGCGGCCACCTTCACGAGGTCCGCGTCTTTACCGACTAAGATTTCCTCCACGATTTTTTTGAAGTCCTCGAGCGCGACGCGAATTTTCTTTGGGTCCGTCACCGCGTCTTTGTTCTCTCCGCCCCAGCGGTCGTATTTCAGCGTCGACCAGAGAGAGTCGATTGCCACGCCTAGCTTGCGCCCTTTCTCCCGAGCGTTGAAGGTGTCGGCCAGTTCTCCCTTTTCGACTGCGGACTCCTCGCCGGAGAAGAACGCCTTCAGGACATGAAAAAGCCCCCGCTCGTCCTTTTCGGCGACCTCGGGAGCTTGCGATGTCTTTTTGTCCATTTCCTCGTCCATTCCCTTCTCTGATTTGAAAATCTTGAACTTTTCACCATTAGCCGCTTTCGTTACGAGGCTGATCGCCTCCAATTCAACGTCGCACAGCTCGCCAGGCTTGTCAGGTTTGCTCACATAACTTCCCTCCTATTCCGTTTCCTCGGTTTCCTCAATCAGTGTTCCCGTCCCCTCGATGGAAAACCCAGTCAACGTACCGTCTTTGACCTGCTTCCAGATTTTCGCGTCGGGGATGTGGACCCCGACGACCCAAGAGCCCGCCGCATAGTCCGAATCTCCCTCACGCGCTATGAAAGACTCGACGATCACGCCTTTGTCGCATTGCCCATCGTGTCCTTTGCTAATCTGATTGACGCCCCCCTTTCGCATGAAGTCGTGGGCCATCTTCTCGATGGTGTCGGCGGTCATCCAGTTGCCATCGGAGTCTTTTTTGTCGGGGACGTAGACTTCACCATAGACGATCTGTTTTTCGCCGGCCGTTTTTTTGAATTCGACGAGGTGTTGCATTTGAATTTTGCCCATGAACGAACCTCCTTTCAGGCAAGAAAAAAGCCCCGGCCTTTGTTTGGGCTGAGGCTTAGTTGTCCGTATGATCCTGTGCCTGCTTCTTCTCGAAGGCTTCGCGGTCGGCGATCTCCTCCTTGAGGCGGTCAAGTTCGCTGGGTTCTTTGAGGAGCTCCTTTGGTGAGGATTGATCAGGATTATGCAAATGCATAAGCCACCGCGAAAGCGTTGATTGCGACACCTCCATGACGCC
>JAISQE010000029.1 GCA_031274425.1 Synergistaceae bacterium | reverse complement strand
TCAACATCGCTCATGTTCGATAGAATCGACTCCGCTCTCGCGGCTTCTCTTCTCGCTCATAGTACCAACTTCTACTTCTTCGCCTCTGTTGGCTCGCCTGTAAATTTGTCAAGTTGCTGATCCTTGAAGCATTTAAAATCTCTTCCGTCAAGGATTTTCCTTTTACAAAGAGTCGTTTTAGGCGACCTCCGCAACAAGGAGCTTAGGTATAATACCCCGACGTAACAATTTTGTAAACCCCCCAAAGAAAGTTTTTTTACTTACTTTCTCTTTTATTTTTCGTCTTCCGAGAGGTCCAAAATGCCCTCCTCGACGTCGAGCCCCGCTGTTGAGGCATTCTCCCCCTTTCCCCCCTCTTCGGCCTCTGGAACGGGGGTGATGTATCCCATGCCCTTGCTGACGGCCGCCAGGGTCTCGGCGATGATCTCCTTCTCCAGTTCGGGGTTTTTTTCGATGAACTGGGCGACCGATTCCTTGCCTTGCCCCAGCGTCTCTCCCTTATAAGCCAACCAGGAGCCTTTCTTTTTTATAATCTCGTAGTCTACAGCCATGTCGACCACCGCTACTCCCTTGGGGATCCCTTTGCCGTAGATCAAACTGGCGTGCCCCGAACGAAAAGGGGGGGCCTGTTTATTCTTGACGACTTTCATATAAAGTTCGTGCCCGATCGTGTCGTCTCCCTTTTCGATCTTCTTGCCGCGCTTAACCTCCAAGCGGACGGAGGAGTAAAATTTGAGGGCGCGCCCGCCGGTGGTGGTTTCCGTCGGTCCGGAGCCGTAACCCGTCGAGATCAGGGCGCGGAGCTGGTTGATGAAGATGACGCAACAGTTGGTCTTCGAGATGATGGACGTCAAACGCCGCAACGCGTAGGACATCAGGCGCGCCTGCAAACCCAACTGACTTTCTCCGATTCTGCCGTCGATTTCCGCCTGAGGCGTCAAGGCCGCGACGGAATCCACCACGACGATATCGACGGCCCCGCTGCGCACCAGCGTGTCCAGGACGTAAAGCGCTTGCTCCCCACTGTCCGGCTGGGACAGGTAAAGCGATTCGATATTGACTCCTAAAGTCGCCGCCAAACGAGGATCCAGCGCATGTTCCGCGTCTATGAACGCGGCCACGCCTCCCGCTTTTTGCGCCTCGGCGAGCGCGTAAAGGGCGACGGTCGTCTTGCCCGATCCCTCGGGGCCAAAGATCTCGATAATACGCCCTTTGGGAAACCCTCCGATGCCCAAAGCCACGTCGAGCGGCAAAATCCCCGACGAAATGACCTCCACGTTGGCCTTGACGTTTTCCCCCAAACGCATGATGGAGCCCTGTCCAAATTTTTCGCGAATATCCTCTAGAGCCTGTTCCAGAATTTCTTCTCGGGTTTGCGGGACTTTTTTCTTAGACAATTCTAAAAATTCACTTCCTTTCAGCGTGTTCAATAACGTGAACGTGTGTAACAGCGTTAAGTATCCGACAGCGCAACGGAGAAGTCAAGAAAAGAGGCTCCATCGTTATAACTCGCACATACGGCGCCAAGCGGCGATCAACGCGATCCGGGCGGCGCGCTCGCGCACGAACTCGCGGTCGCCGTCCAAACGACGGACGAAAGAACGACTCTCCACCTCTCCGGCAACCCATGAAGCCTCGGCGAACCATACCGTGCCGACGGGTTTTTCCTGAGTGCCGCCATCGGGCCCGGCAATACCCGTCACGGCAAGGGCCAAAGAGGTTCCGTAGCGATCCAGAGCGCCTCTCGCCATGCTCTCCGCGCACTCTCCGCTAACCGCTCCATAGTTGTCCAGAACAAACGATTCCACGCTCAACAATTTTTTCTTCGCTTGATCGTTATAAACCACCGCGCTTCCGGCAAAAACGGCCGAACTCCCTGGGACGTCGGTCAGAGCGGCGCCGATCAATCCTCCCGTGCAGGATTCCGCGCATGAGAACGTCAAGCCTTTTTCCCGCCCCGTTGCGAGTATGGCCTCCGGCAGGGTAACGCAACCCTCCGGCAGAACATGACCCGCGAAGCGCTCGCGCACCGTGCGGGCGGCAGATTCCACAAGCGAGGCGTCGCCTCGAATCACGAACTCGACCAGTCCGAAAGAGGGCAGAATCGAAATGTGCAGGCGATCGTCCGCGACGATCTCCGGGACTCGCTCGACGGCCAGGCTTTCCGGGACGCCGATGACCGCGACGGACTTCCAGCTTCGCGCGGATTCCCCCTGTTTCCGAGACAGAAAAGGCGTCAGCTCCTGCCGCGCCATCGCCTTGAACTCGAACGGCACCCCGGGAAAACTCCAGACCTGAGTTCCCGATTTCTCGAAATGGATTCCGAGCGCCGAACCCGCGGGATTATAGACGCCCTGAGCCTCTACAGGAATGAGTCCCTGAACCGGGCGGGACCTCTCGACCAACGCCTTCCACGACGCATCCTCGAACCGGGCGACGATGCGGTCGTACAGAACATCGTTCACGGACAAACCGCACTTCAGGTACTCGGCCAAAGCGTAACGCGTTTTGTCGTCGTGCGTGGGGCCGAGTCCTCCGGAAAAAACCAAAAGCTCGGTTTTTCCCACCCAGCGCTCCAGCACATCGACAATCCGAGGCACGTCGTCCGGCACGATCTCCACACGAAGAACGCTCCATCCCGCGTCGTGCAGCAGCCACACCAGCGACGCGCAGTTGCCCTCGCGCCGTATTCCGCTCAAAAGCTCGTCCCCTATCGCGACCAGAACAGCCGTTTTCACAATGCAATCCTCCTTATTGAAGCTCTCAAATCAGTATACCGCAGAGGCGATTCGACACGGATTAAAGTTTTGAAACGAGAGAACGCCCGTCGCGGAATAAACCGCCGCAACCACACGCGCATCGAATGTCAAATCCATACCAAGTCCATCCAAGCAACGTTGTTGTATTTCAACAAAGGATGCATTATAATTAGGCCTAAAGTCCTAAACAAACGCTGACTTAGATTAACAGGTGGTGGTTAAAAGTGTTGAAGGTTGTGTTGGCTGACGATCATAAGCTCTTCAGGGACGGCCTTCGAAAAATATTGGAGTTAGAGCCCGACATCCAAGTCGTGGCTGAGGCCGGAGACGGGGAAGAGGCTCTGGCGGTGATTCGCGAACACCTCCCGGATACCGTGCTCTTCGATATCAACATGCCCCGAATGGATGGCATTCAATTGGTGCGGGAACTCAGAAACATCAAACTCAGAACGGCTTTAATAGCCGTCAGCGCCTACGATGACGAGGACTGCTTGGCGACGCTTTCCGCCGAGGGCGTTTTGGGTTTCGTTTTAAAATCCTCGGGAAGGAGCGAGCTTCTTGCGGCCATCCGAGCTGTGAGCCGCGAGCAATCTTACGTGGATCCCCGCGTCGCCGGAAAACTGATGACGAGTTTCGCGAGACGCAAAAACGAAAACGATCTTTTAGGGGAGCTGACGCCCCGCGAGAAAGAGATTCTTTACTGGCTGGCTCAGGGCCTCAGCAACAACGAAGTTGCGATTCGCATGGTATTGTCCGAAAAAACGGTGAAAAACCATGTCAGCCACATGCTCAAAAAACTGGACATCCGCGACCGAACCCAGGCCGCGATCATGGCTTGGAAGGTAGGGTTCGCTCAGCTCAGTCCCGATACGTTGGAACAGTTCGTGAATAGCGATCGGGCTCTCGAAAAAAGCGGCATCGATCACAGCTATACAACATAAAAACAACAAGCAACATAAAAGCGACATAAAAGATCGTCAGGTCGCTAGTTTTTGAAAGATCGCGCCCAAAAGAAGGGCATCCCTAAAATGGGAAGAATCGCCATAAAAATAAAAGTCGCCTCGACCCCAGCCGCATCCGCGAGTTTGCCGAATGGAGAAACCAGAATATTGCTGAAGCCCCAGGACAACCCCATGACGATCGAACTTGCCGCGCTGCGCTCGTTGGGAGCGAGCGTCTGCGCTATCGCCACGGTCAGAGGCAAGGTCGAGTAAACGCAGGAAACTCCCAGGATGTAGAGCACGATCGAAGAAAAGTCCGTCGTGAAGGTTGCCGCGAACAAAATGCCCGCGCCGAAAAGCATGCTTCCTTGGAGGGCTCTCTTGTTCCCGAAGCGTTGGGCGATCATTCCCATAGGAATCATGGCTAGAGTACTGCCCAAGGTGAGACAAAAAACGATCGTCCCAACAGATTCCAGCGCCCCGCCCTGGGCCACGATTTTCAAAGGCAGAAAAAAACGCATGCACTGAAAAAGCAGATCGCGGATCAAAGACACGGCCCAAACGGGATAAAGCACCACAAAAAGAGCCCCGATGGTTTTGAAAAAGCCCTTGTCTTTTCTGTTCTCGTCTCGAACAAATTCTTCATCCCTCAAAAAAGGCATAGAAAAATAAATGAGAGGAGCCAGGAGCAGAGCCGGGACAAGCGTCACGAAAAGCCCGTTGTAACCCATAGCCTTCACGGCTCCCACGGCGATGAGAGGGCTGAACATGGTCCCCAGGGTCCCGGCAATATTAAACCATGTCAAAGAGCGTGTCAGATGTTCCGGTTTAGAAACGTAGCCAATGCCTCCGGAGCCCTGCGGATGGTAAAGGGCGCTGCCGAAGCCCCAGAGCCCCGCGAAAAAAATAGCCACGCCATAGGAACGCACGTTGGGCACCATGATGGCCCCCAGTCCGCAAAGAACAGGACCGATTATCATTAGAATGGGTCTGCGTATGCGATCGCACATGTAGCCGATGACGGGCTGACAGACGATGTGAAAAATCCCCACGATAACGTTAAAGTTGCTTGCAAGGGCGTAGGAAAGCCCTAAATTGTCTTTAATGAAAGGGATGAAGGTCGCCAAGAACGCGGCGTAGGTGTCGTTGACGCAATGCGCCAGAGATATCAGCGCCACCTTCATTTCCGATAAATGCAAATATTCCCTGAAGCTGAGCGCTCTCTCCGACATTGCCGTTCTCCATTCTGTGCTTTTAATTTTTTACGATACAAACAACCTTCATGGGCAGGGTAACCGTCAAGTCCTCGTCTGGATTGATTTGAGAAAGCCATAGCCCCACCGGCGCCTGCGGGTCGTCCTTGGGCGGAGCGATAATGCCCACGGGCAGGTGGCGCTCCTTTCGGAGGCGCGCGAAAAAGTCTCCGAGGAACCGTCCGTCGAATTCGTCAGGAACGCTGAACGCCGCAAAACGATGTCCCTCGTCGGACGCGCACAAAATATCCTTCATGAACACCGATATGCCCGCATGAACCGCGCAGGTTGCCGTAATCTCGGCAATCAGGCTGTCGCAGTAAATGATGTCGTCCACCTTCGCGAGGCGGGCATGGCGTTCGTTATCGGGATTGGCCAGCTCAATGACGGTGTAAAGCTTCGGGTTGGCGGATTCCACGGCCAAAGACGTCAGGATGGTTTTTGCGTCCGCGTCGTCCGGGCTACCGGAGGGATTCGATAAAATTATCGCCGCCTCGGCGTTGGAGACGCCCGCCCGGGAAAGAACCTCCGCGTCGGAGGGAGAACCCGCGACGAAATATACGTCGTTGGCAAGAGAGGGAGGGCGTTCTGAAGCGATAAGCGCGACCTGTTTGGCCGTGGCGAGCAGTTCACGCAGAATAAGACGTCCGCGTTCGTTCCACCCGCAAATCACAGTATGCCCCATGTATTTGCATCGACTCATCCCCATCAACTCCCTCAATTTGCTTGCCATCAAACGCTGCATAATTTCCGAAAAGATCACCCCGAGCAGGGCCACCCCAACGATAGACAGCACGAACACAATTAATCGGCCCGAGAAAGTCCTCGGGTTCGTGGCAAATTCACCCTGCCCGATCAGCGTGAACAAAACCGACCAAAGCGCGTTGATATAAGGACCCTGAAAATTTTGCTCCTGTCGCCACACCAAATAGGCCGACCCGAAAAGCAACGCTCCGAACCCGAAAACAACCCACAGGAAATGTTTTCCGATCCTTTTGGCGATAGCTCTGCCGCGGCGAGCGCTTTTTACCACTTTCATAAACCGGGCGCTCATTTTGCGAACCCCATGATCCGCACCTCTTAAATTAAATTAAATTAAATTAAATAAAATTGAATTAAATTAAATTGATAAAAAAACTCCGCGACCAACACAGCTAAAAAACATGTTGGAATAACACACAAAAAATGCCGCGATACAAAGGCGCGGCACCATTCCTCAGCAAACTCGCGGTAAAACGCCTTTTACTGCACATCCAACAACTTCAAGCTTCGATCGAAATACAGCGTGGAAACCCTGCGCCTTCCATTCATCAGCCTGAACATGTACGCGACATCCAGCGCGGTCGGCAAATAGACCCCTCGCTCAAGGGTATAACCTACATGTCCAGCCACGGTACAAATGTAATCCAGCCTTGAACCCATCATCTCCGGTCCGATGATCGGCGTCAGAGGATCCCCGGAAAACACGACTTTGCCCTCTGGATTGTTGTTTGATCCTCCCCCGCCGCTTCCCGAAGCGCCGCGGCTGTCCCCCGGTAGAGTCCCCGCCGGAAAACCGGTTAAAGTCTGAGGCTTTTTAGGGCTGGCGATAGCTTTCAAGTCCACCCCCGGGCCGGATCCTGAAGGTCCGGCTCCCAAATTGGCGGCCGCCGCGTTTGCGGCTTGCGTTCTTGCGTTGGAAGTAGATACGGCCCCTCTCTGCACTGTAGCCGCCATAGCGGAGGGCGCAAAAAAAACGAGCAACACGAACGCCAAAAAAAATTTCCCTTTAGGACGCATGTCATCAACCTCCCGTGGAATATGCCGCTTTACTCCTACGATATTTTCTACATCCTCGACCCAGGAAGTCTTTAGTCCAGGAAGTCCTTCAATTTTCGGCTCCGGCTGGGATGGCGAAGCTTACGCAAGGCCTTGGCCTCGATTTGTCTGATGCGCTCACGCGTAACTCCGAACTTGCGCCCTACCTCTTCAAGGGTGTAGGAGTGCCCGTCCTCGAGTCCAAAACGAAAATGAAGCACTTCCCTCTCTCTGATGGAAAGCGCGTCCAGCATGTCTTCGATCTGTTCGTGCAACAGATGCCCCGCCGCCGCTTCGTCGGGGCTGGGAAGGTCTCTGTCCTCGATGAAATCTCCCAACTGGCTGTCCTCTTCTTCGCCGATCGGGGTCTCCAAAGAAACAGGCAATTGGGCTATTCTGCGAATTTCCTCCACTCTAGAGGGTTCTATCTCCATCTCGGCCGAAATTTCCTCGTCCGTCGGCTCGCGTCCCAAACGCTGGACAAGCTGACGCGAAATGCGCACCATCTTGTTTATCGTCTCGACCATGTGCACCGGGACTCGGATCGTCCGCGCCTGATCCGCGATGGCGCGCGTGATGGCTTGGCGTATCCACCAGGTCGCGTAGGTGCTGAACTTGAAGCCTTTGCGGTAGTCGAATTTCTCCACCGCGCGAATAAGCCCCAAATTACCCTCCTGAATCAAGTCCAAGAAGAGCATGCCCCTCCCGATATATTTTTTCGCGATGCTGACGACCAGTCGTAAATTCGCGTCGGTCAGCTTTTGTTTGGCGTGGAGGTCGCCCTCCTCCATCTGCTTGGCTAAAGTGACCTCCTCTTCAGCCGTCAATAAAGCGACCTTCCCTATTTCGCGCAGATACATACGCACGGGATCCGTCAGGGGGATGTCGTCCAACTTCCCCATATCCGCGTCGAATGAAGGCAGGAGTTCCTCCCCCATCGTCACCGTGGCCTGTATTTTGTTCCGGCTTTCCTCTTCTATAACCTCGATGCCCAACTCCTGAAGGTTGTTCAGGATGTTGTCGAGCATATCGGAGTTCCAGGTATCTACAGGAATATGACGCTCAATGTCCTGATGAGTGACAAACCCCCTCCCCTGTCCCTCATGGACGAGATTGCGAACTTTCCCCAAGTACTCGACCGCTTCGCTTTTAGGCGTCTCCACTTTGACGGTATCCGTATTTTGCCCTTGCACGGCTATACCCTCCATCGATCAAATTTTTAAGAAAAATTATTATAGCACAACTACATCCCCACGCTCATTCCGAAAAAAGGCGGAAAGGGCATCTCCGGAGAGGGTCCCACCATTTGACGGGTTTCGGGCAATTCCATCTCGTACAACAATTTGCTGATTCTTAGCTGCAAAAGATCGTCCGTCTCGTACGCCATACAAAAACGCCTATAACCGAATTTTTCGGCGAAATACGAAATGTTGGAACGGTCAAGTCCCTTCTCTTCGAACATCGCCTCAAAATCGGTCAAAAACTCCTCTTCGCTGAATAAAATATCATCGCTCACCAAAACGATGACCTTCATGTTTTCGAGAAGCAACGTTTTATTCCATAGAGAGCAAAACGCAACGCCCGCTCTTACGTCCATGTCCTCCCGCTCGGGGAATTTGCGGCCCACTAATTTTTCCATTTGTGGAGAATACCCTAAAAGCATCATGAACCCCAGATTGATGTTGTTTCCGTTATCGTACTTATAAAAATTATCGCGCATTAAATTACCGACACAGCCGCTCAACGTAGAAGTCATGAAAAAAAATTCACTCCCTACTTCCATACAGAACGCCGCTATTCTCTTGAGGCGAGGGCTGTGCAGCAAATTTATCGAAATCGGTTTGTAATCCACCCCGAAAGGGAACCACGAAGCGATTTCAAGATCCAAATCCGAACTCCAGTAAGGCAGCAAAAACATCCCTCATCGCCGTAAAAATCATATTTTGTTCCATATCGTCCGCCGCGGTTAAGCGACGGCGCTCTTTTCTTCTTTGGCCTTTTGTTCTTCCCTGATGATTTTCACGACATACTCGACCAACTGAGATATTTCCGGTTTCGTGATCTGATATTTGGCCCCGACGCTGGCGGCCTTGACCTTAATGTCCTGCGCCATGATGGAAGAAAAAACGATGATCGGCAGGTCGCGAGTGGAGTCGTTTTCTTTGACGCGCCTCGTCAAAGCCAACCCGTCGAGGCGCGGCATCTCCACATCCGTAATGAGCACGTCGTAATGAACCCCCTCTTGCATGATCAAATCGTAGGCTTCCTTGCCATCCGAGCAAAGCGTGAGGTTGGAGAATCCGCCTGATTCCAGGGAGTCCTTGATCTGCTTGCGGATCAGAGGGGAATCCTCGGCCACGATGATGCGGTACGCCGAAAGATCGCCGATGCCGTCCGTCAACTCGAGGGCGGTGGTCGGATCCCATTTTTGACTCATGGAAAGCTGAGGGCTTATGGTCTGGACGATCGCCTCGTAATCCAAAAGGAGCACGTTACGCGCGTCCCTCTTGATGACGTAAAGTATCCACTCTCCCAGATATTTTCCGGTCAGCGTCGAGTCCAAGTCCTCGGAGTTGATGCGATAAATCCGTTCCACAGCGTCGACGACAAAACCCAGCTTCACCTCGTTGAACTCGGCGATGATCACCTTGCACTGCTCCATCTCCACTTTGGACTCGATCCCGAGAAACACGCGAAGATCGACCATCGGCAGGACCTCCCCCCTGACGGAGGTGATCCCGATCATGGCGCTGGGGGCGTCCGGGATGACCCTGCATCCGGGCCATCTCAATATCTCCCGCGTCTTATCTACGTTTATAGCAAAAGATTGATCTCCCAAGAAGAAGACCACAACCTGCCATTCATTCGTCCCGACCTCAGTTATAACCTTCTTCACTTCCTGCATCAGAGATCCTCCATTTCTCGCGATCGCGCTTTTCAACAAACTCGCGTTTTAAAGATTCGTATCCGACCTGCGTAATATACATCACTCTAATAAAAGCATCAATGCTCTTTTTCCCTATCCGTTTTTTTTTCTTTTATCGTCTGCGTGAACCAGATGCAAGCCAGCACAGCGAAACCCGCGAGGTCGGATTTCCACCCCGGAACCATCAAACCCAACGCGCCGGCAAGCGCCGCGACCCGCAAAGGCCAGGTCAAGGGCGCTTTAAAGTAACCTATCGTCGCCATCCCCAACAGAAAGACGCCTATCAACGCCGTGCCCACCGCCTGAGCGAACTCCAGCGGTTCGAAACCCACCAAGACGAGTATCGGGTTATAAGCGTAAATATAGGGGACGAGAAAACCGGCCAACGCAAGTTTGGACGCCGTAATCCCCGTCTTCACGGGGTCGGCCCTGGCGATGCCCGCCCCGGCGTAAGCCGCCAACGCCACAGGCGGCGTCAGGTCCGCGGCTATGCCGAAATAAAGAACGAACATGTAGGAGGCCATCGGGGGAATGCCCAACTGGATCAGGGCTGGGGCCGCCATCGTGCTCGTCACGATGAAGTTCGCCGTCGTCGGCAGCCCCATGCCCAAAAAAATGGAGGCCACCATCGTGAAGGCCAATGTCAAAAGCAGGCTTCCCCCGGCCAGGGTCACAATAGCGTGCGCCAACTTCAGGCCCAAACCCGTCAGGGTCGCGGTGCCGATGATGATCCCCACCGTCGCGCAGGCGCAAGCCACGCCCAGAGAACTACGCGCGCCGTTGACGAGTCCCTCCCACAGCTTGCGGGGCGTCAGCCAGGTGTCGCGGCGCGCGTAGGAAGTCACGATTGTGAGAAGAATGCCGTAATAGGCGGCTTTAAGGGGCGTGTAGCCCGCCACGAGAAAATAAACGATCCCCGCCAAAGGCAACAAAAGATGCCCCCGCTCGAAAAGAAGCTTTTTCAAACTGGGAAGCCGGTCTCTCGGCAGGCCCTTCAATCCCAGGCGCGTCGCCTCGAAATGCACCTGCACGATGACGGCGATGTAGTAAAGCAATGCGGGAACCACCGCCGCCAAGGCCACGTGGAGATAAGCCACCCCCATCGTCTGGGCCATGATGAAAGCGGCCGCTCCCATAACGGGCGGCATGATCTGCCCTCCCGTGGAGGCCACGGCCTCTACGGCCCCGGCAAAATGGGACTGATAGCCGACGCTCTTCATCAAGGGAATGGTGAACATGCCGGTGGTGCAGACGTTAGCCACAGACGAACCGGAGATGGTCCCCATGATGCCCGAGCTGACGACCGCCACTTTGGCGGGTCCCCCCGCCGACCAACCCGCCAGCGCCATGGACAGGTCGATGATGTACTTGCCCAGCCCGGTCTGTTCCACGATCGTTCCGAAAAGGACGAACATGAACACGAAGGTAGCGGAGACCGCCAATGGCGTCCCGAAAATTCCCTCCGTCCCCAGATACATATGATTGATGATGCGGTAGAAATTGTAACCTCGATGCTGAAAAAGCGAGGGAGCGTACTGCCCGAAATAACAGTAAAAAAGAAAGAAAATAGCGATGGCCGGCAGTACCGGATTCGAAACCCGCCGCGTCGCCTCCAGAACAATCAATATGCCGACGCATCCCACGACGAGATCGGACGCGTTGGGCATCCCCGAGCGCGTCAGCATCGCGTAGAACTGGAACACCATATACAACGTGACGCAAGCCCCTATTGCGGCTAAGATATAGTCATACCACGGGATACGGCTTTTCGAGCTTTTCGAGGTCATAGGGTAGAGCAGAAACACCAGTACGAGCACGAAAAAAAGGTGAATCGAGCGCTGCCACATTTCCAAAAGAAGGCCGAACGCGGAGGTGTAAAGATGAAAAAGAGACATTGCCACGGCGATAACGTTGATAAGCACCCCCGTCCAATCCCGAGGGGCTCTGAATCTCGATTCGCTGTCGTATTGTCTCTTGATTTCCTCGACGTCGATAGCCGCGGCCGCGCTTCCCGTCTCAGGCTTTATTTGGTCTGTCATCTACATACCCCGCTTCATCATCAAGTTTTTATCTCGGGTTGACGTCACCGCAAACGCATCGTCAAAAGCGCTCCCGTGAAACGCTCGAAAAGATCGACCTTTTCTCCTGTGGGCAGGGTCAGGACATTGCGCCCCGTTCGCGCGTCTCCTACCCTAAGGTTCAAGGCTTTAAAAGCGCGCCTGCCTCCGATGTACCGATACCACGGAGGGTCGTGAACGAACCGTCCCAGTCGCGGAGCCTCCGTCGGAAGTCCCGCGTTGGTGGACTGCGTTCGCTCCTCCCAAAGCCAGAGAAAATTTCCGACGGCATAATACTCGTCGACGACGGGGCAAAGCTGGACGGAGTGAATGTACTCCGTCGAAAAAGACTCCCCCAAATAAAGAGGAAAAGACAACACCACCGCCCCCCCTTCATCGAGAAACTCCACTCGCCGCGCGAAAATGGAAAAAACGAACGCGACGGCAAAAAGCGCGCACGCGCATCCTTCCCAAACAGCGATCCGAGGAGACCGTCCCTTGCCTTTTAAAGCCGCGAAAATTCCAGTATAAAACATCAAAATCTTAGCTCAAAATCCACAAAATTTCAGCCCAGTGCCTCGATTTTCACCCAAAGCCTCAATAATCCTCATCCAGTTTTCGCCGCGAATTTTCGCGGCGACTTCGTTCGAGAACTCCCGATCGAGGCCTTCGATGAAGGGAACCGCGTGCCGATAAGTGGGAAAAACGCTTCTGTCCCGCTCCGCTTCCGGTTTGGCGAACTCGCACAAGTCGAAGCCGAAACCGATGTGATCGGGTCCCACCAGTTCGATCACGTGGCGAATATGATCGAAGAAACCCTCGTAACGCGGCTTCCCTTCCGGCATTTTTACGTTCGGGATCACGCCCGGCCCGGCGTCCTCGCTCGGATACACAAAATGGATCATGTTGTTGAGCCCCATCACTCCGCCTTTGGAGGCCAGCGCCTCGATCTGGGCGTCGGTGAGATTGCGCATGACGCCGGCAATGGCGCGGCAGTTCGAGTGCGAGGCGATAAAGGGTTTCTTCGCGAATTTGAGGACATCCGCAAAACCCGCGTCGTTCAGGTGACTGACGTCGACGATCATCCCCAATCGCTCCGCCTCCTCCAGAAGCTGCACGCCGAAAGCCGTCAATCCACCCGGGCTTCCCTCGGGAACGGGCCGAAAGTGACAGCCGTCCGCCGCGTAGTTGCGCCGGCTCCAGGTCAGCCCCACAAAACGAACCCCCAGCTCGTAAAAGAGGCGCAACAACACAAGATCGTTTCCAATGGGCTCCACACCCTCGAAGGAAAGCAGAAGCGCCGTTTGCCCCGCCTCGACCGTCTTCCTGACCTCCGAGGCGCTGCGGCACAGAGCAAAAAGCCCGGGAGACTCCTCCATTTCGTAATGGAGCATTCCGATCTGGTCCAGAACGTGTCGCAGCGCCATTTCCGGCAGGTACTGATCCCGAATGAAAAGAGAACAGATCAGCACGTTGATCCCCGACGCTTTGAGGTCGTCCAGATAAAAACGTTCGACGACTTTGCGCTCGCCCGCCGTTCTCAAACGAAAAACGTCGCTCAAAAGATCGTAATGCGCGTCGACGATAAGGGGTCGCATAAAACATCACATCCTTAAAAAAATTGCGATAATCGTACAAGTATATCCCATCTCCGCCCCTCGCGCAAAAAGATCGAGGCGGAGGCGAAAGCAAAAAACACCCGGCTATTTGTATTTGCCCAAAAGCCCCAGTTTTTCTATCTGCGTCCGAATGTCGGCGACCATGGCCTCGGTCGCGGGCTGTAAAGGCGGCCTTGGGAGCCCGCCGAAGAATCCGGCCAGATCCATCGCGGCTTTCATGCCGCCTATGCCGTAGCGGCTCGTCACGCAGGCGTTGAGTTGCAGAATATCGAGTTGGAGCTTACGCGCCTTCTCGTACTCCTTTTTCAGGCACAGAGCGTAGATCTCCGCGCAGATGTCCGGCGCGACGTTCGCCACGGCCAAAGTTCCCCCCTTGCCTCCCAGCGTGGTCGTCGCAAAGAGATAGCTGCCCGATCCCGCGAACACGGAAAAGTCGGACGGAACGCCCGCGATGATCTCCGAGATCTGTACGATGTTCCCGCCGGAGTCCTTCACGCCCACGATGTTTTTGTGCGCGGAAAGCCTCGTCACAAGGATCGATGGAAGGTTGATTCCGCTGTTGCCGGGCATGTTGTAGATCATCACGGGAATAGGGGACGCGTCCGCCACGGCGGCGAAAAACTTCTCGAGCGTCAATTCGGTGAGATCTCGCTTGTAATAGCAAGGGTTAATCACCAATGCCACATCCGCGCCCCGGTCCGCCGCGACCTTGGTAACCTCGATTGTTTCTTTGAGAGACTCGCAACCCGTTCCCGCGATCACCGCCTTGTCCGCTCCCACTCCTTTGCGGACCGCGGCAATGAGGTCGAGTTTCTCCTCTCGGGAGAGCATCGTAAACTCTCCGTTGCTCCCCAGCACCACAATGCCCGCGAGTCCCGTCTTATCGAACTTCGCCAGATTCTCGGCATACTTTCCGAAATCGATCTCCCCGTTCGCCCCGAAAGGCGTCGCAATAGGCGCAAATACCCCTTCCACGTTCTTCACAATAAAACTCCTCCCGAACTAAAAATAAATTCTCGCTCCCGTACCCGCCCGGCGTGTCGAGCGACGACTCGAACAGCTCGGTCAGAGGGCTTCCTTTTTTGGAAATTTTACAAAAATATTCTATCACGGCCCCCGCGCCCTCAGACGGCGAAAGAGGGCCGCCTAAGGCGGCCCTCTTGGCACCGAGGATGATTTTCACGACAAACGACGCGAGGAATAAAGTCGACTCCGCTACTTTTGCAACAACGACGCCGCTTTTTCAAGATGAACCTGCAAGTCGTCCAAAGTCTTCTGCAGCTCGTTCTGCTCGGCGCATTTCTCGATAAGCTTCGTCAATGTGGGCAACATCAAGCGGGGATCCTCCGACAAGCGCTCCTGGACCGGAACCTTCTCCCAATAACCCTGGCGGTAGCTGAACATGGTGATCATTCGGCGGATAGCGGCGACGAGGATGAGCTCCGGCAGCCAATTGGTCCCGCTCTTTGCGGGGACGGGCGCAGGTCTCTTGGGCAGGTCGGCGAACATGTGCTCGCTCGCTATAAAATCGAGCAACAACCCGAGGCCAAGGTACCGGGTAGTCTGCAACATTTCGGAGTCGCCCAGCACTTCTTTGACCCCTGGAAATTGTTCGAGGGGCATCTCTTTGCAAAATATCTGGTTGAGGGCGGGGGTCCTCTGCGTGTTCTGATACTGCGTCAAGGCATTGTTCAAAAAGATTTTCTCGCTGCTGGTCAACGGATTTACAAGGTGAAGAGCAGCCTGCACGAAGTGGAAAGTAGAAACCAAAGGCGTCATGTCGGGCTGCAAAACGCAGATGATCTTGACATGGTCGTCCGTCTCGAAAAGAAACATGTCCATCCCACTTGCGCGGTTCGGTATCGTTTCGATTTTTACATCTTTTACATCTTTTGCATCGTCCACAATTTTCACCTTCCTTCCAGTGAGTTATATTAACACAGCGCCTCTGGAATTGCACTTCTGTTCGCACTTTTCCGGCGCAGCGCCACGGCCTCTGTCTCGCTTGCCGTAGCGGACGCCCGCCACCTATGCGGGTCACACGAAAAAGGACTCCTAAAACCCTTCATGACAAGGGTTCGGGAGTCCTTTTTCCAAAACTTTCTTTTAAAATCTCTTACAACCTCAGTGGGAAATCAATGGGAAAGATGGGTTGTTTTTACATGCCTCCAAGTTTGTCGGCTATTGTGATGGCGGCCATTACCTTTTCGACTGTGATCTCCGTGTGCATGTTGTAAATCGTTTCGCCTTCGGCGCAGCTCGCCGCGGCGACAGCCTTGATTTTTTCCGGAGTTACGTCTTTCACCCCAAGTTGCGCAAGAGTCGTCGGCAGGCCGACGGTCTTGCAGAACGTGATCACCTCGAATATGTGATCGTCGCTGGCGTCCTCGATCACAAGCTGAACGATGGTTCCAAACGCGACTTTTTCGCCGTGGTAGCATGAATGCGTCTCTGGAAGTACCGTAAATCCATTGTGGATGGCATGCGCTGCCGCGAGACCGCCGCTCTCGAAACCTACCCCGCTCAGAAAGGTGTTGGCCTCGATGATATTTTCCAGCGCCGTGGAGACCACATGATTCTCGACGGATATCTTAGCCTTGAGTCCGTCTTCGATGAGGATGTTGTAGCAGAGCTCGGCCAGCGCCACGGCCGTTTTGGACGGTTTGCCGCCGCTGATTGCCGTAGCGCGCGATATGTCGCAGGCTCTGGCCTCGAAATACGTCGAAAGAGCGTCTCCCATGCCGGAAACAAGGAGCCTCGCGGGAGCCGAGGCAATGACGTCGACATCGACGATGACAACATTGGGGTTGTTTTTGAGGAAAAGATAGTTCTCGAACACGCCGCCGTCGGTATAGATGACGGCAAGCGCGCTGCATGGGGCGTCTGTCGAAGCGATTGTAGGGACAATCACCACCGGCAACCCGGTGTAATGAGAAACGGCCTTGGCGGTGTCTATTGCCTTCCCCCCTCCAATTCCGACGACGACGTCAAGATCGGCTTTTTTGAGTTTCTCGATGAGCGAGTCTATCTCTCTTTTGCTGCACTCGCGATTAAATGGAGCGACTTCTATTTTGAAAGACGCATCGGCGAAGCTCTTTTTGATTCTATCGCCATACCGTTCGATGGTACCCGGACTCGCAATCGTGAAGGCGCCCTTTTTACCAAGAGGCTTGATATAATCCGGAAGCTTGAAAATTTCTCCAGAACCTTGAATATACTTAGATGGCGCGTAGATACGTCTTTCCATAACAATTCCCCCTCAGTCAAACTATAATTCTTCCGTAATCACCGTTTTTAATGCCGCCGGCGTTGGCCTCGTCGATGTCCAGGTGCATCTCGTCCGTAAAGTCTTTCGACACCCGAAGCAGGACATTGCCGAACGTAACGGCCCTCGGGCCCTCGAACTCGACGGCGACGACCTGTTGATCTCTCAGGCCGTAGCGCTTCGCGAATTCCAAAGACAAATGTATGTGACGCAACGCCACGATGGCGCAGGCTCGTTCTATCTTCGCTCCGTTTTGCGGATTCTCTATCGCGACAGTCGCCGCGCTCCGCAAGTCACCGGATATGTTGACCGGCGCTTCTACTCCAAGCAGAAAACTATCGGTCATGGATATTTCGAGCTGAGTCTTCCCCCTTATCGGGGCGAGCAGTCTGACCCTCTCAAACCTGCCCTTTCGGCCGACGACGGCAACGGTCTCGTCGCAGGCGTACTGGCCGGGCAGCAGTTCTTTCATCGGCGTCAATTCGTAACCTTCGCCGAAAAGCGCATCTAGGTCCACCCTTGAAATATGGATATGCCTGTTTGAGATCTCCGCCATGACATAAGGGTTTCGGACATATTTTTCGACCGCCCTTTTTATGACTTCGCTCAACTTGTCCGGGTTGATTTCATATTTGTCCGCGACCGTGGGCATCATGAAACTGTCTCCTTTAAAACAAACTGGACAAAAGCTTTTTATCCGGTTTCGAGACGATGACCTTGTTGACCAGCATTCCTTCCTCGGTCCTGACGGACGAGGCGGCGTCGACCGCGTCTTTGACGGACGAAGTGTCGCCGCAGATCACGACGAAACTCTTGCCGCCGATGCCGGTCCCCAGCCTGATGTCGATTATGTTGACAGGAGCGGCTTTGACGGCCGTATCCGCCGCTATAAGCGACGACGTAACGGAATAAAACTCCATCACGCCGATGGCGTCGACTTTATTGTTCGTCAAACCGGACATATTGATGGCGAGAATCACCTTTTGATGTATTTTGGGGAGGACCAGGGACGACACGACAAACCCCTTGCCCATCTCGATCCCCACGTTTATCGCCTTTTCGACGTTGGCTACCTGTCCGTTGATGAGAATGTAGTACTTTCCCGGACACGATGCCTTCGCGAATACCAGATTGATGTTGGCGGTTTTAAGCATAGCGTCCGCTATCTCGATGCCGCTGGCGATACTGGAAAGTTCCACAAACCCTATGGTATCCATCCTACGCGCCTCCTCAATTGCCCGTTCGTATTGCGGCTTGTGTTACGATTCGGGGCGGTTGCGTTTTATTTCGATAAAATTTTCGACTTCCGTGACGACGCCGTCGATGCTGGCATGGACGTGGGCGCTGACGCGTCCGTCGGCTTCCGCGATCAACTGGCCGCACGACACCGATTCTCCGGGTTGCACAGCCGGCCGGGCCGGAGCGCCGATGTGCTGCTTTATCGGTATCCGAACGGTTTCGGGCGACAACTCCGCGAAGTCATTCGCTTTATTCGCATATAACCCCCAAAGCCCCATTCTCGCCATGATTTTCGACGGCGCGATTTTCCTGTATGCTCGCATGTCGGACGGAACCAGCGGTTCATCGGTCTTGTTGTAACGAACGCCGGAAAGTTGTTTTTTCACATATTTGTTCACCTGTCTTGGAGACAGCGCCATAGGGCAGGCAAAAGCCTCGCATATACCGCACTCGCAACAGATCAGCGCCTCTTCCAAAATCGAATCGGCGCTCAGGGCAACGCCGAAGTCCATCGTGGACATCCGGCGCATTACCATGTGCGGCCTGATCTTATGCCCGATCAGCCGCCTTGGGCACATGTCGGTGCAAAAAGTACATTGAATGCAGGCGGATTTAGCCCTGTTCAGTATTTTCTCGACGACGGTGTCGTGCTGTCTTGACACAAAATTATCCTTATCCGGGATGATGATGATTCCAGACGTCGTTTTGGTCACGCGTTTCGAGCCTATATCCGCGTCGTCAGCGACGGTGCCCATCATCGGGCCTCCGTCGATGACCTTGAAATCGGCGAGCGAAACGCCGCCGCAAGCATTCAGACATTCTTCAAAAGCGGTCCCTATCGGAACTTTTAAAATCATAGGGCGAAGCACTTCGCCGGTAACGGTCAAAAATTTGTGGGTAACCGGATGTCCGCGCATCGCGTCATGGATATTCAAAATAGTCGCCACGTTCGACACCACCGCCCCAACTTCGAGCGGGATCCCGGACGGGGGAACCGTACGGCCCGTGACGTCGTATACGACCATCTGTTCGTCTCCGGCGGGATAATAGTTATCCAGCGGGAAAACTTCGACGTTTCGCCGGAGCCTCGATATGGCGTCGCGAACGCTGCCCGTTTCTTTCTGGTTGACGCTTTTGATCGCTATAAACGCCTTGCTTGCCGAAACGTGATCCGCGACCGCGCAAACTCCTTCGACGATTTCGTCGGGATAGGCATTCATGATGTACTTGTCCGTCGCAAGCAACGGTTCGCATTCAGCCGCGTTGACGATCAGATATTCGACCTTGCAATCCAGTTTGACGTGCGTAGGAAAACCCGCGCCGCCAGCACCGACGACTCCCGCGTTTTTGACATCTTCAAGCAAGCCCGTGGCGATCTCCCCCTCTTGCGCGAATGTCCAGCTATTTCTATTTTACTCTATACTATACGGAACGAACCGGACAGCGTGCAACGCCTCGTGCGGCAGAACGACAACGGCGTCGTCGGCCCCTGCCCTGTCGTGGTCGCTATGGTGAAAGCCGTCGGACAGTCTCCGCCGTAACCTATGGAGGCGTACGACGGCGCGTTCTTGGTGAAAAGCGTCGTCTCCATCGCGCGCGCCATGACGCTCATATGGTTTATGTTCGTGCTGTGTATGACGGCGGAATGCCGGTAGCCGTGTTCCGCTCGCAAAGACGCCTCCAGTCCTTCCTCGAAATCGGAGACACGTACAAGGGGAAGTATCGGCATCATCATCTCTTCTTGAACAAACGGATGACTTTCCGGGGTTTCGATCAAAATGAGCCGTACCTTCTCGGGTATCTTGACTCCTATCTTCGAGAGGAGGTATTGCGGGCTTTTGCCGACCATCGATTTGTTCGGCTCCTTGTCGTTCTTCAACGTAACGGCAAGCAGAGACTTGACCTCTTCGGGGTTTTTCAACTCGAACGCCAGACCGCTTTCGAGCATGTGTTTTTTCAGTTCGTCCGCAATGCAGTTGACCGCGAAGAGTTCTTTTTCCGCGATACAGGTGAGGTTATTGTCGAATGAACAACCCATGATGATATCGATTGCGGCCTTTCTGAGGTCGGCGGTCTCGTCCACCAGCACCGGCGGGTTGCCGGGGCCCGCGCCGATCGCCGGTTTCCCCGAGGACAGAGCGGCTTTTACCACTCCGGGGCCTCCGGTCGCGGAAATCATTTTTATGGAAGGATGGCTCATCAGCTTTTCGAGGTTCTCCATGCTGGGCTTCGTGAGGGTAACGACTAAACCGTTAGGCGCTCCAAGTCTTTCGAAGGCTTGGCAGACCAGTTCGACCGCCCTGAGCGTGGAGCGCACCGCGCTGGGGTGAGGAGCGAAAACGACGCCGTTGCCTCCGGCGAGGATACAGATCGCGTTGTTGAAAATCGACGCCACCGGATTAGTCGACGGAGTGATCGCGGCGATAACCCCGAAGGGGGATAGCTCCTCCAACACCAGACCGTGATCGCCGGTGAGGGCGTTCACGCGGAAAAACTCCGGCCCCGGCGTCTTCTCGATAGAAAGGCGTTTTTTGATTATCTTGTCGCTCACTCTTCCCATGCCGGTTTCCTCGGCCGCAAGCACAGAAAGCTCTTCAATAATTTTGTCGTCCAGCAGTTCGCGCCGCATCCCATTAATGATCCTTATTCGCTCCTCTAGGAGGAAGTCCCATTGCCACGCGCGCTGTGCCTTGACGGCAGCTTTAACGGCGCTGTCGACGGAGTCGTACCCAATCGTTCTCTCGTCTGGGATACCTTCGCCCAGAAGGGCAATAACCCTGCGCGTCACATCCTTCACGAGCATTTCTTGATCAACCAACGCGCTCACCTCTTAATTTTAATGTTATCCCAAATATTCAAAGCCGCTTCCGCTACGGCGACATCCTCGTCTACCGTGCCTCCGCTGACGCCAACCGCTCCGATAACTTTTCCACCGCACGTAAGCGGTATCCCGCCGCCGAACACGACGAGATCCGAGTTCGCCTGCAACCCCCAGAGCATCGCCCCCGGCGCTGTCGCCTTCGCGAGCTCCGAGGTGGGGCATTTGAGCTGCGTGGCTGTAAACGCCTTCTTACTGGCTAGATCAACGCTGATCGGAAGGACTCCATCCTGTCGCGCAAACAAAATAAGCCTTCCCGCCAAATCGCACACGGCCATCGCCATAGGAACACCCACCTCGGCAGCTTTGCGTTTCATCGCGACTATCAGGGTCTCCGCCGCGTCAAGGCTCACATCCTCGACGCAACGCTTTTGCAAGCCGACTCGCTCTACCACAAGGCGCGTTATGCTGGCTACTTTCTCCTCGTAATCCGCCCACTCGGCCAACGCATAAACATAGTCCGACATCCTGTTGACGAGTTTGAGGTCGTCGGCGTTGAAGTTTTCTTCCCGACCGAGCGTCACCGCCTCGCGTTCGGCCCTTCGAAGTATGGCGCGCGCAAGATGCAGAGCCGCGCCGGCCGCGCTCTCGCCTGGTTCGACAAATACGTCCGGCATTGGGACTATCTCTCGTATCGACTCAATGCGGGCCTCGACGTCCGAGGCGGAAATGACCGGGCAATCAGGATCGTACAAAGAAATGCGAGTCATTAGCTTTATCAGCTCCGCCTGAAGCTCTCGAATCGCCGCCTCCACGGGAGCGGGCGAAACGGCCCGCGCCATCCCCAACGCGGAAGTCGCCTCGTCCAGCACTCCATAAAGTCCGACCCTGCGCGAATCCTTGGGAACTTTTTCGTTGTTTCCGAGGCGGGTGGTTCCCCCGTCGCCAGTCCTCGTATAGACCCTCCCCATGTCAACAGACCTCGTTTCCGTTCACGTCGGTCGAATCCACTATTCCGACTATTGCCTCGTCAACCGGGGATTCGCTCGAGTCCGAAGCCGAATTCCGCGCGGGGGAGCCGGTCGTGAAAAGAACGATCTCCCCCACACCGGCGCCGGCGAGATCGACTGCCACGGTAAACTCGCTGCTGCCCGGCGCCGGAATCAACGAACCGTCGGGGCCCGGCTTGAGCTGACGGACGATGAGCAATTTGTATCCGACGAGGAGTTCGTGCTTGCGCGTGGCGACCACCGATCCGACAACTTTGCCCAATTTCATAGGAGCACTCCTTCGTTTTTAAGGGCCGACAGAACCTGCGTTACATCGGCCACGTTGCCTATAAAAGCCATAGTAACGATGTGCTGCGGACAATTTCCAATGATTTCGGAGGCGAAAACCGGACTCGTCTTCGTGCCTATATCTACCGCGTAGTACATTTCAGGCACGGCACCTTGGACAAGCAATACCGCTCCCCACCCCGCGGACTTCAGTTCCTCCTCGCCGCCCGCGGTGCGTCCGAGAAACATGCGCTGCGTCAAAAGTTTTTTCGTCGACGCCGACGGAGCGTTGATAAATCTATATGTCAGTGCCATTAAAAGACCTCCTAAACTAAAAGACCTCCTCGACACGAATATTCGATTGGGCAAGTCTGTCCGCCGCCTCGGGCGTGACCTTCGTCCCTCCCGAGAGCCGCACCAAAGCGCACCCAGCTACACGCGGGGCTATTTCATGCCACGAAAGCCAGCCTCCGCAAGAAAACGTCGCAAGCCCTCGTTGCGTCGTGTTTGTCTCCTTGCGGCCCTCGTCAGGCAAACCGATAAATTCCATTCCGCGCGCCCGCAAGACGTCGACGACTCGCTCGACTGAATCTCGCGCGGCTCCTGAGGAGGCGATCCATTCGCCGATCCCAAATCCGACGAACAAAACCGGAATCGGAACACGAAGCGCTCCGTCCACCAGAAACGAGGCCGGAGAAATAGTGAACCCCGACGCCACCTCAAGCAAAAGCTCGACCGAACCGCTCGGGATGACCAGCATATCCAGCGTATTGCTTTCAGCAAGAGGATTTTTCAGGTCGCGGAGATCGTAGACTCTCCACGCGGACGCACGAGCCTTGGCGCAACAACAGTAGTGTATCCACGCGAACCCCGAGGTCCTGGGGAAAAAGAGAGGTTCGTCCTTCCAAAGAAAGCCAACCCTCTTTTCGCGCAACATATTCATTACCAACGTCGTCAATTTTTCAAATTTTTCCATTTCCGCTCCGTTGCCTCCAAAGGCGGGTGGCGATGCCCGCGGGGGTCACCATCAGCGGGTTGGGACAGATCTTTACCTCCACGCCCACCGTCGCGGAAAGCACTTCTTCCGCCCCGGGGAGCACACCGCCGCCGCCCACGGTAAGAATAGGAACTTTACCGTAATAACCGCTTTTTATCAGATGATTCTTCACTATAGTACCCATTTTCTCGAGCGTGGGGCGAAGCAACGGAACAAGATGCGCGTTGTTCTCGATGTTCCGTTTCATCATCTCGGCCTTGTCGAAATCCACTTTTAAGGCGCCGGACAAAACGAGCGTCATATGAGTGCCGCCCGTCGGTTCATCTGCCGAATAAACGACCTCGCCGTCCTGAAGGATGGAAATGCCGGTCGTGCCTCCGCCTATGTCCACGATTGCGCCGTCCCGGAAATCCAAGGCGTCGGATGCCGCCGTCGGTTCTTCGTAAAGCCCCTCGCAACTGAAGCCCAGCGCTTCAACGACGTTGCCGCATACTTTGGCGGTTCGTTCCGATATGCCTGGCGGATACGCCGCGGCCCCGATGCCGACGAGCTGTCTTCTCAATCTTCGCTCCATCCTGTCGAGGCACTTGCGCATCGTATTGACGGCGGAAAGATAGTCCACCACAACGCCATCCGAGACTGACGCGCCGGATGGCTCCATAACCGCGCCCACGGGCTCGCCGAACTCGTTCAGCGCGACTAAAACCGTATTCGTGGTGCCGAAGTCGAAACCCAGATATAGTTTCACCCACTCCGACAAAGCGTCATTGGCTTCGAGCGATCTCTCTAGCGGCGCAAGCAGACTCTCCACACGGTTCGCATTATAATAAACCGTTCCGCTTACGCTCTTAGCCGAAGACATGATCTACCCTTTCGCCCGCGAAGCCCCTTGTTTTTATCATTCCCCACGCTCCCAGCACTGACGTCGCCTCCATGCCGCTTATTTATGCTTCTTTCCGCCCTTAGGAGGCTTCGGGGCCGGAGCGGGTTCCTTTTTTCTCTCTTCCTGGGTCGCGTCATCGCGCGTTTCGTCGGGTACCGGTTGTTCGTGGACTGAGGCCTGCTCTTTCTCCTCTGAAAGGACATCGTTGTCAGGCAATGCCTCATTTTTCGTTTCCGGCTGCTGTAAAGGAGGATCTGTCTGAGTTTCCCCCCGCGGTTCGTCAACCGCAGGCGCGATTTTTTCGATTTCTTCGGGCGGAGCGAAATCAACGGCTTCAGCCTGTTTACAGGAATTCAGCAACGTGTCGCCGTTATGGACCATGATGAGATCTAAACCATCCGCAGGGCGCGGTATCATATCCGTCGACCAGATTTCCGACACGCCGGCAGCTACAGTTTTGGCGGCATCTAACGCCGCTTTTACCGCGCCTATCTCTCCCGTGAGTTTTATCGTGATGCAACCCTGTCCCCGCGAATTCTCCCGTCCTATCAGTTCCACGTTCGCGGCCTTGAGGGCCGCGTCCGCGGCGGCAATGGCGGCCGCAAGTCCAACAGTCTCGATAAATCCGAGGGCTCTGCCTTTACTCATGTCCGTCCATCCCTCTTCTCTGTGTTTCGTTGATAATGGGCTGCCCTTTCGACATTCTGGCAGCCGCCTGTCCAATCCATCGGAGCCTGGCGGGCGTTCCGGCGTCGCGTTCAATATACGGAGCGTCGTTCACCGCGACGAGAGCTATCGCGCCTCTGTGCCCCGAGTCTATTCCGATGCCGACCTCAAGGCGCGACCTGAGGCACGCCATTCTGGCAAGTTCGGAAGAGGAACCGGATTTGACGTCCCACGCGAGAGGGACGCCTTCCTCCTCGCAACCCGACGCGACCAGGCGCGCGTCTCTTTCCTCGAACGACGGATCCGTCACCAGCCATATAGACGGTTTATTGTCGGGCAACGCGTCACGCCCACCGACACGCCCAAACCAGGCGTTCATGATCCGCCCTTCGTTCTTGACCCGCTCTCTATGGAAGAGAGCACTAGCCCGGTTGCTACCGCGTTTCTAGGCCCCTCGGACGAACGGATATTTCCCCGTCCGGCGACTATCCCGTAACGCGAGAGCGTGTCGGTGATCATCGTGGGTATTTCGAAATCCTTGGCCGAACCTCCGACAAGGACGACGTAATCCACAAGGCGGATATTATTGCCTGGCGCAACCTGTTCGAGGGCGCGCAACGCGTTTTTCACGAACACTTCTTGCTTGGCTTTGCGTCGCGTCGAACGAACCCGTTCGACGTTGATGCCTGGCAACATAAGAGGCTGAAGCATGTCGTTTTCGTGCAAAAGCGCGACGCGCCCGAAGACGCCGGGATCCAATGCTTTGTCGAAAAAACGGACGGTGCCGTCTTCCTGGCGAATGTGAAAAGCGCTCTCGACCTTACAGAGCGGATATCTCTTGATGGCCTCGGCGAGTTCCATTTCCTCGAAGCCCAGTTCGCTGGCTATGATCGTGTTCACCATATTGCCGGCCCCCGCGAGATGCGTGAGCGTGACGCTGCCGTCGGTCTTCATGAACGAGGCGTCGGAGCTTCCCGCGCCGAGATCCAAGACGGCCACCGGCGGTTTGACGCCGGGCGTGGTGAGCGCCCCTCGTATGGCCATGTCGGCCTCTATTCCGCCGACCTCGACTTCGACTCCAAGTTCCTGAGACGTAGCCCGAGCGAGGCGCTGCATCGGCAGTTCCTCGGTCTTCACCATAATCGCCAAGGCGACTCCCGACTCCAGGGAAAATTCGCCGGCCACTCCGCCGACGACTTTTTGGGGTACGAGCGTGTCCACGGCCAACAGGTCCTGGATGTATATGTCTCCCACGGGTATGTCGGTCAGATCGGACATGGTGCGGCGTACGCGCTCCATCATGCCGCCTACGTTGGTGCCCGGCTGCCCAAAAATATTCTCCACGGGAGAACACGCGACAATCGTGTTCTGGATCGCCTCCGCGCCGTCCTCGACGTTTACCGTGCGTTTTCCCTGCGGACCTAAAATATAGAGCTCGCCGGCCGGTATGCGACGTTCCCGGACCTCTCCTAGGGGCGTACGGATTACCACGGCGGAACGGTTGCCTACCAGAGCCCGGGCCACGGGCACGATCTGCTTCGTCTCCTCGGGAGAAAGCTCGAACAAGGATGCGATGTCGTAGGGATTGGAAAGCAACGACACAACGCGCCCCGGGGCCGCTACCTCGACACAACACCGCATCCCCAGAGGCACGCGTTCTATGGCGCTGACCTCGTCCACGACTGGGATGACGCGAGGCAGGCGATTTACGATAAGCACGCCATCGTCGGACTGACATATAACGGCGGCCACATTGACCTTTCGGCTCAAGGCGTCGGATACTCCGGCGGCCACAGCCTCGTAGTCGTGTTTCGCCTCTACGACGGGAATGACGGAGTCCCCTTCGCGCGCGCGGGACAGGTCGCTAAAAAGAATGGTGACGCCTATACCGACACCCACGCCCCCAGGTGTGGAGGGATTGTGCCCGATCATGATGGACTCGGTTACAATCGTCTCCGTCACCGTCTCCATAGCGACGTCGCCGATTACCGGCGCGGCATGATTGAGCCGGATCAGGTCCACCGCCTTGTACTCGTCGCGTTTGAAACCCGCCCTTTCCAAGGCCATTCCCAACGACGAGCGAAGCCCGGCGATGTTCGCGAGCGTCCCCTTGATGCCGGTGGTCGCGCTGATGCCCGTAGCGAGAAACGTGATATTCCGACCCTCAATCCTGGCAAGCGCGGTCTCCGTAGTCGCATTGCCTATATCAATCCCAGCTACTATCGCCATTGCCCTCTCCTCTTGATCAATCCGTAGGCAAATCACCTTTCAGCAGTTTGCGGCGCTGGTAGACGTCCGCCGCCTCCCGAACGAATTCCGCGCAAACGGCGGCGCCGAATTTGTTCTGCAGCTCGTCGGCGATGCCCAACATCTCTTCCTTCGTCGAACGGTGCGGGCGAAGGCTGTTATATATCTCCAGTATACGCTCGTCAGGGATTTTCGTCATTTCGCGCGCTCTGTTGAAGTTGAGCGCAATCTGCGTGCGTCCCGCCGAGGAAGCTATGTCGCCCTGCATACTGAGAACGTCCGGCGATATGCTGAAATCCTCGAAGGCCACCTTGCCGCTCTCGACGTTCTCCAGCGTCAGTTCGTCGAAGGGAATGCCCCTCGGGCTCTTCAGAACGTCCCTACGCTTCATCCCCAGCGGATAATCCGCAGCCGTTATTCCGCTCGCACTTTTCGCCGCCGCTGACGCGGGAGCTTCGACCGAGATCTCTTTCAGAACCTGACGCACCACACTGGCAACGAATTCTTCATTTGTTTGTGCCATCATCCATCCCCCCTTATTCGAACGATACCGACAGTTCCTGAGAAGCCTTTGAACGGTCCTGGAACCCGGCCTCCTTGTTGTGCAGAAGGGCGGCAAGGCCCTGATAGCGTGGACGAGCCATCGGATCGTTGTTCGTTGGCACCGGCGTGGGGCTTTCGCCTTTGGCGTACTTCGCGGCGTTCTTGCCGATGGCGCGGAAAGTGGGCAGGTCGATAACCGGAGACTGCGGGAAGAGTTCCAGATTCGACAGAGGGTTCAAATCCCGCTGATGAATGACGGACGTTCCGCGCGACAAAATGCCGATGCCGATGCCGGAGCCGGATATGCGGGCGGCATGGTGGGCCATGAACGCCACGTCGGCGGTGTGATAGACTCGTATGACGCGAATGTGGATTCCCTCTTCCTCCGCGCCGGCAAAAACTTGACGCAGGACGGACGAATGGGGAATATCGACGATCGTCGTCTTGAACGCCGTCGCAAAAGCCGGAGAGACCGCCAATACGATCTCTTTGGGGTCCGTGCCGCGCGCGGCCGGGCCCTTCTCCGTCATTTGCACGCCAGCGACTGTTTCGGACGCAGGGAGGGGCGGGTTCGATGGGGAAGAGTTCGATAGGGAAGGTTCCGATTTTCCTCCTGTCTCTATCTCCGTCTCCATCCCAGCCAGGACTTCTCTCACTATTTTCTCGAGCAGTTCAGGATTGATCTTCATAATCTCATTCCACCCTCCTTCCTCATACATCCTCGGCGCGGATGGCCCAAGGAATGGCCTTGATTTCTTCCCAGCGCTCCTCGGACATCTTGTAGCCGGTTCCTGGGCCCATATATGTATTCGGGTCGTTGACGGCGCTGTAGACCGTGCCGTCGCTGCCGACCCAAGCGGACGTCTGGAGGTAGTCGCCCGCGACGCGCTGCCGCATCATAAGAATGATGGACTCGGCAACGTCGCGGAACCCGCGTTTGGCAAGCGCCTTGGCAACGTCCACTCCCGTGACCGCATCTTTCATCAGGCGCTCCGCCGCTTTGAGGTCTTCGGGGATGTTGCGGTCGCCTATGTCTTTCGAGCCGTTGGCGTAAGTGCAGGCCTCGACTTCTTCGTCCGTTATCGGCGGAAAGCCGAGCTCGGCGAAAACGGCTTGCATCGCGCGAGCCGCCTTGTTGCGCACCGCGACGACATCCTCTTCCTTGACCGGGCGAAGCCCCCCATCCACCTTGAAGTCGCGCTGAAGGGCAAGATAGTCGTCCACGTCAGAAATGTCCCAGTTCGAGCCAGCGAACATGTTGTCATAGTTGGGAGTCGACGAATAGCCCGAAAAGATCCAGTCCGTTCCGGGAAGGAACTGCGGCATAGTCCTGGCGGTTCTGCGCTGATCGGAATGAGAGAAGGTCTGATCGTTGCCGCTCGCCACTTCCAGGTCGAGGCACATCGTTATGAGGTTTTCGGCGGTTACGGCGCGAAGCCCCGAAGGAACGGCCGCGGGAACGCCTATACAGGAAATGGAGCCGTTTTGCAGCCCCTGGACCCCGGCGCCCTTCGTGACCATGACGCACAGCGTCTCAAGGTAGAGCATGGATTTGCCTTCCGCGGCGCCCATTTGAACTTCGGAGCCGGTGCCGGAGGTAAAGCGCATTTTAAGCCCGCGGCTCGCGTAGGCTGAAGCAAGAAAAGCTTTCGACCACGGAGTGTCGTCGCCGTCCACAAAAACTCTCTCGGTTCCGTACACGGAGACGGTTTCGGCATAGCTCGTGAGGCCGCGCATACCCACCTGGAGTTCGAATGCCTCTTCTAGAGCGTCTTGAGAAAGAGTGCCGCGGCGTCCGACCTGTCCGCCGACAAGCAGAGCCAGAGCGTTGAAAGGAGCGTAACGAACGACTCCAACAGTCGTCTCTATTTCCTTGAATCCGCGGAACGTCGCCTCCGCGGCGTCGGCGGCGAGCATGACAGGATGATCCTTCGCGCTGGTGACATGCGCCTGATTCGCGGGGGTCTGGCGACAACGCATCTTCTGCATTGCCATCATCATCTCGACCACGTTCATTTCTTCCATGACGCGCGCTATCTTCGAGGGCGTAAGGGCTGTGAAGACCTTGATGCACTCCTCCCGCGAGACGTTGATGTCCACCAGCATACGGGCTATTTCCGTTTCGCTTTTAGCCATGGCTTCGCGAGCATTTTTGACGTTGATGGCGTAGTCGGCCACAAACTGCTCTATCATCGTGAATTCGCCCCGCGACTTGCCGTCCATCTCGACAATCTTGTCGCCTTCTATCTTAATGGAGGGCTTCGGATCTTGCGGGCTACCCATCGCGTAAAGCCCTACTTCGATCCATTCGCCGATAAAACCGTCGAGATGCACCGGGCGCTTCTCGAGTATTTCAAATCTCTTGCTGCGTTTCGCGTCAGCCATTCTCAGCCCACCTTTCTCATCTTGGGTCACAACCCTAAATATAGGGAACCGTGGACGACTTTGGCTTGCCGCCCAGAGAATGGAGCAGTTTCACGCCCACGTCGCGAGCCGATAAGATGGCCTGCCGCACGGCTCCAGAGTCGCCGCTCACCATGACAAACGATTCGTTCGTGTAGCAGGTGCCCTTCTGCGGGGAGCAGTAGCTGTAAGCCTCCACCTCCGCAGCTTTCAGCGCCGTATCGCTGATGACCACGCCGATACCGGCAGGCGCGCCCAGAATGAGCCCGAACGCGCGGCCGACCGGAGCGTTCAACGCCTTGTTGAGACAGTAGCTCGCGCGGGCCGTATACTGCAGCTCAAGATAGCCCACCTCGTTGCCCCACACGTCGCCGAAGTACTTCGGAGTCTCCTTGAGGGCGACCTCTATCGCGCGTTTCGCATCCGACACGTCCTCTGCCCCGAAAATGATGAGCGCGCCGTGGCCCGCTCCGCCTTCGGTGTCGCGGCACATCTCGGCCGAGATGATCTCGGTGTTCGTCGCTTTTACGGCTTCGTCGCACGCCATAAGTTGCGGGCCGGCCCCAATGCGATCCGATATGATGCCTATAGACCGATATTTGCTGTCTATGCCCATGAGTTCGTGCAGGCGGCTTTCCACATTCGCAATGACGAGCCCGAGAGTATGACCCATCGCAGTCCCTATGAATTCCGTGCAGTTCGCCGGTACGCACCTCGGCTCCTCCGTTGGTTTTGCGACTTCGGCTGGAATCGTCTCAAAACGCTTCATAACCTCTTCCATTACTTTTTTTACCGCATCTTGCTCCATTAATGACACCTCCTCTGAATTAGGGGGAATCTACCCGATTTTGGGAAGAATCTTTTCCGTGTCCGCATGAGGCCGCGGGATGACGTGTACCGATACGACCTCCCCAACCTTTTTCGCGGCGGCGGAGCCGGCGTCCGTCGCGGCCTTTACCGCTCCCACGTCGCCGCGCACCATCACCGTGACATAACCGGACCCGATCTTCTCATATCCGACTAGACTGACGTTGGCTGCCTTGACCATTGCGTCTGCCGCCTCAATTGCGCCTACGAGACCTCGTGTTTCAATCAAACCCAGAGCATCACCGTTCATCTGCCACATACACCTCCCAGAATATTGTCAATCTTTTCTCTTAGTTCCGCTATTCCTTCTCCTGTCAGCGACGAACAGAACATCACTTCCTTCGCTCCCGCCACCTCCAATGCCTTTTTCGATCGCGCTACCATGGATTCAGTTGCAATATCGATTTTCGTCACAACCCCCAGTACTCTGGCATGTATTGCTGTGTTGAATTTAGGCGGATAACGGGACATTTGCGTCGGGTCGGCCAGAAACAACACCAGCCCGGCTTTATTCGCGTTTTGCAGCAAAGATCTGTAAAGATATAAATGATTCAAAAGCTCTCCCGGAGTGTCTATGAAATACTCGCCGTGGACGACCATCTGAGTTTTGTTGACGTCGTCTATGTATCCCAGCGCTTTGAGCAGCGTAGATTTTCCGGCTCTCGTGGGTCCGGCCACCATCAGTTTACGATTGGCCGAAAGATACCCCGGTCGCTCCATTCGCTAGCTCCTTGTGATTTGCGACGAGGCGAAACCCAATATGTCGGTCAGGGCGCGCATGGCGTTAATCAAAGCCGATTCGACGGCCGACACTTCCCCGCTGAACACCAGCCCGCCGGTGAAACGATCGACAAACTCCACTTTGATCGCTGACGACTTCGACGCGGCGTCGGCCGCAATGATCGACCCCTCGCCGGGAGTGATGGTCATGATGCCTACGGCGCCTTTATTGTCCACCCCAATGCGCTCGCAGATGTCTCTATTGGGTTTTGCGATGATGTGAGCTATGGTGACCTGCTTTCCTGGGACGAATTCTTGTATTATCCTGGTTTTTTCAGTTTGAGACGTCACGCAATGGTCCTCCTTCAGAAACTAAAGGTACACTTCTACATGCCGCCACACTCAATCATTCCGGCATTTTCGTCGACATGCAATAAAAGCCGTTATGTTGGAATCTTGGAATCTTTTGTGTAGTGCTCGAAATCAATTGTCCGTATCATTACATAGAAAAGGGTTTTTACGATGATAGTTTTTTGCTGATCTCCATAATAGATATTTGCCGTATTATTGGAAATCGAAACATTATAAAGGAGCAACATAAATCTCGCATAACACATCATAGAATTTTTTTGTCTTTTTTTTACGCAATAAAAAGACAAAAAAGTTTGTATTGAGGATTTTCTCATTTTTTGATTTTCTAAACGTGTTACCGCTAAGATTTTGACGTTTGCGGCGAGTTTCTTTATAATGAATTGCTCGTCTTTCGTTGTGCTTTTTTAGAGTCACCCGGAGGGGGCATTGTAATTTGAAACTCAGCGAAATTATTTCTCTCGATCTGATGCAAAAAATTCAGGATCTATTTGCCGAAGCGACGGGGCTCGCTGCGGTCACTGTCGATTTTCAGGGCGTACCGATACTTGAGTACAGCTCTTTTTCCCAATTCTGCACCAAACTGAGGGAGGATAATTTTTACAATTATTTCTGCCGGCAGTCCGACGCGCATTCCGGCTTGGAAGCCGTGCGCAGCGGGTCGCTGTTTATACACAAATGCCATGCCGGCCTCATCGATTTCTCCGTCCCTATAATCGTAGACGGAGAATATGTCGCCAATTTCATGTGCGGGCAAGTGATCGCGGACGACGGCGAGAGACTGGAAAACCGTCTGCTCGAACACAGCGACAATCTATTCACGGACAGACCGGAACTGCGCGATCTGTACGACAAGATACCTGTCATGCCGGTCTGTCGCGTCAGGGCGACGGCAAACCTGCTCCAGACAATCGTCGATTTCATAGTCAGGCAATTTTTATTGGAACGGCGCAATACCGTGTTGCTCGAAGGGCAGAGTTTGCAGACCGAGCTGAAAAGAAAATGCGAAGAACTCGAAATAAGGCTGCTCCATTCGCAGATTCCAGCACATTTTCTTTTCAACGCGCTCAACACGGCAGGACGTCAGGCACATTTGGAGGGAGCGCAAAAAACGGAGGACGTAATCTACACTTTGGCCGACATGTTCCGACACTACATGCAAAGTCCCGAGCCGATGATTCCGATTGAGAGGGAGCTTCAAAACGTCAGAAATTATCTGTTTATCCAGAAGGCCCGTTTCGGCGACCAGATCTCCTTCGATATTGACGTGACGCCGGAGGTCTCCGCCTGCGTCACGCCGGCCATGTCGCTTCAAGTTTTGGTGGAGAACTCCATGCTGCACGGTCTCGAGAAAAAAAACGACCTGGGATACGTCAAAGTGCGCGGCTCGAGACAAGAAAACAGAATACGCATAGAAGTCGAAGATAACGGCGTCGGGACTGAGAAAGACCGTATCAGTCTGATGAACGACATGGACAGGCTTGAAAAATCGCTGCCTAAATTTCATGGCTCAGGCATATATAACTTATATAAGAGAATGAAATACTTCTGGGGGGACGATTTTCAGCTGCGTTTCCTTGAAAACCCAGGAGGAGGAATGCTTGTCCGCGTAGAAATGCCGGCCCGCCTGTCCCTCGAGCCAGCGGCGCCGCGCTGGTGAGCCGAAATGTACCGAGTGATTGTGGCGGACGACGAATACCTGGAGCGGGAAGTCATCAAAAAGATCGTTCGGGACATCGATGGGGTGGCCATCGTCGGTGAGGCCAACAACGGCGTACTCACCGTCGAACTCTGTTCCGTGCTGAAACCGGACATCGTGTTTTTGAATTGCGGAATGGGAGGAATGGGTGGCATCGAAGCGGCGTGGAAAATACGGCAAATCGATAAGGATGTCGTCATAATTCTGACAAGCGCGGACGAGAGCAATTTTCACCGTTTTGCGGAAGCGGAATTCCTCGCGTCGCTGAATATTGCGGAACGTCTTTTGAAACCGATCCCGCCGGCAACGATCAGGGAAGTCGTCTTCAAATATAATCGAAAGGACAAAAAAGGCGTCAACATATCCCCCAAAATGAAAAAACGCCTTAAATTCTACCCCCCCGACATGATGTCGAAGGAAATAACAAAAGCCCTCGCATATATAGACGCACATTACTGGAAAGGCGTAGACATGAAATCCGTGGCGGAGGAGGTCTCGTTAAGTTGTTATTATTTCAGCAGGCTTTTCAAGAAAGAGGTAGGCGTCAACTTCTCGCAATACATTCTGCACAAGCGCCTTGAACTTGCAAAGCAAATGTTGGAGGAAACGGACCGGTTCATAACGGACATAGCCGTCACGGTAGGTTTTCAGGAACACAGCTATTTCGGAAAGATATTCAAACAGTTAACCGGCGACACTCCTTCGGAATACCGGAAGAAACTCGCGCAATTTAAAGAAGAACGCAAAAAAATCAAAGACCGATATCTGTGAATCAAACGCCTAAGCATAAGCTACAGCCGTCTTGGCAATGTCGGATGTCGATTCCTATCACATTTCCGTAATGCCCTAAACGCAGCGCTCTAATTGCAGCTCTCTAAATTGACAATTTTCGCTGGGTAATATAAACTCTGAAAATCGGATACGATATCTGCTATAAAAGAGAGATCGGATGGGAAAGATTCGGATGGAAATCCAAAGTGTTGGGGAAATCATCTGCAACGAAATACGGCATCGTATTCTTGAGGGGCTCTGCGCTTCCGGCGAGCGACTCAACGTGGACGAACTGGCCCGTACGTTGGATGCGAGCAAGACGCCGGTACGCGAGGCGCTCGGGCGTCTTGAGAGCGAAGGACTCGTCGTGTTCAAACCTCGCGTTGGATGGAGCGTCAGCGCCCTGACTATGGAGGAGTTCGCGGATCTCCTGGAAATTCAATACGCCTTACGTCTTTTTATCTCGGATAATCTTTTGCCTTACATCGACAAGCTCGACTTCGACTACTTGGAGTCCGTCAACAGAAAACTGCAAAATCTGCTCAAAGGTCAGGATTATTTTCAAATCGTTCAGCAAAACGACCTCTTTCACATGACGATCTTCTCTATCCACTCCAACCAGGCGATGGTGCGTCGGCTGAAGGAACTCGACGGCCTCATTCGGCTTCAGCGAGTCCGCTTTTTCGAACAGGAAAAGACATTTTTCCCGGCGATCGCGGAAAATGCCTTCATTCAGCACCAAAATATATTGGAGAAACTCAAATCCCGCGACGCGGACACCATCTCTCGCGTGTCGAGAGAGCATTTCGCGTCCATCGTCGGAGCTTATAAACACCTGTCGCGAAACATGCGAGAAAACGTGGTCTGATTTCCTTTTTGGGAAAAGTTAAACGAAAACATTCCTGACGATAATACGGCGCTTTGGAATCTATCTCAGTCGAGATACGACTTTCGTGATAGAGCAAGATGTTGTTTGTCTTGAAAAAATACGTTCGGGAAAGGAGGAACCGAACGCTCCGAATGAGGTTTCGATCGGCGGTCGCGCGTTGTTTTTCGGGAAATACGCTGACGTATTTTGCATTCACGATCACTTTATTCACAAACGAGGAGGGCCAATAATGAAAAAGTTGTTGACGGTGGTGTTGATTTACGTTTTGACGCTTTCGGGTTCGGCTTTTGCGGCGGAGAAGGTCTACAAGATCAAGGTGGGCAACGTGACGGCTCCAGATCATCCTCTGAACGTTTCCTTTGAGAAAATGGCAGAATTAATGCGCGAGAAGAGCGGCGGACGCTTGGACGCGACGGTTTTCCCCAACAGCCAGCTCGGAAGCCTGCGCGCCATATCGGAAGGGCTCCAGATGGGAACCATTGAAATGGGCACGCAAAGCCCCGGTGGCCTGGCTTCTTTCATGCCCCTTTACGGTGTCCTCGAACTGCCCTACGTGTACTCCAGTAACGCCGACGTCTATAAGATCGTCGACGGCCCCATCACTCAGGAACTCGACGAGATTTTCAGAAAGAAGACGGGCATCCGCATCCTCGGTTACTGGATGAACCTTTACCGCAACACCACCAACAATAAACATCCCATCGCGGTGCCCAGCGATTTTAAGGGCCTGAAGCTGAGGGTTCCTGAAACGAAAACCGTCATGGACACCATCGCGACGTTGGGGGCAAGCCCTGTCCCGATGAATATGGGAGAAGTCTACACGGCCCTTTCTCAGGGCATCATCGACGGGCAGGAGAATCCGCTCACTGTCATTTGGGCGTCCAAACTCTACGAGGTTCAGAAATACCTCTCCCTGACGGGACACATCTATTCCCCGGCCTGCGTCATGATCTCCGACCAATTTTTTGAGGAACTTCCCGAAGACTTACGTCGAATTGTCGTCGAGAGCGTCGCGGAGGTCCGCCCTATTGCTCGCGAGATGGTGGAAAAGCAGGAAGAAACACTCATCGAGCAGTTGAAAGAAAAAGGAATGCAGGTCAACGAGGTCGACACCACGGAATTTCGCAAGCTCATGGAGCCCTTTTACAAATCGTTCATCGAATCCAACGGCGAAGAGGCCGCGGAGTATCTGAAGCGCATTCAAGAAAGCCTGTAAAATACTATATAACCGCGCTCCTCTGAACCGAGGAGCGCGATCGGAGGGTCTGAGATGCGTAAATTAAGCGATTTATCGACAAAACTCGCCCAACGCATGGACAAAGCGATCAGCGCGCTGTTGTTTCTTTTTCTGCTCGTCATGACCACGGTCACGTTCGCACAGGTTTGTTCCCGCTATCTGCTCGGATTCTCGATCATGTGGAGCGAGGAACTGTGCCGCTATCTCTTCATCTGGTCCATCTTCATCGCCGTTCCGTCGCTTATCTTTCACGCAGGAATGACGTCGTTCGACATGCTGTACGCGCGAGCGGGGGGGAACCTAAAAAAAACGATGTACATCGTCATCGCGTTTGGGGAAATCTTCTTTCTCTGGCTGCTGTACCAGGGAGGGTATCCTTTCATGATGCGCCAGTGGAGCCAGATCGCGACGTCGATCCCCATCTCGATGGCGCTTGTGTACGCCGTCGTCCCCATCAGCGCGTGTCTTGGGATGTTCATCGTGTTCGAGCGCGTCCTGCACGCCTTTTGCGGCGGTGAAAGCTTCGAAAGAGAGAGCTTGAAAGGGGAGGGTTCGAAATGAGCCTCTTGATTTTTATCGGCTTTTTCCTGTTCACACTGGCCGCCGGAATGCCCATCGCCGTGGCTCTGGCCTTGACGGGGGTGGGCATGGCCGTCTCGACGGGCAGTTTCCGCCCCGTCATGCTGGGACACGTTATGCTACAGGGCGTCGACAGCTTTTCTTTGCTCGCCGTCCCGTTTTTCATGCTGGCCGGGGGGCTTATGGAGGAGGGCGGGATATCCCGTCGCCTGATGGATTTCGCCTTCGCGCTGGTGGGAAGGATGAAAGGCGGGCTGGCTCAGGTTGCAATCGTTCTCTCCGTGCTCTTTGCCGGGCTTTCGGGTTCCGCGGTCGCGGATACCGCCGCCGTGGGGTCCATGCTGATCCCTTCCATGAAAGAAAAAGGATACAGGCACGGTTTCTGCGCGGCGCTCGTCGCGGCGGGAGGGGCGCTGGGTCCAGTCATACCTCCCAGTATCGCAATGATCGTCTACGCGGTTGCCGCCAACGCATCGGTGGAAAAACTTTTTATCGGGGGAATCTTGCCGGGCGTGGCCTTCGGGGTCCTGCTGATGATCTACTCGCATATTGAGGCTGTGCGGTACAACTATCCCCGGGAAACCGGCAATTTCAGCTCGAAAGAGTTGTTCAAGGCCATGCGCGGCGGCTTCCTCGCGTTGCTTCTGCCGGTGGTGATCCTTGGAGGCATCCGGTTCGGGTTTTTTACCGCCACGGAATCTTCGGCTATCGCCGTCATCTACGCGCTTTTTTTGGGTAAATTCGTCTATGGGGAACTGAAATGGAGTCGCCTGCCGACTATTTTCGCCAACGCCGCCCGCGGGACTTCCGCAGTGATGCTCATTATCGCGGTGGCATCCTTTCTGAGCTGGGTTCTGACGAGCTTGCAGATCCCTCAGACCCTGACGCGGGAGCTTTTGGCTTTTTCCAAGACCCCGACGGTCATCCTCTTGCTCATCAACGCGTTCGTCCTGCTTCTCGGGTGTTTCATCGATGCCGTCTCAATCATCGTCCTGATCACGCCCGTCGCGATCCCCCTTATTGGCAGCCTAGGCATCGATCCGGTCTATTTTGGGCTGTTGCTGGTGTTGAACGTCTGTATCGGGGCCCTGACACCCCCCGTAGGAACATGTCTTTTCGTCGCGTCCAGCGTCGGCAGAATCTCACTCGGAGAAACGGCTAAAAGCGCCTTGCCCATCGTTCTCATCGCGACGGTCGGGCTTGTCATTCTGATCCTCTTTCCGGGGATCCTCATGTTTCTTCCGAACTTGGGGCAATAAGCTGGAAAACTGCCCGTCAGCTTTGCCGCGCGCCGATGTGACAAACGAAAATTTAGAAGGAGGGTGTTCGGAAATGGGTTTTCACGAAGAGGGCAAATGGTGGGTCAGCCCGTCCAACTACGACCCGGAAGTGACAAGTAAGTTCAATTTCCCTCCCAGGATCGAGTTTCTGGACACCACATTGAGGGACGGAGAGCAGCAGCCCAGCGTCATTTTGACCAAGGACGAGAAAGTGGCCATCGCGAAGAGGCTCTCCGAGGCTGGGGTTCATCGCATCGAGGCGGGAACGCCCGCCGTGCTCAAAGAGGATGCCGAGGCCATCCGGGAAATCTGCGATATGGGATTGGAGGCAAAAATCTACGCTTTCGTGCGCAACATGGCGGAGGACATGAAACTTGCCCAAAAATGCGGCGTGGACGGCGTCATCGCCGAGATGGTGGGAAGCGAGCACTTGCTGCGCCACGGGAAAAATTGGGAGATCGACCGGGCGATCAAGTCCTCGGTGGAGGCCACGCAAATCGCCCACGAGCTGGGATTGAAGGTCACGTATTTCCCGGCGGACGGTTCCAGGGCCGACCTCGACTTTCTCTTCGAGCTGCTGGACGCGGTCACGACGGAGGGACATGTGGACTCCCTCACGCTGGTAGATACCTTCGGTGTCCTGTCGCCGGAGGGAGCCGCTCACAGAGTACGTAAAATGAAGGAGCGCTATCCCAGTATCCCGCTCGAAATCCACTTCCACGACGACTTCGGAATGGGAGTATCCGCCACTATCGCCGCTCTAGCGGCTGGCGCGGAGGTCGCGCATGTCACGATCGGAGGCATCGGGGAACGGGCCGGGGGCGCGCAGCTCGAGGCCGTGGCGGTGGGGCTTCTGGCCATGTACGGTGTGGATCCCGGCGTGGACGTCTCCCAATTCAAGGCGCTCGCCACATTCATGGAAAAGGCGACGCGGGTTCCCATTCACCCGACGAAACCCATCATCGGGGACCGCATCTTCCTTTGGGAAACCGGTCTGCCCTCAAGCCTCTGGATGAACTGCAAAGACGTCGACCCTTTGATCATGCTGCCATATAAATGGACCCTCACGGGGCACAGGGAGCCGGACCTGCTTCTCGGCAAAAAGAGCGGCAAGGACAACCTGAAGCTCTGGGTAAAAAGAAGCGGCGTCGACGTCCCCGAAGAGAGGATGGGCGATCTTTTGCAACTGGTAAAAAACAAATCTTATCAGGAAAAACGCGACCTCACAATGGATGAATTCAAAGTATTGGCGGGCCAGATAAGCGGAGCGGAGTGAAAATTATGGACTGATTCGTCGGCAAAGCGGCTCTCTATTTGCCAGCGACAACGCGAAGTTCGTCTACGTCTACGCGCTTCTTGCCGATGGAGGAAACTTGATCCGCAAGTGGCGAGTTCAAATCATTAAAGGAGTGATTGAGTTTGATCGTACCTATCTGGAATCCGGTGCGCGGGAAGCTGCGGGTGGCCGGACTCGCCTCGGGTTCGGGGAATACGCTCTGGAAAGCGTTGGAGCTTCAAAAAGAACTGGACGAAACGTGGGAGGGAAGCCCTTTCGAGGTCGTGGCGGTCTTTTCCGATTCCCCCGACGCGAAGTGCGTCAAAACGGCTCAAGAACTGGGAGTCCCCTGCGAGTCGGCGGATATCCGGGCTTTTTACGCCGAGCGGGGGGCTCCGCTCAAAGACCGAGAGGTGCGCGCCGCGTACGATCGCCTGGTCCTCGAAAAATTGAGCCCTTACCATCCCGATCTGATTTTCTTGGCCGGATACGTCTGGGCGACGACCGATGTCGTCACCGGGAGCATTTTGACGGTCGGAGTGCATCCCGCCGATCTCTCGATCGCCAAGGACGGCCGCAGGGCCTACGCGGGGGCCGACGGGGTGGGCAGCACTCTCGCCGGCGGCGAGAAAGAGATACGCGCCAGCAGCTACCTTGCCACGCCCGTCATCGACGGCGGCCCCATTCTGATGATTTCCCCCGGGGTCCCCGTCGACGCCGACGACGGTTTGGATGGGAAAGAACGAGTCCGGCGCTACCTCGGCCCCGTCAACGATCAGGGACGTTTGATAGGGGCGCGTACCCTGCTGGAGGTGGCGAACGGGCATTTCGGCGTGGACGGGGAAGGCCTTCTGCACTATCGAGGCGAAGCGGCTCCGAAGGGAGTGAAGTTCGAGAGCTGGGAAACCTATCGCCCTCTCCACGAATGTTCGGTGAAGAGCCTCCTGTATCCTCAGAGTCTGGTGGTCGTCGGGGCGTCCGCCCGCCCTGGCCTGGGCAATGCCGTTCTCAAAAACGTGCTGGAGCAGGGCTTCAAGGGCAAAGTGCGGGCCGTCAATCGCGGAGGAGAGGACGTCCACGGAATCAAAGGCTGTTCCTCCGTGTCGGCATTACCGGAAACGCCGGAGATGGCGCTCGTCACCGTCCCAGGAGAGGCAGTCCTCGACATCGCCAAGCAGTGTGGGGAGAAGGGAGTCAAGGCCCTGGTCGTTCTCTCGGCGGGGTTTCGCGAAATCGGCGCGGCGGGGGCCGACATGGAGCGGCAACTGGTGGAAACGGTCCGTCACCACAATATGCGCCTTCTGGGACCCAACTGCATGGGGCTCGTCAACACGGAGGAGTCCGTATCTCTGAACGCCAATATGTTGCAGGTCTCTCCCCGGAAAGGGCGCGTCGGGTTCGTCACCCAGAGCGGCGCCATAGGGTCGGCCCTCATCGATTTCTCCGGCGCTCTGGGGATCGGTTTTTCGATGCTGGCATCCACGGGCAACCAGCCCGACGTGACGATCAACGACCTTCTTCCCTTTATGGCCGAGGATAAAAACACCTCGGTGATCCTCGCTTATCTCGAGACCGTCCCCGACCCGGGGCGTTTTGTCCGCGTCGTCGGGAAGGCCGCGGCCCTGAAGCCGATCATCATTGTAAAATCGGGAAGAACCGCGGCGGGAGCTCAGGCCGCCAGCTCTCACACGGGCAGTCTCGCCGGAGACGCCGCCATCACGGAGGCGTTGATCGAAAAAACAGGGGCGATATGCGCGAAGACCTTGGAAAAAGCCTTCTTGCTCGCGAGCGCTCTGTCGAAAATGCCGCGTTTTTCGGGAAAGCGCGTAGGGGTGATCAGCAACGCCGGAGGACCGGGAACCTTGATCGCCGACGCGCTGAGCGACGCGGGCTTCGAACTGCCTTCGATGCCCCAGACCCTGCGAGAAGATCTGGCGCGGGAACTCATGCCTCAGGCCTCGACCGGAAATCCGCTGGATCTGGTGGCCACGGCCTTGCCGGAGCACTACTCCCTCGCCGCGAAAAAGATGATCGAAAGCGGATGCTACGACGCGCTGATTTTGATGGTGGTTCCTCCCGCCGGAGTGGATACCGGCGCTGTCGCGGAGGCCGCGGCGGACGCTTTTTCGAGCTCCTCGAACCAGCTTCCCGTCGTGTCCTGTTTCTTCGGCCCGTCGGCCGGCGAGGGCGGACGCCGGGTCATGTTGGAAAGGGGGATCCCCTGCTTCGATTACCCCGAGCAGACGGTGGAGATTCTGTCCTCGATGCGCCGTGACCTTCCCGAGGCGGAGATCCCCCTCGCGGCGGAGGAACCCGCTCTTGACCGCAGGGCGGAAAGCCGGGCGCTCGCCACGGGGTCGGGCTATCTTTCCGCGGAGGCCTGCCGGAATCTGCTTTCCGCGTTCGGCCTGCCCATCGTTCGCTCGGCTCTGGTCTGTTCGGGGAAAGAGTGCGAGGGACTGGCGCTTTCTTATCCCGTCGTCGCGAAAATCGAGCACCCCGACATCGTGCACAAATCGGACGTAGGCGGCGTTGTCCTGAACCTGCAAAACGAGGCGAAACTTCGAGAGACAGTCGGCGCGCTGATGAAAAAATTCGCGGGGGCGAACGGCGTTTTGATTCAGGAGCAAATTAGGTCCGGCGTGGAGCTTATTTTAGGAGCGAATTCCGACCCTTCGCTGGGACACGTGTTGCTTGTGGGGGCAGGAGGCACGGGCGTCGAGATCCACAAGGACGTGAGCATGGGACACGTTCCTTTCGGCCGCGGGCGCGCCTTGAAAATGCTGCAATCCCTCCGCTGCTGGCCCCTTTTGGAGGGTTATCGAGGCAAAGAGGGCGTCGATATCGAAGAGCTGATCGGCATCATGGAGAAACTGGAGCGGCTGCTGCTGACCCTACCGCACGTCAAGGAATTGGACCTCAACCCCGTCATCTGGGACGAGAAGCGTTTCGTCGTTGCGGATTTTCGCATTCGAGTCTAAAGGCGTTCAGGCGCCGCATTATCGAGGAGGATCGATATCATGAAGAAATTGCTTCTGTTTATCGACGACAAATTCGAGGAACTTTTTTTGGTTTCAACCCTTTTCTTCAGCGTTGCACTGATTTTTACCCAGGTCGTGATGAGGTACGTGTTCAGGGATTCGCTCTCCTGGAGCGAGGAAATGGCGCGATATCTTTTTGTCTGGCAGGCATGGATCGCGGCCAGTTTCGCGACGAAGCGTTCGCGCCATATCAATCTGGACATCGTCGTCAACCTTTGCCCTCCCAAAGGGAAGGAAGTTTTGTTCTGGGTCGCGCACCTGACGTGGCTCGCCTTTACGCTGTTCCTGACCTGGAAGTCGGCGGGCCTGGCCCGCCTTGTTTTCTCCAGGAAGACCATTTCCGCGGCTCTGCAAATCAAGATGGGATGGGTTTACCTAGCCGTTCCCGTCGGCTGCGCGCTGATGTCCTTCCGGCTGCTCCAGATTCTGGCCGCCAAGCTCTCGGCCCGCGCGATACGCGCAGAGGAGGCCGTGTGAAATGTTTTTGATTACGCTGTTGGTCTGTTTCGTGTTTTTCCTGACCGTCGGCCTTCCGATCGGCATCGCCCTCGGGGTCACCACCACGCTCGTCATTATGTTTTTCACCAAACTCAATGTCCTGCTCATCGCCCAGAACGCCGTCGCCGGCCTGGATTCCTTTCCCTTGCTGGCTTTGCCGTTCTTCGTTCTGGTGGGAAACTTGATGTTCTACGGCGGGATCTCGCGCCGGCTTCTGGACCTGGCCGACGTCATGGTGGGTAAGATAACCGGGGGACTGGGCATGGTAACCACGGTCGCCTGCATGTTCTTCGCCGCCATATCGGGCTCCGGCCCCGCGACGGTCTCCGCCATCGGCACGATCATCATCCCCGCCATGAAAGAAAAAAAGTACGACGTCAACTACGCGGCGGCGATCACCGCAGCGGCCGGTTCCATCGGCGTCATCATCCCGCCCAGCATTCCCTTCGTCATCTACGCGGTCATCACGGGGGCGTCGGTGGCCGACCTCTTCCTGGCCGGCGTCGTGCCGGGGCTGATCATGGGGTTCATGCTGATGGGGGCGAATTACCTGCTCGCCAGGAAATACGGCTACTCCGGCAGCGACCGCGACGGCGCCGAGAAATGGAAGACGTTCCTAGAATCCCTGTGGGCCCTCTTCATGCCGATTATCATTCTCGGGGGTATTTACGGCGGGGTATTCACCCCCACCGAGGCCGCGGTCGTCGGATGCGTCTACGCCCTGTTTGTGGGGGTCTTCGTCTATAAAGAAATCGGGGTCAAGGAAATTTACGAGGCCCTCAAGGACACCGGCCTGATCACGGGGGCCACCGCCTTCACCCTGGCTTTTTCCACGTCGTTCGCGGCCCTAATCACCATGAAGCAGGTGCCCAACATGGTCGCCTCCTATCTGTCGTCGGTTTCCTCCTCGCCCTTCGTCATCATGGCGATCATCAATATTTTCCTGCTGATGGTCGGCTGCTTTATCGACAACATTTCGGCCTGCATCATCCTGTCTCCCATTCTGCTGCCCATCGTCACAAAGATAGGGATCGATCCCGTCCATTTCGGCGTCATCATGACGGTGAACCTGGCGATCGGCTTTTGCACGCCGCCTTACGGCATCAACCTCTTCGTCGCGGCGGCCGTCGCCGACACGACCGTGGCGAAGATCAGCCGCTTCATCGCTCCGTTCGTGCTGGCCATGATCACGACGCTGCTTCTGACCACCTACATTCCGGCGCTGAGCATGTTTCTTCCCTCGCTTTTTAAATAGCGTTCAAATAAAAATTAAGGAAAGGACTTGAGAGAAGTATGGGCAAATGGACCGTCGGAATTTATGGAATGCTGAACAACGCGGAGCACGGGCTCGAAAAGGAGGTGTTCGATGGAAGCGGCATCGAAATCCTCAACCCGGCGTGGAAAGACGAGGACGCTTTTCAAAAGATGCTCCCGGACGTCGACGGCTTGATTGTTTTGACCACGAACGTCGACCGGCCCGTCGTCGAAAAACTGAAAAAGTGCAAGGTCCTTGTGCGGCAGGGCTTGGGCGTGGACAATTTCGACCTCGCCGCGCTGAAGGAAAAAAACATCCAGGCTTACAACGTCCCGGACTACTGCGTCGACGAGGTGACGACCCACACGCTGACGATGGCGCTGATGTTGGTTCGCAACATGACCTATTACATGAAGGATATTCGGGCGAAGGTGTGGAACTCCCTCACGGCTCCGCAAAGCAGGCGCGCGGACGAACTGACCTTCGCCCTGGCCGGCTTCGGGCGCATGGCCCGGGTCGTCGCGAACAAGGCCCGGCCTTTTTTCAAGGAGATCGTCGCGTATGACCCCATGATCAACAATAACGCGGCCAAGGCGATGAACGTTCGGGTCTGCGACACCCTGGAGGATTTGCTGAAAGAGGCGGACGTCCTCTCCATCCACATCCCGCTGATGGACTCCACCCACCACATGTTCGACGAGAAGCGGCTGCGCATGATGAAGCCCACCGCGTACCTGGTCAACACCGCGCGGGGCGGGCTGGTGGACTCCGCCGCTCTTTACCGCGCCCTGAAAGAGGGCTGGATTCGCGGCGCCGCGACGGACGTGCTGGAGGCCGAGCCGCCTTCCTTCGACGATCCCCTGTTTTCTCTGGAAAATCTGATCGTCACCCCGCACGCGGCTTGGCGTTCCGACGCGGCCGGCGTGGATATTCGCGTCTTCGCTGCGCGGACGATGAAAACGGCCTTGCTCGAAGGCGAGGCCCCCAATAGAGTGCTTTAGCGACCCTGTCGCAAAAATCGAGAGAAGGCGGTGTTTTGGAAATGAAACAGGTAATGAAACGGGTAATGAAGTATGCGGTCTTATGGGTTATCGCTGTGGTTGTCTTGGGCGCTTTCCCCGCGGGCGCGGAGGAGTACACGATCAGAGTGGCTTTCATCGGAGCGGAATCTCACGGAAGCTACATCGCGCTCAATGAAAAATTCAAGAAGGACATCGAGGAGAAAACCGGCGGCCGGGTGGTCGTTGAGCTTTATCCCAACGGGCAGTTGGGAAGCGACCGTCAGGCGATTGAGGGCCTCAGCATCGGAACCCTGGAAATGGCCGTGGTCGGAGGATCCAGCCTTCTGACGCTGGACGATCGCATGACGATCATGGACCTGCTCTTCCTCTTCAAGACGCGGGAAGTGGCCCACAAAGCCTATGACGATTTCCTGACCGACGAATTCAACAAGTACCTGGAACCCCATGATATTCTCATTCTCTTCTCGGGAGAGTTGGGGTATCGCCACATCAGCAACAACAGAGGCCCCATCAGGACACCCGAGGATCTCAAGGGGTTGAAGATCCGCACGATGGAGAACCCGCTTCACATCGAGTCCTTCAAGTTGTTGGGTTCGAATCCGACCCCCGTGGCCTTCTCGGAGCTTTACACCGCCCTCCAACAGGGAACGGTGGACGCGGAGGAGAACCCCATCGGAGTCATCGCCACCTCGAAGTTCTACGAGGTGCAGAAGTACATTTCCCTGACCGGGCATATCTACAGCTCCGCCCCCTTCCTCATTCGCAAGAGCTTTTGGGAGGAGCTTCCGGAAGATCTGAGAAAGATCGTCGCGGACGTCGCCGCGGAGACAAAGCCCTTCCAGCGCGAGGTGATCGAGAAACAGAACAGGGAGTACCTGGACGAGCTGAGGGATAAAGGAATTCAGATCAACGAGCTCACAGTGGAGGAGAAGCAGGCTTTCCTCGACCTCTGCAAGCCCGTGTACGACGCCTACACGGCCAAACACGGCGAGGAACTGATCAAAAAAGTGATGGCCCTTCAGTAGGGAAAAACGGAAAGTATCGCGTACAGGAGGTTTATTTTATGGGAAACAGCGAGCGAGGAAAATGGTGGGTTTCCCCGTCGAACTACGACGAGGACGTTCGAGAGGGGTTTCATTTCGCCCCGCAGGTCGAGATTCTGGACACGACCCTGCGGGATGGGGAACAGCAGGCGGGGATCGTCCTGAACCTGAAGGACAAGGTGGCGATAGCGAAAAAGTTGGACGAGGTCGGGGTGCATCGTATCGAGGCCGGAACTCCCGCCACTTCGGATGAGGACGCGCAGGCCATCAAGGAAATCGCGTCGATGGGGCTGAAAGCGAAAATTTTCTGTTTCTGCCGCGCCATGCCGAAGGACATGGAGCTGGCAAAATCCCTCGGCGTCGACGGGGTCATCTGCGAGATCATCGGCAGCGAGGAAATGTTGAAGTTCGGCAAACGCTGGACTCCGGAGCAGGCCGCCGCCGCTTGCGTCGAGGCCACCAAGGCCGCGCACGACATGGGGCTTTACGTGACTCTTTTCCCAGCGGACGGTTCCCGCGCGCGACTGGAGTACCTCATCGATTTCGTGGATAAAGTATCCACAGAGGGGCACATCGACTCTTTGGCCCTGGTGGACACGTTCGGCACTTTCTCCCCCGAGGGGGCGGCCAGCAGAATCCGCAAGCTGAAAGAGCGATTTTCTTTCTCCGTGGAAGCGCATTTCCACAGCGACTACGACCTGGGGACGGCCTCTACGATCGCGGCGCTGAAGGAGGGTGCTTCCGTAGCGCACGTCACGGTCAACGGAATCGGAGAACGGGCCGGAAGCGTCGCGTTGGAACCGCTGGTGGTGTCCCTCGAAGCCCTTTACGGGGTCAAGACGGGGCTTCGGCTCGAAAAACTGCTGGAACTGTCCGAACTAGTCGCCAAACTGACGAACTTCCCTGCCGCCCCCAACAAACCCATCGTGGGAAATCGGCTCTTCGGGTGGTCCACGGGGCTTCCCTCCAGCCTTTGGAGCAACGCCAAGCAGGAGGA
>JAISQE010000027.1 GCA_031274425.1 Synergistaceae bacterium | reverse complement strand
CAATTATCGATGACCCTGAAGCTGATCTCATGCCCGCCAGCGGTCACGTCGGAGAAGTCGAACCCCATGTCCGCGAAGGCCCTGGCCAGAAGGGCAGACCCGCCGTCATCGTTGGTGGTAACCGTGACGGCCCCGTTCAGGTTAACACCGTTAAGTTGGTACTCGGCGTATTGGCCTGCGGCAGTGGCAGGCGCGGTGACGTCGAAGGCGAAAACGAGGTCGTTGCCGGGAATGGTGAAAATGCCACTGAGGGGGCCGCCGTCGTCGAGGTCAAGGTCGGCCTGGAGGTGTAGTAGGCCGGAGTCTGTAACGCCGTCGTCTTGCAAAAGGGATCCATTAATATCCGCGTAAGCGAGGGTAATGGGCGACAGAGAGTTGTTTGTTGAGGATTTCGCGACCAGGGAGACGGTGAATTGGTTGGAAACATCGTCAGCTCTGGCGGGGTTGCCGACGGCGGTAACGTCCACTCTTAGGTAGACTTCATCGTAGCCGGGGTGCTCGCCAAGCCATTGCGCGACAATCGCGTTATCCGTAAAGTCATAAGTGAAATTGACATCTGCGCCGGCGGTAAGGCTGGCGGCAAGGGTGGAGTCGCTGGTGGCGTCGATGGTGGAGCCGGAGGCGACGCCTCCAAAAGTGACAACCGGGTCTGGATATGGTGGTACTGTAATTGTTCTGGGCGTGCCCGCGATGCTGACGTTGATGACCGTGCCGTCATCGGGCAGAAGATCGAAGCCGGAAGGAGCGGAAGAGGGGCCGCCGTACGTCGCGACCCTGACCTTGGAGGTGTCGAAATTGGCGCCGATAGAGCCGGTGATGTAGACACCATTATCCAAGAAATCGGTATCCGGCGGGGAGATCATCTCTCCTGTCACGGTATCAAATACAAGAGTCGCTTGATCGCCGGCTCCTGTAACTCTGCCGGCCAGAGTAAGAGTGAGGGTGTGATTGGCGTCGTCGATGTCGGTAACGGCCACCGTGGCCCAGTCATAGCCGTCATCGACGCCATAGAGCGAGACGATGTTCGCGCTCAGACGCTGAGCGAGATAACGCTGGTCGGGGTCGAGGCTGTCGTCCTGCGCCAGCTCGTACATCCTGTCCGTCAGCGTCACCTGATAGTCGCCCGCCGGGACGTTGTTCACCGACACGCCGTTGATGCCGAGCTGCCCGTTGGTGCTGACGTTCATCACCACGTCCTGATGCTTGATGGTGAAGACGTCGCTCTTCTGCACCTGGGCCTTGCCCGGCGTCGCGTTGACGTCGATGATGAAGTTGCCCTCGGCGGAGGTCTTCTGGCCGAACTGGTCCACGCTGCGCAAGCCGCCGTTGACGAGGGCCTTGGTCGTCAGCTTGTCGCTGGACCACAGGGCGGCCGCGGAGCCGTCCAGGAGCTTCTTCTTGTTGAACTGGGTAGTGTTGGCGATGCGAGTGATCTCCTCCCGGAGCTGGTCGATCTCCAACTGGATGTAGCCCCGGTCTTGCTGGGTCAGCGTGTCGTTGGCCGACTGAACGGAAAGCTCGCGCATACGCTGGAGGATGCTGTGGGTCTCGGAGAGAGCGCCCTCCGCCGTCTGGAGCATGGAGATGCCGTCCTGAGAGTTGCTGATGGCCCGGTCGAGGCCGCGAGTCTGGGCGCGCATCTTCTCCGAAATCGCCAGCCCAGCGGCGTCGTCGGCGGCGCTGTTGATGCGAAGTCCGGTGGAGAGCTTCTGTATGGATTTCTGTAAAGAGTTAGTGGTTGCGTTGACAGCATTGTACGTTTGAAGTGCGGGTATGTTGTTGTTGACAACAAGCGCCATGGTATTTTACCTCCCTGTGTGTGTGGGGCATCGGCATCCATCCGTCCCCAAGTTTTACGTCCGTCGGGTTATCCATGCCCTCCAGACCGATCCTATGGTGCGATGAAGGTAGCGGTAGCAAGCCTTCATCCCAAAATGTAACATAACTAGATTGTGTTACATTTTTTGTTGAGAAAAATTTCTTCTCTTTCCTCTCTGTGACTCATTTCATCCATATCGCCACAATCGTTCGGAACCTATTGACAGAGAATTCGCTCTCTTTCAAAACACACCTCCTTTCAGTTGTCGACCGGCTTTTCTTTCCAAAGAAATGTAACACAATCTAGTTGTGTTACATTTTTCAAAAGACGAAAAAGATAAGCCGTCATTCGCGGCGCCGCAAGCCTTGAAGCGGACATGACGTTGAACTCGGTCGATATCGTCAATCCGGTGAAGCGGCGCCTCTTAGTAGGGGTTTATAGCATGTGCGTTCCTGTTTGTCAAGTGCGTCGTCAACAAAAAACAGGGCAAGCGCACGATAATTGTAAAACATTGCTATTACTTAATTGATAAATTTCATGCGCAAAAATGCTTTAGCCCTTCCCGATGCGTTTGCCATGCCAGAGGGCCGAGTTCTATTGACAAATGTTCCCCTTGGGAATAGCCTGATGTCGCAATGTGTGTGATCACAAAACAATTCTCGGCACCGATCGAAGTTGCCGGCAGACTGTGAAGCGTGTGAAGCGCGTGGTTTTGCTGGCTATTGTCGTGTTTGATGTTGTTGCGTTTGACGTCAGTTCAAAAAACGAAAGAATGCGATGTGATGACAATGAGCGTAAAAATGAATGTAAACCTGGGCATCGACGTGGGAACGACGGGCATAAAAGCCCTTGCCGTGGACGCGTCGGGCAATGTGGTCGGCAGTTTTTCGCACCCGCTTTCCCTTTTGACGCCCCACCCCGCGTGGGCGGAGCAGGACCCGGAAAGCTGGTGGGAAGGCGTGCTGTCGCTGCTGCGGGCCGTTCCCAAGAACATGACGGTCGAGCGTATCGGTTTGTCCGGTCAGATGCACACCCTCGTGCCTCTGGACAAAGACGGAAACGTCCTCCGAAACGCTATCCTCTGGTGCGATCAGCGAACGGCGTCGGAATGCGAGGCCGCCACGCAGGCGCTCGGAGGGGAAGAACGCGTCATCGAATTGACCGGCAACCCGATTTACCCTGGCTTTACCCTGCCCAAGATTTTGTGGCTGCGCAATCGAGAGCCCGAAGTCTACAAAAAGATCGCGATGTGCCTGATAGCCAAGGACTATATCGCTTACAGGCTGACCGGCGTTCTCGGGTGCGACCCTTCCGACGCCTCGGGCAGCGCGATGTACGATGTGGTTCGCAGGAGATGGAGCGCGCCTTTGTTGGAGGCTTTGCGCATCGACAAAAACCTGCTGCCCCGCATACAGGGCTCTTTTGAAGCGCGTGGGCGTCTGCGCAAAGACCTGGCTCAAAAGCTTTCGTGGGACGAAATAGAGGTCGTCGCCGGCGGAGCGGACAACGCGGTTTCGGCCCTCGGCGTCGGCATCTGCGAAGAGGGCGACTGCATGGTGTCGATCGGCACCTCGGGGACGGTGGTCGGGGCCACGAGACAGACGGCTTCCGACAAAACCGGCAAGCTGCACTTTTTCAACCACGTGTTGCCGGACCTTTCGTATTACATGGGCGTCATGTTGTCGGCGGCGTCGTCCTTGAATTGGTTCAAAGAAAAAATGGGGGCCAATTTTACCTGGGATGAAATCGAAAAGGGCGTCGAGCGGACCCCGATCGGGAGCGACGGATTGTTATGGCTGCCCTACCTTCAAGGCGAGAGAACGCCCCACCGCAACCCCAACGCGCGTGGAGTCCTTTTCGGGCTCTCCACGATGAGCGACGAGACGCGCATTTTCCGCGCGGTGATGGAGGGGATCACCTACGGCCTGAGGGATTCTTTCGAGCTTTTGAGGGAACGGATGCCGATAAAACGCGTTCTCTTGGTTGGGGGCGGCGCTAAAAACAAAGTATGGCGCAAAATGTTGGCCAATAACATGAAAGTCCCCGTCACGACGCCGGCAGTGGATGAGGGCGGCGCCTACGGCGCGGCTATGCTGGCGGCTCTGGGCGGAGGCATGGACCTGGCGACGGTGAAGGGTTGGGTGAAAGAAGCCGCCGTGACTGAGCCTGACGAAGCGGACTACGCGCGATACGATGCCGTTTACGGCCAATTCAAGGCTCTTTACGCCGATCTGGAACGACGTTTCGACGCGGTTGCCGACATCAGCCGCGCCGGGGAGTTCTCGGCTTGATTTTTTCCCTCATGGGCGTCACCGCGACGCTGCACGTTTACCTTTACTGGAAACTACGACAGGGGTTCGGCGGGGGGCGATGGCTGTGGCTCTATGTCGGAACGGCCATCGCGTTCAATTTTTCCCCGATCGCGCGATACTTTGAAGTCACAGGCAACGGACGCTTCGTCGAAATATTTTTCGCTTTGACCGTCACGGAATACGTGATTGTGGGCATGATCTCCTCGATTGTAGTCGCCGCGGACATTCTGAAAATGTTGCTTTCCCTTTGGGACAAGATCGCGAAAACACACGCGGAGGACTTCGTCACTCCAAGGAGAAACGTGACCTTCTCTCTTTTCGTCGTCTTCTGCACTGTCATCTACGCTTTTTACGAGGCCTGGGATCTGCGGGAGGTCCACATGGTCATCCCCGCGCGGGGACTTCCGCGAGGCGTCGAGAAGCGAGGAGGCCTCGCTCGTCTCCGACCACAACGCGAAATACGGCGCTTTTGCCATTGTCGGAAATCACGAATATTACAGCGGAATCGAGCAATCGATCGAATTTATGGAGCGGGCCGGCCTCACGGTCCTTTATGATCAGGTCGTCCAGACCGCCGGCATTACCATCGTCGGGCTGGACGACCTGACCACCGTGTGGCCTGTGTATTTGGAAATTCCCCAGGATCGTTTCGTGTTGCTGCTGAGGCATCGCCCTTATGTTCTGAAAGGCCTTGAAGAAACGGCCGTTTGAACGGCTGGAGGAGTCGAGGTTATCGATGGATAAACATGAAGCGTTCTCCCTATCCGCATTCGATGCTTCCGTTTGCGGCATCCAGCCGATACAGCTCCGAGCTTCCCCCGCAGAACCTTCGCACCATCTCTTGGGTTTCCAACGCCGCGACTCTTCCGTCCTCCGCGCCAAGGGGAGGCAGGGCGTCGATGTTGATCGCCACCCTGCGCGTGCTTGCCTCTATCTTGCTGACGTCTCCGTTCTTCCAGCACCAGGCGCGGCAAAAGACCTCGTCGTTGCCCGTATCCAACAGCACGATTTCGCCGGGGGCCGGGTGTTCTTTTTGCTCGGGGGAACCCAACGGCGTGTAACTTTCGCGGCCTTGGGCTCGCGTGAGGCGAATGTCTCCCCTCACCTTGTCGAGATCGTCGCCCCCGGCCGGCAACACGTATCTCATGCTGACCACGTTGAAAATCGCCACGAGGCTGTTCACGTAAGGGAGGTCCTTGCCGCCGCGCACCCTTTTGATCAAGTTGGCGACGGACGGAGGGCATTTGTTGGGATTGGCCCCGAAAGACTGAAACGCGTCGCGCCATGAAGCGACGAGCGGGTGAGTCTTCAAATCCGCAAACGCCTCCTCCGATCTCATTCGGTTTTGTTCCTTCACCAGGAGTTCGGCCAGTTCGGGAACCTCTTTTGTATTGTCCGCATCCCTCAGCACAAGCACATGACGCACATAACCGGGAAACAAAGCAAACACTTCCGGCGCGACTTCAATTTTCATTCGGATCCTTCCCGTCTCTTTATTTTGGAGGGCTCGCTCTCCGCAGGTACTCCAGAAACCCTTTCACGCTGTGTTCGATAAAAAAAGCCTCGCGTTCCCGCAGCTCTTCCGATAACTGAGAATATCCCTTCAAAAGAGAGTCGCGCGAAAGCAGGTGTTCGGTGATGACGTCCTCGGGCTGATCCTTCATCTCGGAAACCAGGGAAAGCCAGTCGTCGAGTTGGCCTTTCGCCAGCGCGATCCGGCTCCGAGGGCGACGCGCCGCGCCCCAATGAGAATAGCAGAGGAGCTCGTCGCCCTGAAGAACGGATTCGATTTTGCGAAGCGAGGCCTGGGCCGCGGCTCCGTCGAATTTGGGCGGCGTCGTCGGATGCATGTAGGGCAAGGTGGGAGACGACGCCAGAGGGAGAAAAATCCCCGCCGCCTCGCCCACGAAAAAAAGCTTTTCGTTTCTGAAGGGAACGAGAAAAGAAAGATGATGCGGAGCGTGCCCCGGCGTTTCGAGAACCGTCACTCCGGGAATTTCGTCGCGGTCCAGCAGGGAACCGGGATTCAAAGGCAAAGGAGCGCCGTACATCTCGGCGATGTCTCCCAGGGTTTCGAGGGAGGCTTTCCATAGCTTTTCGGGGTTGACCAGGTACCTCCTGGCCTTGGGGTGAACCAGAACCTTCGCGCTTCCGTACCGCTCGCAAAACTGCCCTATTCCTCCGGAATGATCCAGATGGATGTGGGTCAACAAGACGAGGTCGACGCCATTCGTAATCGCGGATAGTTGGTCGAGAAGCAGGGGAATGGTGCTCGGAGGGCCGGGATCGACGACCACTCTTCTTCCCAGCGAGTCCACGAAAAACCACGCGGAAATCAGATAACGAAAACCCGGCCGGGGCTGAGGAAGGTCCAGCAAGTACAATCCCTCGGGAAGCGCCGCCGAACGTCTCTCGACCGTCCGTCTTTCCGATCTCCTTCGCTCGGCGACCCGTCGCTCCGGCCCTTCCCACTCCGCGCTCAGCCGAAAATTCGATCGTCTATCCGTTTCTCTCCTATCCCCGGTACGCCGGTCCGAGCTTTTTCTCCGTTCGTCGACATCCGTCATTCCTCAATCACCACTTTCATATCTTTAAAGGCGATTTGCCTCAACTCCTCCAATTCATCGTTCAACATGCGGATACACCCCTCGGAAACCATGGAACCCCGCGAGTTGGGGTCATGGGTGCCATGTATGCCGATACCCCGCCAACCCGTTTTAAGCCGGATGAACCACGGGCCGTAAGCGCCTTTGATGGCGCCCTTGCCGTCTCGAAAATCATGAGTCCAACTGCTGGCGTTCTCGATGGACTGCACCGTGAAGATGCCGTTCGGCGTTTTGTTGTCGCCCGCGCGTTCCTTGTTGCCCGGATTTTTGCCGACCCCCACCTTATAAGATTTTTCTACGTCGCCGCCCCGGTACAGATACAGCCTGTAATCCCCCTTATCGATACGAACCCAGTATTCGTCGTCATCTACAGACAATTCTACAGGAATGGGGCCCGGAAACGGCTCGGCGGAGACGGTGGGCTCCGGGAAGAAGTCGGTTATTTTGAGCGTCGTGATCCTCTGTCCAAGAGGCTCCGCCGGCGGCCCGCTCCGAGGCTCCGGCTCTTCGGGCTTGCTTGAAGAAAAAAAGTTCACGCCCCAGGAGATCCCCAAGGTCAGTAAGGCCACGATCACAATTATCCTCGTCAAAGGATGATAGTACCGCCGCCGCACCCACCTGCCCTGCCCTTTGTCCACCCATACGGTTTCGACGCGGAACAAACTCGCCAACGCATTCAATATTTTTTTCATTTTAAGCGTCACTTCTCATTTTAAACATCACTTTTTAAGCATCACTTTTCTTTTAAGCATCGCTTCTTCTGGGATCAAACAATGCGATCTTTTATCGTGAACCTACTTTCCGAACTCCACGACCGTGACGCCGTAACCGCCCTCGCCCGCTTCGCCGAGACGGTAGTCGGACACGTATTTCAACCGGGCGCAAAGGGCGTGAATTTCGCGGCGCAATACCCCCTCTCCCCGTCCGTGAATGACGAGAACGCTGGAATGCCCCGCCCTGTAGGCTTTGTCCAGATACGCGCTGGTCAGGGGCAGCGCCTCGTCCACGCTCATCCCCCGCACCATCAGGGAACTAGGCACCGTCTCGCGTTTCATCGCGGAGGTCGTATCCACCGGGGGAAGCGCTATTTTAGCCGTTTTCCGCGTTTCCATCAACCGCTCCACGGGAACTTCCACGTGCATGGGGCCGGCGACAAGCCTGGCCTTGCCATTTTTAACGGACTCGATCACCCCGACGATATCGCTGCCCGCGACTTGAACCGTTACGCCCTCTTTGGGGGCAAACGCCTCCGGTTTGTTCTCCAACTCTCGAGCGACGCGTCTGGCGTGCCGGGCTTCCAGCCCCTTACGGATTTTTTGGATATCCTGCCGCTTCGCGTTGAACTCTTTGTGAGCCGCGGATTTTGCCGTGTCCTCCAAGCCCCTTATCAGATCGCGCGAAGCCGCCTCCGCCTTCGATATCAAGTCGGAAGCGCGTTTGTCCGCGGCCGAAAGGATTTTGTCTTTTTGGTATTCGATCTCCGCGACGCGCGTTTCGTAAGTTTTCTTGAGCTGCGCCATCTCGGCGCGTTCTTTTTCAATCCGGCGCTCCATCACGTCCAGCGTCGCTTTGCGCTCGTTCAACTGCCCCATGAGGTCCTCGGCGGAAACATCCTGCGCTTTCAACGAAGCGTAGGCCAAGGAAAGCACGTTTTCGGGCATGCCCCATCGCTTTGCGATCAGGAGCGCGTTGCTCTTCCCCGGCACCCCCATCAGGAGGCGGTAGGTGGGGGCCAGGTTATTCGCGTCGAACTCCATGCTGGCGGTTTCTACGGAGGGCGTGGTCAAAGCGTATTGTTTGATGGGATTGTGGTGCGTCGACGCCAAGGTCAAAGCGCGGTTGTTTTTGAGCGTCTCTAAAATCGCTATTCCCAACGCGGCCCCCTCTTGAGGATCGGTGCCCGCGCCGAGTTCGTCCAACAGCACCAAAGACTTGGAGGTCGCGGCCTTCAGAATCCCGACGATATTTTTCAGGTGAGCGCTGAAAGTGGACAGATTTTGTTCGATGCTCTGTTCGTCTCCGATATCCGCGTAGACCGCGTCGATGTTCCCTATGGACGAGCCGTCCCGGGCCGGCAGGGGCAACCCCGACCACCCCATCGTCACGCAAAGCCCCACCGTTTTCAGCACGACCGTCTTGCCGCCGGTGTTGGGCCCCGTGATGACGAGAGACGTGAAAGGATGCGCTCCCGTTTTGCAATGCACGGTTACGGGAACGGCGGAATCCCTCAAAAGAGGGTGGCGCATGTCGATCAGATTGAACTGCGTCTGGCGCGACAGGGACGGCAGGGTCCAGCGTCGTTTTCGCATGACCTCCCGGGAGGCGTAGAGCAGGTCGATCTCGCCCAAAACCCCCTGCGCTTCCACAACGGCGCGCTCCCGCGTCAGAATTTTTCTCGTGATCTCCATCAGAATACGCGTTTCTTCGTCCTGCTCGTCCCGGGCCTTCAGCATCATGCTGTTGTTGACGGCCGAGAGCATACGCGGCTCCATGTAAACGGAGTTTCCCGAGGCCGAGCGATCGACCAGAAGTCCGGGAAAGCGATTGACGTACTCCTGCCGCACCAGCAGGAGAAAACGTCCGTCTCGGTAAGCGAGGGACCGCTCCTGCAACATGTTCAGGATATTCGTGTCCTCCATCAAACGGCCGGCGGTTTTGCGCCCGGCTCGTTTCAGGTTTTCCAGCTCGTTGCGGATCTCCTGCAGCTTGGCCGAGGCCCCGTCCGCCACGCGCCCCGACTCCTCGATCGCCGACAAGGCCTCCAGCTCCGGAGCGAAATCGCGGATGCGCCGTTCCAGGCTCTCGAAAGGGGGATAGTCGGTTTTCAGCTCGGACAGCGCCTCCCTCACCCGCATCGCCAGGGAGAGCAGGGTCTTGACCTTCAGCAACTCCCCGCCCGACAAAAGGCCGCTCTTCTTCGCCGAGGGGAAAAGGCCGCTCACGCACACGGCGTTGGCGTTCCAGGGGATCTCTTTATCTCCATGCCGGTCGGAGCAGTCCGACCAAGCCCTCAAAAGCTCCTGACGCCCTTCCAACTGCTCCATGGTTTTGCAGGGCGCGAGGGATGCCAGGGCGTTCCGCCCCAACTCGCCTCTCAGATTTTCCATAAAGGGGAAAAGGGATTTTTCGAACTCAAGCAGGTCCAACACGGATTCGGATACGTACATGTTCCCTCTGTTACAGACCGAGAACCCCGACCGCCGAGTCCGGCGTCAAAGACGAAACATCGATCCACCCGTTGTCCGCCAACACCTTCGCAACGACGGGCCAGACCACGGAGACGTTGCTCATGACCCGGCTTTCTTCCATCCAATCGCTCTTGACGAGGGGCGAAAAAACGGAAACGACGCCATAAACGAGAAGGACCACGAAAAAAGCGCGCGCGGCGCCCGAGACGGCGCCCGTCAGATGGTCTAAAAGCGACAGGTTGGCCGCCTTCACCAGGGTGCGTAAAATCTTGCCGACGATCGCAAAAACCAGAGACACGGCTATAAAAATGACGGCGGAAGCGGCCAGCGCGGTGATAGAGCGATCCCAGGTCGGAAAATGACTCAGCGCGACGTCGGCCAAGGGCTGCGCAAATGTCCATCCGCCGGTGACGCTGGCGATCAGCCCCAAGAGAGAGATGATCTCTCCCGTCAAACCGCGCAGCGCGCCCCGGACGACGCAAAAAGCGAACATGCACGCCGCGCCGATGTCGAATATTTGAGCGAAAGTCATCCCCGCGCCTCCGCTACCAGGGCCACCCGGCCTGGACAAAATGCTGAAAACGCAACCCGATAACGCTTAAAACCTGGGGCCCGCATAAAAAGGCCACCATACCTCCCGCGGCGAGGTATGGAACAAGAGGGATGGAATCGCCGCGCCCCCATTTGATTTTGCCTCGAAGCATCAACCAGGCGATGCCCCCGCCGCCCGCCATGATCCCCATATAAAAAGCGAACAAAGTCATTTTCCAGCCCAAAACGGCGCCGGCCCCGCCCATGAGGCAGGCGTCCCCCCAACCCATGCCGCCGCGGCTCACCAGGATGATGACGGCAAAGAGCCCCCAACCGACGGCAACTCCGATGAGTCCGTCGATCACGGCGTCTCCCCCGCCGAAAATACGGAGGAAAAGGCCGCAGATTCCCATAGCCAGAGCAAACATATCGAAAACATCCCTCGTCTCGTAGTCGGTCAGGGCGTTGAGCAGGAGACCGAAAGCTCCGACCATGGAAAGGGCGTAGGCCCAGGAAAATCCCCAGCGCCAAGCCATGAGGCCAGCGGCGGCGGCCCCGACGACTTCGACGATAAAGTAGCGGGGAGAGACTTTGCCCCCGCAACCTCGGCAACGGCCTTTTTGAAGAAGCCAGGACACGAGAGGAATCAATTCTATGGCGGCGAGTTCTTTTCCGCAGGATTCGCAAACGGAGCGCTCCTTGCCCCACCAGCAACGCCCCTCCACGCTGCGATGAGCGACCACGTTGAGAAAAGACCCCAGACACGCGCCCAAAAGCGCGGAAATTACGATTTGAAAAACGGCGAAAACATTCATCGTATCGTCTCCAGCTATTTCTTTTTGCCCTTTTCGCCGTAACGCTGCTGTCCGTAGGAGGCGGCGCTTTTAGCCGGCTCTCGAAAAGCCGACGCGTCCTTCATTTGCTTTAAGGAATCCTCGAACTCTTTGGCCAGTTTCTGACGAAGCGCCGTTTCGCTGTCGGTGTGCCTGCTGACGTCGCGGTCCAGATAGCCCATATCCGCCAACGCCTGAACGTCGCGGATGTCCGCTTTCATTTCCTCAGCGAGGGTCTCGACGTTGAAGCCGACCTTCGGGTTGTCGCGCAGGTATTCGCGTACTCTGGGGTAAAGTTCGTCCAGTCGGCTCAGGCACACGGAACAGGTCCTGCCCCCGGCCGAGGTGAAAATTTTTCCGCACAACCTACAAGAAAGCAGAGGCATAAAGATTCCCCCTTATATGAGATCGTAAAATTGCGGATTCCTTTCGTTCGTCCCCAATGAAATTCGTCGGATGAAACTCTTCGGACCCGATCTTTCAGTTTAATTGTACATGATAAAACGGCGGGATGATACCGGGTCGCAAATGTATACAGGGGGCGTCGGCCCGCCCCCTGTCATTTGATCGCTCCTTTAGAATCTGCCGAACGAAACTTTCTTCACGGCCTTCACGGCGAAAAACACGCCGATCAGCGAGATCGCCAGCAGCGACGCGACGCCCGCGTCACAACCGCCGCCACTCGTGTCGCCGCCTTCGCTGGGCAGGGTAAACGCCTTGACGCAGAGATTTCCCTTGACGCCGGCATCTTCGTCGTAGACGTCGCTCCACTCTTCGCTCAACCACGATAAATAGCTCTCCCCACGATTGAAGGCGGCTTTCCCATACCCAGGAACGCTCGCGTCCTCTATCGGGAAGGGC
>JAISQE010000025.1 GCA_031274425.1 Synergistaceae bacterium | reverse complement strand
GAACGTCGCGTCGATAGTCTTTACGGCTTTTACGATACGTCGATAAAGCTCGTCGACGCATCCTACGGCTTTGTAGACGGGAGACACCACGGATATTGATTCGAGCTTTCCCATATTTTTAAAATTCACTTCACTATCTCTATTTTCATCGTCATAACGATAAAACTTCAATTTAAATAATAACGAAAGACATAGTTGGCATTGTCTATGCAAAAACCAAAAAGGATATACCAGCGCCAGACGGCTAGATTATTGGAAGAGATCGACGTAGAAAATTTCTCTATTTTCCTTTCCATGTTCAATCGCAAAGGACCATGAATAATAGAGCCTCCCCAGCCTTTTCTTTGACACACTTTGAATAATCCCGAAAGTAAACAATGAGACGTTCGAGTCTCGAAATCAAGGGTTTCGGCAAAAAAACCGATATTTTGTTTTTTGTATTTGATTTGGGTGACAAAAATGGAAGGGTTTTCCCACATGTCCATCAGCCAGTTTTTATATCTTTTATTGGCGACGTCCACGCCAAACAGAGGATCGAGAGCAATTCGGTCTGTTGTGAACATCGCGTCGCCGATTAGGCGGCAAAGATTGAGCCACTCGGATTTCTCATCGGACAAGGGTTCTAGAGATACACTTTCGGCAAGGGAGGAAAAACGAGGAGGAACAACATAATCTTTTAATTTCACAGAAATAGAATATTGGCACTCCAAAAAAATAAACCCTAGCGCCTGGAGTTGTGCCAGAAAGGCGACCGCGCCGGTCGGCACTTTGACGACCACGTAACGTCGTGGAATCATGTATTCTTTTAAAACCTTGAGAGTTTCCGGCTCTTTTTCGACATCGAGACGGTCGAGAGAGATCTCTGTGACGTCCAAGCCCAGGTTGCGGCGTTCCCATGCAGCGGCGACAACCTTCATGACAAAACCTCGCGCACGGACTCCACGACGTATTCCATTTCCTGTGGGGTCATCTCGACATAAAGCGGCAGGCGCAGGAGGCGGGCCGAGCACTCCGCGGCCGTCGGAAGGTCGTGTGAGGAAAAGTTCAAGCCCATCGGAGCGTCGTGCAGGGGAATATAGTGAAAAACGGCTCCGATGCCTTTGTCTTTCAGTTCGTAGATCAGGCGGTCTCGGATCGCGGCGTCGTTCAACAAAATCCAGAAGATGTGCCCGTTGTGAACACAACCCTCCACGGTCGGCCTACGGAGCTTCCCCCCTTTTTCCAGGGGCTCCAGTTCCCGGTAGTAGCGAGTCCAGAGTTCGAGCCGGCGCTCGGTAATTTTCTCCGACTGTTCTAGTTGGGCGTACAAAAAAGCCGCCGTGATTTCGTTCACCAAAAAGGACGATCCCACGTCCACCCAGGAGTACTTGTCGATCTCCCCCCGAAAAAATTTGCTGCGATCCGTTCCCTTCTCCATGACGATCTCCGCGCGCTCCACAAAGGCCGGATCGTTGATCAGAAGAGCGCCTCCTTCGCCGCAGTGAACGTTCTTCGTCTCGTGAAAGCTCAAGGCCGCCATGTGTCCGTAAGAACAAAGAGGCCGCCCTTTGTAGGCGGAGCCTATCGCCTGCGCCGCGTCGGGCAACGCCAAAAGGCCGTGCCGCCGCGCCAGAGACTCGATCGCCTCCATATCGCACGCGACGCCCGCGTAATACACGGGGCAAATCGCCTTCGTTCTAGGGGTGACCGCGGCCTCGATCCGTTTTTCGTCGATGTTCATCGTGTCCGGCCTGACGTCCGCGAAAACGGGCGTGGCGCCTCGCAGGACGACGGCGTTCGCCGTGGAGCTGAAGGTGAAGGAGGGCACGATGACCTCGTCCCCCGGTCCGATGCCGGCCAGAATCATCATCATCTCCAACGCGGCCGTTCCGGAGGGGACGATCACGGCCTTGGCGCACTGCAAGCGGTCCTCCAGCCACGCGGCGCATTTTTTCGAGAAAACGTTGTTGCCCGAGAAACGGCCGTTTTTCAAAACTTCTTCTATATAAACGCGTTCGTTTCCCGTCAGATAAGGTTTGTTGAACGGAATCATGCGATCCTCCAAATTTTGCGTCGCGTCACGACAGCGAGCCCAGAAGGCTCATCAAATACCGCGCGTACTCCGTGCCGGCAAGCCGGGTGGCCTGTCGCTCCATTTCCTCAGCCCCGATCCAGCCCTGTCGATAGGCCACTTCCTCCGGGCAGGCCACCATCAGGCCCTGACGCTTCTGGACCACTTCGATGAAGGTTCCCGCCTCCGACAGCGCTTCGTGGGTTCCCGTGTCCAGCCAGGCAAAGCCGCGCCCGAAAAGCTCCACGTCCAAAAGTCCCTCCCCGAAATACAGACGGATCAGGTCGACGATCTCCAGCTCTCCCCGCGATGAGGGGGTCAAAACGCGCGTTCTGTCCGCGACGGTCTCGTCGAAAAAATAAAGCCCCACCACGGCAAAGTGCGATTTGGGCCGCGCCGGTTTTTCCTCCAGGCTCCGCACCCCGCCGGCGGCGTCGAACTCCACGACGCCATAGCGCTCCGGGTCTTTGACGCGGTAGGCGAAGATCGTCGCGCCCCGATTTTGTTTCGAGACCTTTTGCAGCGTTCCGCCCAGATACGCGCCGTAAAAGATGTTGTCCCCCAGGATCAGCGCGCACCCCTCGCCCGCGAGAAACTCCCTCCCCAGGATGAACGCCTGGGGCAACCCGCCGGGCGTCGGCTGGACGCAATACGTCAACTGGATCCCCCACTGCGAACCATCGCCCAGAAGACGCCGGTACTGATCGACGTCCCGCGGCGTGGAGATCAGCAGCACGTCCCGAATCCCCCCCAACATCAGGGTCGTCAGGGGATAATAGATCATCGGCTTGTCGTAGACCGGCAGAAGCTGCTTGCTGACGGCCAGGGTCAATGGGTAAAGGCGCGTCCCAAGGCCGCCCGCCAAAACAATGCCCTTACGTATCATGGCCGCTCCTCCCCAGGCGCTCCAGGCGGTACGAGCCGTTCAAGACGTCGTCCACCCAGGCCTCGTTTTCCAGGTACCAAACGATCGTCTTTCGCATTCCTTCTTCGAAAGTCCATTGGGGGCTCCAGCCCAGCTCGTTTTTTATCTTCGACGCGTCCATCGCGTAGCGGAGGTCGTGGCCCGGGCGGTCCGGAACGAAGGTGATCCGCTCGCGGTGCGATTTGCCGTCCTGGCGCGGACGCAAATCATCGAGCGCGTCGCATATAAAACGCACAATTTCCAGGTTGGCGCGTTCACAGTTTCCTCCGACGGCGTAACACTCGCCCGGCGTTCCTCTTTCCAGCACCGTCAGGAGCGCCCGACAGTGATCCAGAACGTAAAGCCAGTCGCGTACGTTTTTGCCGTCGCCGTAGACGGGGAGCGGCTCGTTTCGCAGAGCCGAAAGGATCATGTGAGGAATCAATTTCTCCGGGAATTGGTAGGGGCCGTAGTTGTTCGAGCAATTGGTCGTCAAAGTAGGCAAGCCGTAAGTGCGGCGCCACGCGCGCACCAAGTGGTCCGCGCCGGCCTTCGAGGCGGAGTAGGGCGAGTTTGGCGCGTAGGGCGTCGTCTCGGAAAAAGCGCCCTCCTCTCCCAGCGAGCCGAACACCTCGTCCGTGGAGACGTGCAAAAAACGGAATCCATGCCTGACGTCGCCGGGCAGGCTTTCGTAGTGGGTCAAAGCCGCGTTCAAAAGGCAAAAAGTACCCACCACGTTGGTCTGAATGAAGTCGCTGGGGGCGTCGATCGAACGGTCCACATGAGACTCCGCGGCCAGGTTCAACACGGCGCTCGGGCGATGTTCCGCAAAAACCTTTTCCAGCAGATCCGCGTCGCGAATGTCGCCCAGGATAAAACGATAGCGGGGATGGAGGCGGACATCCTCCAACGAGGCGAGATTGCCCGCGTAAGTCAGCTTATCCACGTTGACGACGCCGTGACCTCGTTCCAACAAAAAACGCACCAAGTTGCCGCCGATAAAACCGGCTCCCCCCGTAACCAAAAGCAGCATCGCAAACTCCTTAATTTAAGCAAAAGGCCCAAAGTCAAAATAACGACAAGAAAGCGAAGAGCGCCTTCGATCTCGACGATAATATTGCACTGAATTTATCAGCAAAACTATAGCTCGACTTCTTCGAAAAGACAATAAACCCCGACGCTTCCTCTTTCGATTTTCACCGTCACGCGGTCGTTCACCGGCACGTTGCTGATCGCGTAAGGGCGTCCCAGGACGAGTTCCGCTTCGTCCAGCTCCCATTGGGTTCCATGAATGGCGACGCCTTGGCACAGGGCGTCCAGGGGCAGGAGAGAAAGAGCCAGAGGGCGCTTCCGAAAGACGAGCTCCAGCGTCGTCTTTCCCACAAGAGGAATCAGCGCCTCCGACTCGTCGGCAAAGGCCCGGACGTCCGCGCCCCATTCCCTGCCCCAGGCAACGGAAAAAACGTTGGCGAAGGCGTGGTCGAAACGCCCTCCCCAACATCCCGTCACCAGCAGGTCCCCTTTGGCTCGATTCAGGCAAAGCTGGAAGTCCGTGTAGTCCTTGTCCGCCGGATAGCGTTCGGTTGCCACGTTCTGGCGCTCCAGCCACAGCCTTCCCTCGTCGCCGATGCTGTCGAAATCGCCCAGGGCGCGCGTCGGGGATATCCCGGCGGCTTTGCAGGCCTCCGCGCCTCGGTCGGCGGCCCAGACGGCCTTGCCCGACGCCGCGGAGCGCAGCCAAGACGCCTCGGGCGCGCGCCCTCCCAAAACGAGGACCTGACGCACGTCGACCTCCTGCCCGAACGTCATTTCCATTTGAGGCAACAAAAAAACTCGGGGCGGCGAAAAGCCTCGAGGCAAAGAGCGCGGTAAAGCGCCGTCTCTCGAATCGGTGTTTTCCAACGTGATCTTCCTGCTTTCTTTCCTGCTTTCTTTCCTACTCCTCTTCGAAGGGAGCGCCGTTGCGCGCGCGGTCCAGCGCGTCGAGAGCGCCGTCTTCGTCCATCAAAATCTCGCGGGGCTTGGAGGAGTTCGCGAGCTGCGGCCCCACGATGCCCAGTTGTTCCAGGCCCGTAATCAGGCGTCCCGCGCGAGGGTATCCCACGTTGAGATGGCGCTGGAGGCCGCTGGCCGAGGCTATGCCCGTGTCCATGACGATTTTGATCGCCTCGTCCAACTTGGGATCGTCCACGATGCTGGAGCCGGAACGCTCTCCGTTGCCTCCCCCGTTGGGGAGGTCCTCGAACTCGATGTAGTCCGGCTCTCCGAACGCGTTTTTCATGTACTCCACAAATTCGAGGGTGCGCTCCTCCGTGACGAAAGAGGCCTGGAGCCGAAGCGGCCGCGGGTAGCGCGTGCTGTAAAAAAGCATGTCCCCTTTGCCCAAGAGTTTTTCGGCCCCGCCGGTGTCGATGATCGTGCGGGAATCCGTCTGAGAGGGCACGGCAAACGCGACGCGCGCCGGGACGTTGGCTTTGATGAGCCCGGTGATGACGTCCACGGAGGGCCGCTGCGTCGCCAAAATGAGATGTATCCCGGCGGCCCGCGCTTTTTGCGCCAAGCGGGCGATGAGTCCCTCCACCTCCTTGCCCGCCGTGTACATCAGGTCGGCCAGCTCGTCCACGACGACGACAATGTGGGGAAACCTGTGCTTGGGCAGGGCCTTTTCGTTGTACGAGGCCAGGTTGCGGACCTTGGCGCGGGCGAAGGCTTCCGAGCGGGTTTCCATTTCCTGCACCGCCCAGGTCAGGGCGGCGATGGCCTTTTTAGGGTCGGAGACGGGGCGCGCCAGAAGATGCGGCAGCCCCTCGTATATGGCGAACTCCACGTGCTTGGGATCCACCAAGATGAGTTTCAGCTCCTCTGGGCCGCGCTGCGAGCACATGCCCAGGATGCAGGTGTTGGTGAAAACGCTCTTGCCCGACCCCGTGGTCCCCGCCACCAAAAGATGCGGCATGTCCTCCAGCCCGCAGACCAAGTGCTTGGAGTCGACCCTCACGCCCATAGGCAGGGGGAGCCTGTACTCGCTTTTTTGAAATTCCTCCGACTCCATGATGGAGCGCAGCGTGATGCCCTTGCGCTTGGTGTTGGGTATTTCGATGCCCACGTAGCGCTGTCCCAGGATGGGCGCCTCTACGCGGACGGAAACCACGGCCAGAGCCATGGTCAAGTCGTTGGCGAGCCCGGAGACCTTGCTGACCTTGATGCCGGGGGCCAGCTCCAACTGAAACTGAACCACCGACGGCCCGATGACGATGTGCGCCACGTTGGACTTGACGCCGAAATTCTGGAGCGTCTCCACGATAATCTTGGCCTGGTCGTTTGCCAGCTCATAACCGTCGTCCCCTTCGTCGCTCTTGACGGCGGGGCCGAAGATGTCCAGAGGCGGGGGGAAGGACACGGAGCGCAAGTGCTCCACGTCCTCGTCTTTCGGGAGGTTCACGTCGGGAAAAGCCTCCTGCACCGCGGACGACAACCCCATATCGTCCGGCATATCGGGGATGTTCTTTTTCAAACCTGCCGCTTCCTTGCCGGAAAATTTGGAGGAAGGGGTGAGCAGGTCCTTCAACTCCAACACCTGTTCGTCCAGGGAGGGCGTCGGGCTCGGGATCTCGATGATCTGGTCCGGATCCAGCTCCGCCGCCGGAGGCAGAGGGGGCCTGTACTCCCGCGGCCTGGGCTTGGAATCGGGCGTGGCGTCGGCATCGAATTTGGAATTGAATTTGGCATTGGCATTGGCATTATAATCAGAATCAGAAGCGGGCGCGACGAGGGATTCCTCCGCCTCCAGGGAGGCCAGAAGCTCTTCCAATATGGCCGTCGCGGTTTGGCTTTTCTGATTTTTCTTTGCGTCCGGGATGTCCTCCGCGAAGCCGGGCGAAGATTTTTCGGACTTGGGCTCGGGGGGCCAGGAAATCGTGGGCTCCAGAACCCAGGGCTCAGGAATCGCAGGCTCTGGAACCGTAGGTTCAGAGACCGCGGGTTCTGAGACTGTAGGTTCAGAGGGCATAGGTTCAGAGGCCATAGGCCCTGGGACCGTAGGTTGCGGCGATTTCCGGGGTCGGGACGTCTCGAACGCGGGAATTTCGGGCTCGGGTTCGGCCGGTTTTTCGAAGGCGGTCGATTTTTCAGACGCGACCGTTTTTTCGGATACAATTGTTTTCTCGGATGTTTTCTCGGATACGGAGGGTTTTTCGGGCACAGGGGGTTTCGTCGAGTAATCGTTGGAGTTGATCAGCTCCTCCCCCACGATGACCAGGCCGTCTATGGGCGTGGAGGCCAACAGGTCGTCGTCGTTTATCGACAAGTTTTTGATCACGGTCGGGGCGTCGTTTTCGGTTTTGGGCGTCCGACCTCTTCCCCGCGCGCCCCTTTCCCGCATTTCCCTGATTTCTCTTTCTCGCGCTTTTCTTTCCCTGACGTCTCTTTCGCCGGTTTCCCTTTCCATGAAACGGGTGGCCACGAACTGGAAAAGGCGAATGGGCAATTTGGAGCCAAACAAGATGGCCGCCAGGGCGAAAGAGATCAGGGCCATGATGATGGTGCCCAGGGCTCCCAAGTTCAGCAGGAAAAATTGGGCCAACCCGTTCCCCACGCGTCCCGGCTCGGCCAGAGCCCAGGAGGACTTCCCGGCCGCGTGCTGGAACAAGCCCAGAATGAAAGCCGTGGAAAGATAGAGCTGCAGCGTGCCGAAGATCTGCCCCAAAGGTCTGGGGATCCTGCTCCTGGCGAACCAGGCGATGCAGAGATAGAACAAAAACAACAGGGGAACGATCAGGGCTCCTCCCCACGTCCCGCGCAGATATTCGCCGATCGCCTGCCCTCGTATGCCCGTCCAGGGGCTGTCTATCAGGGTTCCGATCAAATAGACGGTTCCCGACATAAAAAGGAAGACGACCAGCTCGAACCAGCTTCCGTGTCCGTCAGGAGCTTTTGTTTTTTTATTTCGAGACGCCATGTACGGTATGAACCTCCTATTCCGCCCTCGCTTTTTTTATGTTGCGGCGGTGTTCTTCATAGGTTGGGGCAAAATAGTGATACCCGTCCTTACGTGCGACATAATAATAATAATAATTTTTTCCCGGCTCCAGCGCGGCCTCCCAAGACTCGGCGGATGGGACGCAGATCGGCGCGGGCGGAAGCCCCGACGCGACGTAGGTATTATACGGTGAATTCAGCTCGAGGTCACTGTACAGGACCCGGTTCAAATTTTTCCCCTTGAGCTTCCACGCGTAGATGACCGTCGCGTCGATTTGCAACAACATGTTCTTTTTGAGCCTGTTCTCGACGACCCCCGCGATAGTCGCCCGTTCTTCGTCCCAAAGGGCCTCCCTCTGAACGATGGAGGCCACGATCGCTCGTTTCCCCAAGTCCTTCGAGGTCATGGAACGCGCCCTCTCCCCGTATCTCTCCCACCAGGTATGGCTGGCGATCTGGACGAGCTCCTCGGGGGATTCCTCCACGACGAAATACGTCTCCGGCAGCAAAAACGCGATCCGCGACTCCTCGCTTTCCGGCAGAAGCTCCCGCATCGGTTGGGGGTAATGCCGGTCGTCCAGCAGGGCCTGCCGGAGCAAATCGCCGCTTTTCGGGGACGTGGGATTCTTCACGTCGTCGAAGATCTCCCTCAACGAAAAGACGTCCATGCCCGGAATGACGGTGAGGCTCGAGGCGATGGGCTGCACCGCCAGAAGCTGTCTCGCCATGTCCCACGCGCCGGATTTCCTGACGCGGTACTGGCCGGAGCGGAATTTGCGGTCGATTCCCAATCGGCTCATCCAGCGCGCCAACGCGGCCGGCGAGTCCGTCAGGGCTCCCTGTTCGTAAAAAGCCAGGGCGCACTGTCGGGCGTTCAGTCCGGGCCTTACGATCACGACCTTCAATTCGCCGTGAGACGGAGGCAGCAACCGATCCCAGAACTCATAGGGAAACTTCATGAAAAACGCCGTGGCGCCCGCGCCCAGCCCCAACAAAAACAGAACCAGAAACAGGATCAACAAGCTTCTTTTTTTCATCGCCTTTTCATCGCCGACATGCGTCAAGATCCATCAACATGCATTCATATTCGTATCCATATCCATCAACATCCGTCATCGCGTCAATTTTATTTTTCTATCAACATCGCGTCCCCAAACGAAAAAAATCTATACTCTTCGGAGATCGCGAGAGAATACGTCTTCCGAAGAGCCTCCAACGCAATTTCTTCCCGGCCGGCGCCTCCGTCCAGGTTGTTCACGAAAGCGGCCACCAGCATCAAAAGAGAGCTTTTGGGCAAATGAAAATTCGTGATCAAGGCGTCGACTACCTTATAAGCAAAGCCCGGATAGATAAAAAGTTCCGTATCCATAGCTCCCGAGCAGACTAAACCGTCTTCGGCGGCCATCGACTCCAGGGTTCGGGCTACGGTGGTCCCCCCGGCCACGACGCGTCCGCCCCTCGAACGGCATTTTTTTACGGCCTCCTTCGTAGCCCTCGAAAGCCGGCAGTACTCGGCGTGGATGCGATGAGCCCGGATATCCTTGGTTTTCACCGGACGGAACGTCCCCAACCCTACGTGCAGGGTGACCCACGCAATCTCCACGCCCCGGCTTTCGATCCGTTTCAGGAGATCTCGCGTAAAATGAAGGCTGGCGGTGGGGGCCGCCACGGAACCCTCATTCAGGGCGAAAACCGTCTGATACGATTCGCGGGCGCACAAAAAATCCTTTGCCTTGATGTAAGGCGGCAAAGGCATTTCTCCCTGTTCGTCCAGAAAAGCGAGCACGTCCTCCTTGTCTACGCCGACGCGCACAATACGAATGCCGTCGTCCTCACGGTCCGCGATGACCAGGGCGCGATCGCCCACCCATATCTCCGCGCCCACGGGCAGCCGCCGTCCGGGTCGAACCAGAGCCCTCCACAGACGAAAATCCGGCGTGGAAGGGCTGAGCAGCAAAATCTCCACCTTTCCCCCGCTTTTTGCCTTGTTGCCCCAGAGCCGCGCCGGCAGGACCCGAGTGTCGTTCAGCACCAAAAGGTCCCCAGGCTCCAAGCAATCCGGCATATCTCGAAACAGGAGATGTTCCCGTCTCTCCTCGGAGACCTTCCATACCAAGAGACGGGAAGAATCTCTGGGAACCGCCGGGACCTGCGCTATTAGCGACTCCGGCAGCGCGTAGTCGTAGACGTCGAGGTCATAAAAATTCAAAACAAAAAACCCCGGTCACCGATTAGCGAAAGTGCTTGACCGTCGTCCCAGGATAGTAGTGGGCGAGGATGCGTTCGGCCGACCAGCCTTCTTTGGCGAGGGCTTGGGCTCCCCATTGAGACAGGCCCACCCCATGTCCATATCCCCTGCCGCGAAAGACGAAAAAACCGTTTTCTTCCAAAATAGGCTCCGTGGGGCGAAGCGCCGGCATCGATTTTTTGGGCAGAGACTTGGGCAAGGGAGTTTGGGGAGGGGGCGCTTTTTTTGTCTCGCCGCCTCTCCGCATCCCCATATAAAGATAGTCCTTGCGCTTGCCGGGGTTTATCAGCATATCCATCAACTCCGCCGAGGTAAAAACCCCGTCCGACGTCATGCGCATCAAGCGCACCTCCTCGCTCCCGGACATGAGCGCGTTCGACGTGGAGGCCGGGGAATTGAGCAGAGCCCCGTCCTCGTCGGGAATATCGGAGGACCCATCCGACTCGGCGCTCGTTTCCGCCACCCTGTTCACAAACGTTTCCTCCGCCATGGGAGCGCCGCTCGTCAGCATCGTGCTCTTCAAGAGGTTCGGGCCTATCTCCGTCCTGAAACGGCTGGACTTCACGGAAAAAGCCCCGCCGCTCCCCACGAAAGTCAGGTTGATCGCCCGTCCCCCGGAGTCCACCTCCGAGACGCGGATTTCCTTGAGCCGCCCCACGTTGCCTCCCATCTTGGCCAGCGCCGACTGCACCTGCGAGGCCGGGATCTTGGCGGTCCAGCTCGTGTTGGGGGATTGATACGCCACCGGCTCCCTCACCCCTTTCAGGTAAGGAACGTCTTTGCCCCAGACGTGCGCGTTGGTTGCCGTATGGCCGCCGCTGTCGGAGTGAAAAGCGGTGAAAGCCAGAGTGTCCTTGTAGGCCAATACCTTTCCCGCGGTTTCTTGGATGGCTTGGTTCGTGGCGGAGGTTTCCACGCCCGCTCCTTTGTAGACCTGGTTGGAAGTGTTGTCGGCCACATCGTAGCCGCGAGACGAACGATTCAGGCTCTGGAGCAATCCATAGGTGCGAGAGATGATCGCCTGCACCTTCAGGTACTCTTTAGGCCAGTTGGCGCTGGCCTCCGCGGGCAACACGCCGCGGACGTAATCCTCTACGTCCAGAGCGTTGATCAGCACAAATTCCTTGGTGACAAAAAACTTTCCTCTGTATTTTCTGCCGTTGAAGCCCAGAAGCCCCGAGCTGGAGATATACGCGGGGAGAGGGTATTTGTTCTTCGCGACCGCGACGGAAGCGCCGGAACGCGTCAAAACGGCCGATTTTCCCAGCCCGTGGCTTTTCTTCGCGGCGTCGACGAGGGTCATTTCCCCATCTGACGTGATGGAGACGCTCGGCGGACGGTCCGCGAGGCGCACGTAAATGTCCCGAGCCTCCGCGCGGCGCGGGAACAGGAAAATCGACGAAATCAACGCAATCAATAAAATCAAAAACAGCGACAGAAAACACAGCTTGAATGTATTTCGCAAAAGGATTACCTCCGGGAGCGCACATTTCTCCGTACACTATAATACGCGACGCGCACCGCGTCGCAAAGCCGCCTTTGACGGCGCCGCGAACACTCCTTTAATGCAACATGGCTATAGTATAGCAACAGTAAAGAAAATTTGCAGAGATCGACGCCCAATTCCCCGATTTTCCAAGGCCGGCTTTTCAGCTCTTTAACTCTCCAGCTCCTCAGCCTTCCAAGGCCGCCGGCAGGAATTCCTTCAGGCTCCGGCGTTCGTTGCCGTCCCGGCCCTTCATGGGCTCGGCCGCGACCAAGGCGTTCAAGACCGCCTCCTCGGTGGCCTCGGCCGCCGCTTTGAAGAAAGGATCGATGAGGTTCTCATGCAGCGTTTCGCGAACGCAGCGGCCGCCCTCGGGGGCGGTATGGGGAATGCGGAAGGCGGTGGAAAAGGCGACGGCCACGTCTCCACTGCCGTCTCCCACGAAGGAGCCCGTGCGCCCCACGCCGAGAAAACCTCGCTTGGCGAGCCGTTTCAGTTGGCGGGCATCCAACGGGGCGTCCGTGGCGATGACGATAATGACGGAACCCCGTTCCGCGGTACTTTTCGAGGGAGGCGCGGCCAACAGCGCTTCGACGCGCGGGCCGATACGCCGTCCCGCCGCCGTCAGGCAGGACAGCTCCCCGAAGTTGGCGAGAACCAGAGCCCCGACGGCGAATTCCCCGCCTGCCGCGTCGAAGACCCTGGACGCGCTGCCGATCCCCCCTTTGAGCTGAAAGCACGACATGCCCCGCCCCGCTCCCGCCGCGCCTTCCTCGAAGTCGGGGGACGCGGAGGAAAACGCCGCGTCCAGATGTTCGCGCCCGAGCCTCGACGCGCGCGCGTCGTTCAGGAAGCTGTCGTTGCACTCGCAGATCAAGGGGTTGACGCTGCCCTCCGTCCGGCAAATTTCCGCGTCCCGCTCCATCTCGCGACGAAAGAGCGCGTCATATAAAACTCCCACGCTGGAGACCCCCGTCAGGACCACGGCCGTCTCCAGCGTTCCCTTTTCCTCTATCTGCATCAGGCCAGCGCTCTTGCCGAATCCATTGAAAACGCAGGCCGCGGCCGCCAATTTTTCGCGAAACAAAGACCCCCCGGCGGGCGCCACAACCGTCACGCCGGTGTGCACCCCCCTGTCGGGGAGGTCCACCGTACAGTGCCCGACCGTCACGTCCCCCACGTCGGCGATGGAATTTCTCCGCCCCGGCGTCATGACTCCGACCGTCACGCCGTAATCCCTTACGCGCAGTCGCATGCCCCGCCCCCCGTTTTCGAAGACGCGTCTTTCGAGGCCGCGTTCGCCAGTAGGGTCGTCAGTCCTTTGCCGACGAGCCGCCGGCCCTCCTTGTTCTCTAGAATCAGCCACATGTCGGTGAGGCAGGGAGCGGCGTTCTTCGCCCACTCGCCCGTCGTGAAGGAGAGGAGGAGCCCCCCCTCCTCTCGCTCTGCGGCCAGGGCCCTCGACCACTTGGAGTACGGAGCGTAGTTGGGGCCCAGGAGCGTCTTCTCCGGGACCAGGTCCTCGACGGCGAAGCCGGCGTCGCGAACGGCGACCCGAACCGAAAAGGATTCTCCAGCGCCCAGCTCGATCTCGGCGGGAAGCTCGACCGCCAGGACTCCGGCTTTCGCGTAAAGCTCGTCCAGTTTTTGCAGCGTGCGGGCCGCCCAATCGGAGACCGAACCGGTCAACAAGCCCCTCGCCTTCTCGGGGTCCGTATTGAAATGCTCGCGGGCCAGAGGTTCGAAGTAACGGACCTCGTTATCCAGGACGCTTTCGAACTCCGCGACGGCCGCCTTGATCTCCGCGGCCTTTTCTCCGTAAAGCGGGTCGGCCGCCGCCTGCAGGTCGGTATAATGGAACCACGCCTCGTCTTTCGAGTAATCCAGATCCGCCGCGGGCACGGCGAAGTGGGTTTTCAAGGCCTTTTCGGGGTCGTCGGCGTATTCGCCGGGAACATCCGTAATGCCGAAATACCAGGGCGAGTAAGGCGTCAGGCAGGGTCGTCCCAGAGCGCGCCAGATCAGCGTCATGTCGTGGTTTTCCCGAATTTGGACGACGGTGCTTTCGAGGGTCGTGGAGACGCATATCGGCCGCGTCCTCATGAAATGCGGGGTATCGCCGCCCGAGACGTCCTGGGGCGTATCCTCGAAGTGACAGCGCAGCACTTTCTTGACGTCCTCGATCCCGATTTTGCGCGTGTGCCTCACCGAAAAGGGCAAGGCGGCCGCGGGGTCGACGTCTCGGTCCAGCAGGATCTCGAGCCCCCTCCGATGGCGATGGATGTTGCGCACGGAGCGGTAGGCGTCCGGGTCCTGGTAGGCGAGGGCGAAGTCGAACTCCTCTTTTTGCTGGGGGTCGTGCCAGCCGCGCCGAATCGCGTAGGAAATCGCTTTTTCGAGCCCCGGCGTGTTGGGGTCGGGCTGCCGGATGGTGTAATGGTTGGGGTTCACGTAGATCTCGTCGTCCCCCACGCGTTTCGCGGCGTAGTGTTTTCCGTTGACGACCTGAAGCACCCAGATCTCGTTTTTGTCGGCGAAGTGATAGCTGCGTCCGCTGCCGATGTAGCCGTATTTGTCGATGAGCCCGCTCGCGACCTCGACGGCGTCGTAAGCGGACCGGGCTCTTTCGGCCGTCAATCGGCGAACGCCGTAGCCTATCCCTCCGTCCGTCAAGTCGGGCCTGTCCTCCCTGGACTTGCCGCAGTTGTCGCTGCACAGGACGACTCCGTGTCCGTTGACGTAAAGATCGCAGAACGACGCGCCTCCGTCCGAAACGAAAGGCCGCGCCTCCGACCAAAAAAGTTTCGGGCGATCCTCGGGCAAGCTCAAAACGGCCGCCTCCGGCTCGAAGCGCGCGGCCGCGGCCTCACGGACCGTCGCGGGGACGATGTGCGTCCTCATCACGTAACGTCCGCCGCTGTCCTCGTTGTGCCCCACCAGAACCTCTCCGGTCGCCGAGGCATTTTTCCCCACCAGCACCGTCGTGCAGGCGAAAGAGGGCGCGGCCGTCGCGGCAATCGACAGAACGGCGCCGGTAATCACTAAAAGCCAAAGCATCTTTCAACTCTCCTATCCTCAGGAATGGCTATATAATACAACAACGTGTTTGATCCTGTACGATAAGGAGTTGTTGCGAGTGTCCGGTCTTTACGAGTTCCTGTCGTTCGGCCGAGAGCTTTCTTTTTCATCCTGGGGGCTTTTCGCTCTTGCCGTTTTCATCGTGGGCTTTTCGAAAACGGGACTGCCCGGCGTCACCATCGTCTCCGTGCCTCTGACGGCGATGATTTTTTCCCCGAAGATCTCCGTGGGCCTGATGCTGCCCATCTATATGATGGGCGACGTCATCTCGGTGTGGAGTTACTGGCGTTTCGCCCAGTGGCGTTATTGTTTCCCGTACTTGCTGTTTGTGGGGCTGGGCGTCTGGAGCGCCTCGTTCGTCGCCGAATTGGTGGACGACAAGACGTTCGGCGTCGTCATCGGCTGGACGGTGACGGTTTTGATCCTCCTGAGCGCCGCCACGGATCGGATGCAAAAATGGGGGCAAAAATGGAGACAACCCGCGCGGGCCGAAGCCCAGGTTCGGGACGAAAAAATTTTACAAGAAACGCGGGAAGCACGAGAAGCGGGAAAAAGCCCCGCCCCCGCCACGTCCGTTTTCTTCGGGCTGGTGTCGGGGCTCGTTTCGGCGCTGGCCAACGCGGCGGCTCCCATCATGGCGATCTACATGATCATGGCGCGCCTGAGCAAGTTTCAGATCTTGGGGACGACGGCGGTGTGCTCTTTCTTCATGAACTGGATCAAGGTGCCTTTGTTTCTGTCTTTGAACATGCTGAGCGTCGAGACCCTCAAGCTGGACATCGTCTCGATCCCCATGGTCGTTGTTGGGGGCCTGGCGGGAATCCTCTTCGCGAAAAAACTGCCGCAAAAAGCCTTCAAGAACCTGGTGCTCGTCGTGGCCCTCGCCGCGTCCGTCAAACTGATTCTCAGCTAGCGTCCTGAATTCCCGAAAGTGCGGGAGCGTTGATCAACGCCCGCGCGATCGAGACCCTGCGGATCTCGCCTCCAGAAAGCTGCCGGGGATACGAGGCGGCCAAGGAGCCAATTCCCATTCGTTCCAGCAAAGATAGGGCTTTAGGGATAACGTCGCCTTCTCTTTTGAACAGGTAAAACGGAAGGCAGACGTTCTCGAGTACCGTTAAATTAGCCAGTAAGCCCTGCCCCTGCGGAACATATCCGATCTTCGAGTTTCTGAAAAACGACCCCTTTTCGTCGCTCAGCGCGAAAACATCCTGATCCTGGATCGTCACGCTGCCGGACGTGGGTTTCAACAGCCCGGCGATCATGTTCAAAAGCGTGCTTTTTCCACCGCCGGAATGTCCGACGACGCTCACGAAATCATCGGAATCCATCGAAAAATTAACGTTGTTTACCGCAAGGAACGGCGTCGTCCCCCTCTTGTATTCTTTTGTGAGTCCTTTGACTTCCAGCAGCAGAATTTTATTCGCCTTCCCTCATGACGAGATAGGTCTCCGCCTTGCTGATTTTGAACGCGGAGAAAATTGCCCCCAAAGGGCCGAGGGCCGCGGGCAGCGCCAAGCTGAAACTCAGGACGAGAAGAACGTTTCGCGTATCGGGATTGATATACGGCAGATTCAGCTTGTCGCCGATGGCCGTACTGAAGGGGAAGACCCCGAGAGACGCCAGGACGATGCCTATCACGCTCCCGAACAGGCTGACCAACGTGGCTTCGTTCATGACGAGCAAAAACAGCTTCTTCCGCGTCATTCCCAGCACCCTATAGATCGCGAACTCCTTTTTTCGTTCATTTATGGAGCCGAAAAATACCGTTGAGAGAAGAAGGGCGGCGAACAACCACAGTCCGAACACCGAAATATAAAGAAACGAGGTTAGCGCGTTCAAACTGCTGGCTATTCCCCGCATCATTTGTTTGGGAATGGCCAAGCTCGCCTCGGGAAGAGCGCTCAATACCGATAAAGCCATCTCGTCCAAATCGTAGTCTTTGTCGATGCGCAAGAGCGCCGTCGAAATCATTTTGTCCGGGTCTGGAAGGTTTGGGGAATCAAAAGCATAACCTACCCCGCGCGCGCCGTTCAGCATCGATCTCATCGTGTTCATGTTCATGAATATCGAGGTATCCAGCCCTGTAGCGGTTTTGTCGAGGTGCGCCGCTACCTGATAGGTGTCGCGGAAAAATATCAGCGTGTTATTATGATTGATGTCGATTTCACTGCCGACGATCAATTGCCCGTCGGAGAGGTTTTCATTGTAAACCGTGGAAATCCAGGGCTGCACCACAAAATCCGTATCGGGATCGAAGCCGATCATTTGAACCGGCAAAGAACAACACGCATCGTTAAGCGACGTCAGAAAAAACTGCGGGCTACATTGCTCGATCCCCTTAATTTGGCTGATTTTAAGCAAGATATCTTTATTTAAATAAAATGAACTGGGTTCTCCCCTCAGGAGGGCCGATTCCGCTCTTCGCTCATACCCGCGGGGAACGACCATGAGATCCGCTCCCAACCGTCTCTCCATGCTGTGCATACCATTTTGAAGGCTAAGCAACAAAATGGAGCCTCCAAACAATACGAAAGATAGAATCGACACGACAATAAGAAGGCTGGCCGTCCGAAACGGCCTGCCTCTTAAATTGCGCAACGGCAGTTCCACGATTAGAAGTCGCCCATGTTTCATCGATCAATCAACAAACCTACAATCAACCCTAAAAATCCGGCCATATCCTCAGGCTCGCTCGGGGGCTTTCCTGCTTCAGTTACCAGGTAATCCCTTTAAAGGCCTCGGCAAAAAGGTTATCTCCTGGGTTTTTCTTGATGACGCCCGCTTTGAGCAAATTGTCTCCCAGCAAGTTCAAGCCTTTTTTGTCTATGGCGCTGGCGAAGCTGAGTCGTCGGTTGCCGTGAACGATGGCCTCTTTCGGCGCGTTGGTGTAATGCGCCGCTATGCCGACGATGTCGTCGGCGATCGGGTTTGAATCTATAAGTGCGTTCGCCTCGTCTATCGCCATGATGAAATGCTTGAGCGCTCCGGCGCTGCTTGCCAGCGTCCGCTCGCTGGCGTTGATCGTGCAGCATGAAAGACCTGCCGTTACCGAGTGGAACAATGGCCTGTAGCCTTGGAGCTCCGCTATGCTCAGGTACGGCTCCTCCAGAATGGCCCCGTCCACCTCTCCGGCTTCGAGCGCCTTGAGGGCGTTTGTGCCGTCGAGCTTCTGAGCGTGGATCAGACTCCCATTTTCACGGGCGCTCGCCGAGAGCGCGAGAAACGTCTCGCAAGTGGGAGACGTCGCGGCGATTACCTTGTGATTCAAATCCGCCAGCGTTTTGACAGGGGAGCCCTTCTTTACGACAAGCATTGATGTGCAGGTGTTTTTGCTTTGCGCTATCGACTTGATGGGCTGGCCGGCGGCAACCGCCGTTATCGTCAGCGCCGGGTTGGACCAGAATACGTCCGCGCCTCCCGAAAGCACAAGGTCTTGGGCGACTTCGTCGTCCGCCACGTCTTTAATGGCAACGTCGAGGTGATGTTTTTCAAAAAGGCCCAGTTCTTTGGCTACATACAGGTTGAGATGATGCGTCGTTTTTGTGTCCGCTACGATAATTTTTGTAAGTTCGCCTTGGTGCGCTTCTCCATGGCGCTTTTCTCCCTGGGGCTTTTCCTCGTGGCGCGTTTCTTCGCCATGCCCGGGCTTATGGCTTTCGCCGTGGTGGGCATAGCCGCCGCCGGCGGATAAAGTCAATAAAATCACCAGAATCCCGAGAACATAAAATGTTCTTTTGTTCACGGCAAAACGACTCCTTCCAAACGTCTAAATAGAAAATGAAAAAGGAAGCCCCAAAGGGCTTCCAAGGGAACCTGCATATTCGGCGCGGCCCGCAACTGAAAATCGGAGTCAAACTCTGTTTCTCAGTGCGCAACATCGCGCGATGCAGAGCCCTTGGAGCCACACCGCCCACATTTGCATACCGGGACACGCAAAATCACACAACTTAAAATCAAATAACTTCATATTAAAATCAAACAATTTCATCGCCATCACTTCTTTTAAAAATCTAATGAAACATATTTATTTAATATGTATTAAAACGCAATTTATCACAACCCAATAATAAAGTCAACAATTTAGGGGCCCCAATTTGGCAGCCCCCCGCGCAAACATTGTCGACCCCTATTTCAAAAGCGCTGACTTAAATGTTTACCTCCACCCGGACGGTGCGATACCGCTGATCCGGGTGCCCGACTCTGTCGGGGAACTCCAGTTCCAGCAGTCCCTCCCGGACCATGGCGGTGACGTAATACCGCCGTAGCGAACTCTCGGAACGCGCCAGCGTCGAGGCCAGCGCGGGGAGGCTCTGGTACTCGCCGCACAGCTCCAAGATGGCCTCGCGCACCACGGTCGGGGACGGACGCGTGTCCCGCACCGCCCACACGAGAGGCGAAAGTTTAGCGCCCCGAGCGTCGTCCTCGGGCGCCACATACTCGCCCTCTTCTGTTTCTATTTCGTCTTCTATTTCGTCTTCTATTTCGTCGGGCCTTTCCTCTTCGTCGGATTTTTCTTCCGCTTCGTCGACCGCAACCAGGGGCTCCGAAATCTCCTCAACTTCTTCAATTTCAACTTCTTCAATCTCTTCAATAATTTCTTCTGTCGCGTTCTCGTCCTCGTCGGCCGCGTTGGGGTTTTCCGGCTCCGGCTCGTCCGAGGGTTCCGGCGGGACGACCCCCACGGGGAGCTCTGGAATCCTTTTGAGGCCCATCCAAGGTAAAGGCAGAAGCAGGGGCATGTTGTCCAGAAGCGACACGCGTTTTTGGGGGACCACTTGCACTACGGGCAGTCCGCTGGGGTCGAACGCGTCCGGGGCCTCGAACTTCAAAGGCAGTTCGGCGGACGTGGAGAGTTCCAGCATGTTCCACCGCAGATGAAAATTTTCGTCGAAGTCTCGGATGATTTCCAGGCCGCGCCCCTCGCCGCGGGCGAGCCCCACCAGCTTGAACATACGCAGCAGGCGGCCGTTTCGCGCCTCGCTCTCGCCGGTGGTCCGAGTGCGCGGCAGTCCGGGGTTGACGAAAACAGCCGCGTCGTCGTTGAGTTCGATTTCCACCTGCCCCTGGTCGTGCTCGGCGTGGAGCAACGCGTTCATGAAACACTCCCGCAAAGCCTTTTGGCAGGGGGTCGAGACGCCTTTCACCAGGTGCGGCAAAAACGCGCAGGCCGACCAAAGGTTCCAGGCCTCCCACACCTCCGCGCCCGACGCCGCGTGACGCGTCATTCGAACCCGGACGGCGCTTTTTCCCAAGAGAAGCTGTCCGGCTCGGGTCACGTTTCCGGCCTCCTCGGGCGCGTTGGCGGGCGTTAACGCCTCAGGCGTCAAAATCAGGGCGCGCCTCAAAAAGTCGCGCTCGGAAAGCCCTTCCCACCGAGGAAACCGCTCCGCCGCCGCGGCTCGAAAAGAGGCGACGCCGGCGGCGTCCAGGTCCGAAGCGAAAAGACCGGGGACGGGGAGATCGTCGCGCGTGACCTCGAGAGCGTCCAACGCCATGCGCAAACACGCGGCGCGGCCCGAGACCACGTCCACTCCCCCGACGCGGCGATACGCGCCCCGCAGATAATCCGAGCCCAGGCAAAGAGGGCGTAAGTACCAATCCGCCGCCTCGACCCGAGCGATCAATATTTTTTTGTCGTCGCTTTTGTCGCCGCTAAAAAGCGGCCGAAAAAACGAAACCGGATTCGCGCTGATCCGGCGAACGTCCTCCAGGGCAAGGCTCAAATCCCGTTCCAACAGGCCGGCGTCCGGCACGCCCTCGATGGTCAAGGGCAGCTCTTTGCGAAGCGCGCCGTCCTCGGCGTCGTCTCCCGGCGATACGCCCAAAACCACCCAACCGCCCGCGCCGTTGGCCATGCCGCAACAGGTCGGCAAAAAACGATCCAAGTCCTCCACCGAAAGAAACGCTCGGTCCGAGTCCGCGGTCAGGGCCAAAAAGATCTCGAAGGTCAAATCCTTTCGTCGGATCTTTTCCGATAAGGACGGCGCTCCAGTCAGGACGCTCTCGCCCGGATACGTAATAGGCATGACGAGCCCCTCTTTCTAGGTCAGTTTATGTTCTGAATTTAAGCCCAGGAGGGGCAGCGCCCGCCCGGCCCCTTCTGGGTCCTCCTCCCCTGGCTGGGGCATGGGGCTTGAACGAGCGCGGGTCAGCGAAACTCCACAAAGCTGAAAAGCGGCTGGGCGCTCCCTTTCCTGATGTCGATATAGCCCTTCTCCGTGATTCTCAGCTCCGGGATTACGGATAAGGACAAAAACGACAGCGCCATAAAGGGATGGGAAATCGTCGATCCCAAGGCGCGCGCTTTCTCCTCCACCTCGCGCAGGCCTCGGGCCGCCGAGGCGGCGTCGAGGGTGGTCATCAGCCCCGCCACGGGAAGCGCGAAATACCCCAGCACCTTCGATCCCTCCGCCGCCGCCAGCCCGCCGCCGCTTTCCCCCATGTGGGCGAGAGCGGTGACGATGGAGAGGTCGTCCATTCCCGCCGCGATGAAATTATGAGCGTCGTGGGCCACCGAGGAGGCGATCGCCCCCTTCGTCAACCCAAGGCCGGACACGAACCCCACGGCGAAATTCCCCGCCTCCCGGTGGCGGTCCCGCACGACGATCTTGGCGATGTCCCGCTCGGCGTCCGCGACGGCCAAACCGTCGCGGATCGACGGGATCATCGAAAGGGTTTGGGTCAGGAGCGTTCCCTCCTTCATGCCGATCACGTTCAAATCCGCCCCGTGGGGAATGGAAATCGCCAACTGCGACACAGAAAGCGGCGCAACCTTGGGCGTCGACGGAAGCGGAACGCACTCCGCCCGAGAGACGTCTCCTTGACGGCGTCGCCCCCCGTCCACCGTCAATTGCCCGTTTTTCCATACTTTGTCGATTTCGCAGCTTTCCAGATCTCCCACCAGCGCCATGTCGGCCAGAAATCCCGGCCCTATCGCTCCCCGCTTTTTCAGACCGAAGTACGCCGCCGGGGAGAGGGTCACCATGCGCAGGCCGACCAGGGGGTCGAGCCCGTTTCTGACCATGAGGCGCATTTTTTCGTCCATGTGCCCCTTCAGAAGGTCCTGGGCCGATATGTCGTCCGACACCACCATGCAACGCGAAGAAAGATCGGGGCGCTCTCGAACCAGCGGCAACAGACGCTCCAGGTCGTGGGCGGAGGAACCCTCCCGCATCATCAGCCACATCCCTCGGCGCAGCTTCTCCAGTGCCTCCTCCGGCCTCGAACTCTCGTGATCGGAGGATATCCCTCCCGCCAGATAGGCGCAAAGCGCGTTTCCAACTACCTCGGGCGCGTGTCCCGTCAACGGAACGCCGCCGGCCGCCTGTATTTTTCCCCAAAGGTCGGCGTCTCCCCCGATAACTCCTGGAAAATTCATGACCTCACCCAAATGCTGGCACCACCCTCGCTCGAACATCTCACGAATGCGGTCCATCTCCAGATCTTCGAAGGGCGTCTCGAACTCCGACGCGGGAACGCAGGAGGGCGCTCCCAAAAAGACGTCCACAGGCAGCCCCCGGCTGGCGACGTACATGTACTCCACGCCTTTCATGCCCAACACGTTGGCGATTTCGTGCGGATCGGGCATCACCGCCGTCGTGCCGTGCAAAACGACCTGCTCGGCGAAGGTCGCCGGAACCAGCATTGAGCTTTCGATGTGGATATGCCCGTCCATCATTCCGGGAATCAGGATTTTCCCCTTTCCGTCGACGACGGACTTGCCCTCGTAGTTTTTGCCCATGCCCGCAATCGTCTCTCCGAAGACGGCAACGTCGACCTCCTCGTACTCCAGAGTATAGACGTTGGCGACGCGCGCGCCCTTCACCACAAAATCCGCGGGCTTTTCCCCGCGGGCCACGGCGAGCAGATCCTTCATGAACGAACTCCTTTCCCGAACACGGCTCACACGTCCAGACAGCTTCCCCCGATGAACTCGCGAATGACCGAGTTGTTGGGGATCCCCTCGGAGTGGATAGAGGGAACGAATTTCAGGATGTTGAGCAGCCGCAAAGCATCCCCGAACACCGACGACTCCTCGTTGACGGTGTGCAGGATGGGCTCGACGTATCCCTTCAGCACTCCCAGTTCGTACGGCAGCGCGGAGTTGAAAACCATGTCCGCGCGGTTTTGGAACGGGAAAATATAACGCATCGCGCCGTCCACCACCTTGGGATACATTTCGAGGGTGACCTGCGCGGATTTGCCCCGAGTGCGATAATCGCGGATGATGCGCCGCAACAGGCGATTGTCGCCGGTGCTGGTCCGGTTGTGGGGATCGATGCAGATGCCCGTCAGGGGAGAAACGAAGACGGTGAAGCGGTTCCCCTCCGGCAGCATCTCCAGGACGCGTTCGTTGAGGCCGTGAATGCCCTCCATGATCAGAATGTCCTCCGGCCCCAATTTTATGACCTTCCCCGGCTTTTTCTTGCCCAGTAAGAAATCGTAGCTGGGGGTGACCACCTCCTCGCCGCGAAGGATGCGGGTTAGGTTGTCCTTTAAAAGGCCCAGGTCGAGCGCCTCCAGAATTTCGTAATCGCAGTCTCCGTTTTCGTCTCTGGGAGCTTCATCGCGTTCCCGGAAATAGTTGTCCATCGGCAAGGTCACAGGGTTCTTGCCGCAGACAATCAACTGGATCTTGAGCCTCTCCGAGAACGTGGTCTTCCCAGAGGCCGAAGGCCCGGCGATGGTCACGACCTTCACGTCGGGCCGGGAGGCGATCTCCTCCGCAATACGGGAAAGGCGCTGGGAGTGGAAGGCCTCGGAGATCAGGATGAGTTCCTGGGACCTGCCGTTCGTCACATGGCGGTGCAGGTTGCTGAGATAATTCAAGTCCAAGACCTCGAGCCAGCGCGCGTAGTCGAAAAAAACCTCCCCCAGCGCTTTCTCGCCCCGAAACGGCAGAATGCCGTCCGGCGACGCCAGGGTGGGAAACTGCAAAACCATGCCGTGGGAGAACGGCACGATGTCGAAGGTCTTCAGCACCCCGGTGGACGGGGCCATCGTGCCGCAGAAATACCCGTATTGCGCGCCGCAGCGGTACGTCTCGACCGGGTCCAGGTTGGCCCTGACAAAAAGCTCCGCGATCTCCGGCTCTCCCTGTTCCTCGAAAATACGCCTGGCTTTGTCGATGGGCAAGATCTTTCGTATGAACGGGGTATCCTGCCGCACCATCTCGCTCAACGCCGCGTGCAGCTTGTAGACGTCGGACTGAGTCACGTTTTCTCCCTCGAACTCCCAATAGTGTCCTTCCCCGATGGAGTGGCGCAGGATGGCTTTACGGTCCAACGCCTTGCCGCAGGCGATGACGAAAAGAAAGTCCAGGGACCGGCGATAAATCTGCAACCCCTCGCTGGAGGTGGTGGTGATGAACTCCGCCGAGCAGTCGTCTTCGACGACCCATTCCAAAGGGCGCACATAATTGTTGACGCGCCACGCGACGATCCCGTCGTCGACGAACATGCCCAACTCGGCCATCGCGCTGCGTCCGGAGAGCGGAGACTCGCTGGTCACGTATTTTCCGTCTTTGAATTTGATGGTGAAGGCCATGGAAGGTACCCCCTTGTTTGCGCAATATTTGCTATTATAAGGGCAAACACGCGATATGAGGAAGCAGGGTATCGCATTAAAAAAAGGCTCGAACCTTTTTGAGGTCGGAGCCTTTCGTGTTTGGGATCAAATATCGGTTCCGGCCCTCAAACGGAGGCGAGTCTTTCTCCGTAGGCGATGCACTCGGCGGAACTGGCGTCGTCCGGGGTCTCATGGACGGCGAGCCCCTCGCCTATGAGCTGCGCCCCGGCCTCTCGGACGCGATCCGCCCAGGTCCGCAGCCACTCCCCGTCTCCCCAGCCATAAGAACCGAAAATGGCGACCTTTTTGCCCCCCAGCTTGGGCGCGGCCTCGGTGAAGAACGGCTCCATCTCAGCCTCTTCGATGGTTTCGACGCCCATGGAGGGAGAGCCGAACGCGACGACGTCGTAATCGGCCAGCTCGGCCACGGAAGCGTCGCCGACGACCTTGCACGTCACCGACGCGCCCTTGTCCGTCGCTCCCTTCGCGATCAACTCCGCGACCTTTTCGGTGTTGCCCGTACCCGACCAATACACAATGATTACTTTAGACATGGCAAAGTCCTCCTTAAATGAAATGAATGAATCACGTCGCCTTTCGAATCAGCGACATCGCAACGCTCCGCTCCGCCCTCTCGAACGTCCGAAACGTCTTCCGGGCCCGCCGGACGTCGCCATAGACCTTCCAATAACCGGACGCCAGAGGTCTTTTTCCCTTGTTTCGAATGAAGCCCTCTACGTCCTCCGGCGGATAACCGAGAAAAAGCCCGACCTCGTGGGGAAAATCGCTTTCCCTTTCCGCCTGTTTCAAACGCTCCTTCAGATGTTCCAGACAAAGCTCCACAGAGGAAGCGCATCGTCCGTAGCCCAGAGGCTCCAACATGGCCCAGGCCTCCCGGGCGAAAATCGCACGAGCCAGAAGCTCTTTTTTGTAGAGCATGAGAAGCACCGCGCTGTCCTCACCCGTCATTCGGGAGGACAGCGCGAAGGCGTCCACTTTGAACCTGCGGAGCAGTTCTTCCTTTTTGGAACTCCAGGCCGCGGCGACGTTTCCGTCCCCGGCGCGGCGGAGGTTGATCAAATTCCCCGGCTTCAACCCCAAAATGGTCGGCGCGGCGAAACAAGCAAGCAACGATTCGATGAACTCGCCGGTTTCCTTGTCCTTGATCAAAGCCATAAAGGTCAGCATAATACGCATACTTTTCCCCGCACGCCCCAGTTCCATTCCAAATTCAACGCCATCCTGAATTCAACGCCATTCTCAATTCCATCCCATCGAGTTTGCATCGTCAATAAAAATAAGAGAAAATTTCATGTGTTTGAGATTGCCAACATGATAAAGGCTAAAAAGAACCCTGTCAATAGAGTTTACCCGCTTCGATCCATCTCTATTTTGATTACTGTTTGCAATCTATCGAGGGGCAGATCGAAGATATTTGACAAATTTCCTCCCCAATCTCGCGTTACCCCCTTGACAGGATATCGTTTTGAGTTAAAATGTTTTCGTAAACAAACAAACAAGCGACGCGGTAGGTCGCTTCAAGATAACGCCCCCTCTTGTTCAGGCGTTTTTAACACCCCCAAAAAAGAAGAAGAGAGTTTGTGAGGACCCCCCTCCAAACTCTCTCTTCTTTATGTGTGCCCAGCGTGGGCGATACACCGGGGTTCTCGATACCTTGCGCGGCTTGGTATAATGACGGGTAAGGAAGGGGCGGTCATCATAAATTGTCAGAGTAACCGAAAGGTCGGCTATGAGCGATAAACCGCATATGTGGCGGGACAGGGCGTGGAAGGAAGTCCTGTGTGACGGAGCGCAGAGCGCGATTGAATACTTTATGCCCGATTTGGCCG
>JAISQE010000195.1 GCA_031274425.1 Synergistaceae bacterium | reverse complement strand
CTGATCCTCTCGAAAATTCATATCCAACACCCAATGCAAGCTATTTTCTATACCCCAGTGAAAACGTATGCCAGAAGCAATTTTTTCCGCATCTGCCTCAAGACTGCTCAGGTAGTAGCGGTATTCTACTGTCGCTTCCTAGGGTAAAATATTTTGACTACGATTCTGAACGAAGGCAGGGGTAATGATGGCTTTTCTGGGCAAAACGAAAATCATTCGCCGCAACGGCAACGAGCCATTTCTTTCAGGTGGAGTCCGCGTGACTTCGATACTTGATTTCTGGCGCTGGGGCTACTCCGACCTGTTGGTCAACAGTGCGCGCGGCGTCCTTGCGGAGTATATCGTCGCGCTCGCCTTGGGGGTCGACAAAGGGACGCCGCGAGAGGAATGGGCGACTTACGATCTGTTGTGCGAGGGCATCAAAATCGAGGTGAAGTCCTCGGCGTATCTCCAGAGCTGGGGACAAAAGGATTTTACAAAACCCCTGTTTTCGATTGCCCCGACCAAGCCCTGGGACGCGGAAAAGGGCACTTACGGCGATAAAGCGTCCCGCGGCGCGGACGTTTATGTGTTCTGCCTGCTGAAACACAAGGATCCGGAAACAATAGACCCTACGAATCTCGATCAATGGGAATTTTACGTTCTGCCAACGGAAACCCTGGACGCCCAAAAAGGAGCGCAAGCCCATATTGGGCTTTCAAACGTGCTGAAGCTGAATCCCCAAGTCGTTTCCTTTCCTGGCTTGCGCGACGCCATTTTCGGAGCGGCGGAACCTCGGACCGCGCAGGACTTCGCGCCCGAAGAAAAATAACAAACGATTGACGTGGGAAGAAATACGGCAAGTCCCTCGGCATTCATAACGCGAAGTTCGGCTTGCGCCCAGAAATTGCCCGAGGACTTCCGAAGTTGTCCGGTGCTTGTTCGGTGATGTTTATTGCCGGCAAGCCGAAGATTTATGGGAAACCAGCGACCTGGAGAAGAACGCGGACCTGGAGAAAATCCCGGTTAAACCAGTTGCTCCAGCCAAGCCGATGGATTCGTCATCTCTGGGGCGTCTGATTTGCTTCTGATTTTGCGACCAAGCGCCGCGTCATCATGTACCCGCCTAAAACGGCGGTGAGAGGGGCGACGGCGACGAGCCCCACGCTGCCGACGAGCGTGTGGAGCACCTCCGCCGCCACGTATTGCAGGTTCAGGATGTTCACGACCGGCGTCCCCTGCGCGATGAAAACCATGAAAAGCGTCATGAACCCTCCCGTGTAAGCCAGCATCAGAGTCGTCGTCATGGTTCCGATAACCATGCGGCCCACGGAAAAGCCCGAACGGATCAGATCTTTGCGCGCGATGTCCGGATTTTTCAGCACGATTTCGTTGAGCGCCGAGGAAATGTCCATCGCGAGGTCCATCACCGCCCCGGAAGACGCCAGAAAAATCCCCCCTAAGAAGATGTCCGTCAGGTCGAGATGCGCGAACCCGCTATAGAGCAACATCTCGGAAAAGGGCTTTACCGCGCCGTGGATGGAAAATTCGCGCCCGAAAAAAAGCGCCAGGCCGCAGGTCAGGGCGATTCCCGAGAGAGAGCCCAGGCAGGCGACGACGCCCTTTTTGTCCGAACCGCTGACGAGAAAGATGATCACGACGGTGAGAAGCGCGCTGACGGCAAGAGACGCGGCAATCGGATTCCAGCCGCGAAGAACGCCAGGCAGAAGAACCTTCCAGAGCGCGACGCCCGTAAAAACAAAAGAAAGCAGCGAGCGCAGACCCGTCCAGCCCGCGAAGGCGAGCAAAAAGGCCGCGAACACGGCGAAAAGCAACGCCTCCGCCCCCAAGCGGTAATAGTCCACGACGGTGATCTTCAAAACGGCGTTTCCATCCCCGTCGAGCGTCGCGAGGGCCCTGTCTCCCGGGGCGTACATGCGGTCGAACTCCAGTTTCCCCATCAAATGGTTGACGGCCTCCGTTTCACGTCCCTTGAACTTACCCTGCAGGACCCGGACCGCCAACGCCTGGTCCCCGGTCTTCACGATGCCGAACTGCCGGACGGCGCTGTCGTTCGCCTTCACGACCTCAATTTTTACCCTCTCGCCGGGGTGCTCGTGCTCAAAGCCCGTAGGCAAAAAAAGCATCCCGGCGATAGCCAGGATGCAAACCCACACGATTACTTTATCTCGCCTTTTTCTCATCTTTTTTCGTTTTTTTCCGTCTTCAGCGTTGAGACTGGAAGATTGTGGGCTCGAGCGCGGGAAGGCCCATCACGGAAAGCGTTTTCCAGGCGATGTCCGTGTTGTCGTAGTAGCCGTCGAAAAGCTCCGCTCCCTGACCGTAAGCGAAGACAGGCACCGGAATTCCGGTATGGGCGTACGTTGTCCAGCCGATGCCCGCCTTCTGATTTAGAACGTGTGTTACCTGCACGGAGAGCGGCTCATACCCTCCATAGAGCAGGAACACTTGTTCGTCGCCTCGCGCTTTCCCCTCCGTCATGCTTCGGTCGAAGGCGTCCCGAACGGCGTCGAGTTCCATAGAGCTCAGGTCCATCGCAAGGCGTTGGGCCGCCGCAGCGTCGCCCGCCCTGGCTTTTTCGGTCAAATCTTTGACCTCGGCCTCCGCCAGGCGGAGCAGGCCAAAACTTTTCGTGATCTCGGGAAAAAAGGCGTCGAAAGATTTTTCCCCCGCTCCCGCGCGATATTTATCGATCTTTTTATCGAACTCCAGGAAGGATTCCTTCTGGCCGGCGATTTTTTCGAAGAACGTTTCATATTCGGTTCCGGCGAACCCGATGCTCATCCCGCCCGTCTCATGGTCTCCGACGATGACGATCAACGTTTCGTCGGGGTGCTTTTGGGCGAACTCCACCGCCTCTTTCACCGCGTCGTCGAAGGCGAACGTGTCGATGATGGAGGTAGCCGCGTCGTTGGCGTGGCAGGTCCAGTCGATCTTGCCGCCCTCCACCTGCATGAAAAAGCCCTTTTCGTTGTCCAAGAGTTCTATGCCCTTGCGAGTGAACTCCGCCAGGGCAAGCTCGGCGGCGGTGCGGTCGATTTCATAGGGCATGGCGTTGTCCGCGTCCAAAATCGGGTTGACCGCAAAGATTCTGCCGTCGCCTTTTTTCGCCCCCAAAATAGCCTCTCGGGTGCGCAACACCTTGACCCCTTTTTCGACGGCGATCTCGTAAAGGCTCTTTTTATCTTTGTCCTTTCCCGTGGGCTGGTTGAACCCGCCGCCTCCGAAGTAGTCCACTTTACTGTCCAAAAGCTGCATCCCAATACCGTAGTAGTCGTTGCGCGAGGGCACGTGCGCGTAAAACGCGGCGGGAGTGGCGTGGTTGATCGACACGCTGCTGATGACGCCGACTTTCATTCCACGGTCTTTCGCCAGTTCCGCGATGGTGGCGAACTTCTTCGTCTTGCTCGGGTCGACGCCGATCACTCCGTTGTCCGTTTTGTACCCGGTCGCCAGCGACGTCGCCGCGGGGGCGGAGTCCGTGATAAACGAATTCGCCGAGAACGTCGTGATCATCCCCTGATTTTCGAAACGGCTGAAGGTGAGTTTCTCGATGCCCGGCTTGTCGTTTCGCGCGTTGTTCTTCACCGCTCCCAGATAAATCTCGGCGGCGCTGACCTGCTGCAATCCCATTCCATCGCCGATAAACAGGAACACGTACTTCGCCGGTTTTCCGTTCCACAGGTTTTTGGCGTCCTGCGGACCTGCCGCCGCGATCTCCACAATCTCCACAATCATCAACGCAACGACGAATATTCCCAAAAACAATCTCTTTATTCTTTTCGTTTTCATACGTTTATCCCCCTCGGATACAGGCGACGGCCATTGGCGTCGCCATTAAAACAGACAGAAAGATTTTAAGTTAAGCGACCAACGGAGGGGCCGTTTAGTCGTTCAACCGAATTTTCTCCGTTACCAGGGTGTGTTGCGCCCTGACCCGATAAGCCTCCCGAAGGAACTTGGCGACGGAGAGCGACAGGAGCAAGGGACAAATCGCGGCGGACGGCCGTAGCCCCATCAAAAGACGATTGAGGGCGTCGAACGCGTCTTTCATCTGCGCGCAGACGGGGCAATCTTCACCGCTGCAGTCATGATCGGCGTGCGTAAAAGCGAAAAACGCGCCCAACAAAAACGCCGCGAAAATACAAAAAGAAAGGAAAACGTTCAAGCTCAGGAGGGCGGAGCCCGCTCGACTCCTTCGGGGCCCTCGCCGGCTTCCCTGGAAACCCTTGGAGCGTCTTGCGTAATCGGACGCGTGAGGCTTGGGCGGGCATAAAGAAGCAATCCCTGTCGCGACCTGTCGGTGTTTTCCCATGTAAAATCCGTCCCTTCTCTCGAACGCGGTGTTTTGCCTCTTTCGTTTCTCCCGCGTTCGCCCTTTAAGCTACTTCAGCCTCAATTTTAATTTTAACCGGGATATGTTACGGCTATATGAATGTTGTCCTAATGAACAGCAACATCGGGCGTTTTGCTTATCTGATGGACGATGCCGTCCACCAGCCCCGCTTTGGGGACAATGAATTCTTCTCCTCCGCAGAATTTGCTTATCGTAAGGAATATTTTCAAAGCGGGAACGATGACGTCCGCTCTGTAGGGATTGATGGTGAAGTTGTTGATTCTTTCCTCATAAGACATTTTCCTGAGCGTATCGAAAAGTGCTTTGACTTCGCCGTATCGCATCCCGTCGTCTCCGTGTTTGTCCAAAAGTTTGTAGGCTTTGTTGACGTTTCCGCCGGATACGATAATCTTCGGCGAGGGGCATTTTTTGTGAATTTCTTTGAGCTTTTTTTTGAAAAAGAACAGGTCTTCCGACCGGACGGCCTTATTGAGAAGGCGAACGGAACCGAGCTTGAAAGAATAGGCCTCCATTTTTCGGCCGTCGGCATAAACGAGAATTTCCGTGCTGCCTCCGCCGACGTCGACGTAAAGGTAGTTTTTTTCTTGATCCAGAGTCTTGTCTAGGCCGCTCGCGTCATAAATGATTTCCGCCTCTTCGCGCCCGGTTATGATTTCCACCGCAACACCGCTTTCGTCATAGACGGCGCGGACAACCTCCGTGCCGTTCGTAGCCTCGCGCATGGCGCTGGTGGCGCAGGCTCTGTACGCCTTGACGTCAAACGCCTCCATCACGTGTTTGAATCCCTTCAGGGCCGAGCAAAGCCGCTTCTTTTTTTCGTCCCCGACGCGGCCGACGGTGAACACATCCTCGCCCAAACGAATCGGGACACGCAAGTACGCGATCTTACGGAATTTTTTATTGGACGCCTTTTCCAAATTGCTGACGAGCAGGCGTATGGCGTTGCTGCCTATGTCGATAGCAGCTACCGTGTCCATGCGTCTCATGCGCCGGAATAAAATTTGTACAGGGCCATCTGCGACCGGCAGCTTTCTTCGCCGCCTCGGGGAACATATCGGTTGCATAACAGCGACAGGTCCCTTGCTTTCACGTTATCGGCCCATTGAAGGTCGAAAACGCCTCTGAGGGTCTTTTGAATGGAACGATCGAGAATGGGCGCCCCCACTTCTACCCTCCGGTCCAGGTTCCGCGTCATCCAGTCCGCGCTGAGGATAAAAATTCGTTCGTCGCCTCCGTTGTGAAAAATTGCGAGCCGCGCGTGTTCCAGATATTTGTCCACAATGCTGATGACCTTGATGTTCTCGCTCTGGCCGGGCACGCCGGCTTGAAGGCAGCAGGAACCTCGTATGATCAGCCGGATTTCCACTCCGCCGCAACTGGCTTTATAGAGGCAGGCGATGATTTTCTCGTCCGTCAAACTGTTGAATTTCGCGTGAATATAGGCTTTTTTGCCCTTTTGCGCGTTCCGGATCTCCTGAGAAATCATTTTTTCGAACTGTGAACGCATGCTGAACGGCGACACCATCAAATGCGCGCACGACAGAGGCCGGTGCGCCAGCAGGAAGTCGAACACCCCCCTGACGTCGTCGACGATCGAGCTTTCGCTCGTCAGCAAGCCGAAATCGGAGTAAATCTTCGCCGTGGACTCGTTGAAATTCCCCGTCCCTATATAAGCGAACCCCCGAGTCGCCCGTCTTTCCCTGCGTTCTACGAGAACCAGCTTGCAATGAACTTTCAGCCCGTCGATCCCGTATATGACTTTTATTCCTTCTTTTTGCAGCCGTTCGGCGTTGTCTATATTTTGCGCCTCGTCGAAACGCGCCAGAAACTCCAGAAAGACGACGACCTTTTTGCCGTTCCTGGCCGCGTTGATGAGCGCGTTGACGACCTTGGAGTGCTCCGCCGTTCTGTAAAGGGTAATATGGATGCTTTCCACCTTGGGGTCGATCGCCGTCTCCCTCAAAAAATCCAGAAAATGATTGAACGTATGGTAAGGATAGTGCAGAAGAATGTCTTTTTTCCCGATGACGTTCAAAAGCCCCGAAGATTGTTTGATGTACGGGTGACGCAGGGGTTGGGGGCTGGGGTCTTCCAGGTCCGGGCGTATGGACGGGAATTTCATCAGCTCTCTCATTAAATGGTAGCGCCCTCCGGCATCGAACCCCTCTTTGTTTTTCAGCCCGAGTTTGAGCGCGATGAGCTCGAGCAGATCGCCGGGCATGTCCACATCGTATATCAGGCGGATCGGCCTCCCGTGCATACGGTTCTCCAGCCCGTTTTTCATTTTTTCCATAAGGCTCCTGGAGATGTCGTCGTCCAGGTTCAATTGCGCGTCGCGCGTCACCTTGAACGTGTAGGCCGCGATCCCCTTGTAGCTGAACATGAAAAAAATGTCGTCCAGGCAGAGGCGGATGATGTCATCCACGAAGATAATATCGCGACAGCCCTCGGGAGAGGGGAGAACGACGAACCTTGGGCAGGAGCTGCTTATGGGAATTTGCATTATCGCGTATCGCGCGGTTTTAGAGCGGGTCGAGCTCATTTTGATCGCGTGGTAAATGTCCCCGTCCCTTAAAAAGGGTATTTTTGTCGTTCGCCTCAAAATCAGGGGAACAACGCGGGGGCTGACGACGGCGGAATAATAATTTCGACAGTATTCTCTTTGCGCGTCGTCTAGGCGTTTTTCGTCGATCATGCGAATGCCGCGCTCTTCCATTTCCGAAAAAATCTTCGCGTAAGTCTCCATGAACACCTTTCGGTTGGCGTTCATGCGCTCGTCGACCTGCCGCAATATCTCTCGAACGGAAGCTCCGTCCGGCAAAACAATTTCTTTATGTCCCTGCAACTGAGCCGCCCGGACTAGATTGGCCAAACGCACGCGAACGAACTCGTCCCGGTTATTGGAGTAGATGCCCAAAAACCTCAGCCTCTGCAAAAGAGGAACGCTCAAATCCTGGGCCTCCTGCAGGACCCGCTCGTTAAACGCGAGCCAACTCAGTTCCCTGTTGTTCATTGTCGGGGGCTTTCTTCGTGTCTTTTGCATCCTTCACACATCCGCCTCGTTAGCATGTCCTGCCCGTCATATTATTTCCCGAATGTTAAAACAGGCCGACAAAAACGTTGCAAAAGTGTAAACGCAAAATAGCCAATTAAGTATTTACAAGAGTTTATCTCTTCTTGACGTGTTTGCTCTGAGGGGATCTTGGCTTTTCTTGACAAAAACATGTCTCTTAAATAAACTATAGTATAGTTCATTATGTCATATAAAATTGGAGATCAGAATGAACGCAGAAGAGCTTCAGGAGTTCATTCGGGAAAGAATAGACACGTTTCCGACGAAAACGCGAAGAGTGGCGGAATACTTCCTGACCAACTCCTCCGAGGTCGCGTTCCATTCCATCAGCGACGTGGCGAACAAATTGGAGGTCTCCAAGGCACAACTTGTGCGCGTTGCCCGTATGCTGGGATTCGACGGTTACTCGAACCTCAAAGACATTCTCAAACAGGCGCTGCTCGAGCAGATCAGCGCTTCCTCCATCGCGGAGGGATTTCAAAATACGGATATTCCTCAAAATCTTTGCCGCCTGGAGCACGCCAACCTGGACGAGACGCTTCAAAATCTTTCGCCGGACTCCATCGTGCGATTCTGCGAGGCCGTCAAGAGGGCCTCGACGATTTACTGCATGGGCTGGGGCATTTCCGCCCTCGTCGCGGAATGGTTTTATACTCGTTTTACGGAGTTGGGCCTGAAAACGGTCCTTGCGCGACGCGGTTCTCTGTCGCTTCTCGAACAAACGCGGGCGATAGAAGACGTGGACATGCTGATCGTCTGCGAGTTGCCCAGTTACGTCATCGAGGTGACGGAGTCGGTGGAGAAGATCTACAGAAAGGGCGCGTTCGTCGTCACCCTGACGGATAGCCCCGCGGCCCCCATCTGCCGCCACTCGCATTTGCCTCTCCATGTGGGCGATACCTCCCCTACGTTCGGCAGCAGCTTGATTGGCCCCATGTTTACGGTGCACGTTCTGACGTCCGTCCTGGCGTTCAATTTGGGCGAGGAGGGACAGGCCGCCTTAGCCGCTCAGAAGGAGGGACTTCATGACGAGCGCATTTATTTCCCCGCCTACGGATTGAGGTATTGAAAATGTTTTCTTTCGGAAGTTTCTGCGTCGTCATCGCACTCCTGGCTCTGGGAGATCTGGCGTCCGCCAAAACGAAGGGCGTTCTGCCCTCCGTCTTCGTCATTTCCCTTCTCTTCCTCGTCGGCTACTGGTCGGGGCTCCTTCCCGCCGACATCGTGACGAGGGTGGGGCTGGGCGCTCCTCTGGCGTATTTCGCGATGTCCATCATGGTGGTGCAGATGGGAAGCATGATCAGCCTGCAACGGCTCGCCTCGGAGTGGCGCTCCGTCGTGATCGCGGCCACGGGGCTTGCGGGCATGGTAGCTTTTTTATTGATCTTCGGTAAGATGATCATCGACTGGGAGACCGTGGTGGTCGCGACGCCTCCCCTCACAGGCGGGGTCGTGGCCGCTCAAATGATAGCCCAAGCCGCCGTCGAACGAGGCTTTTCAAACCTTGCCGGGCTGGCGACGCTTATTTATATTTTTCAAGGATTTGTGGGATACCCTTTGACGGCTTGGTGTCTCAGGCTGGAAGGACGCCGTCTCCTGGACATGAGGCAAACCGACCCTCAAATGTTGTGCGCCCTGCCGGACGAGATGGACAAGCCGGACAAAAACGCGGCGGAAATCCGCCCGTTTTTTGCGACCTTGCAGCGCACCACGTCCTTTACCCGTATCGCTTTGATTTCTTTGGTGGCTTTGGCCGCCGACCTGGTCAGCATCGCGATGAGGGAGTTTCTTGCCTATTTCGCGCCGTCGCTGGTGATCTACACGCTGCCTCCCCTGGTGCTCTGCTTTTTGTTCGGCTGCCTGGCCACGAAATACCGCGTCACGGACCGGCGGGCTCTGGCGCGCACCTCGTCCGTGGGTTTTCTCGTCATCATCGTCACGGCGCACATCATGGAATTCCTGTCGGGTGCCACGCCCGAAATGGTCTTGTCGTCGCTCTCCGCGCTGGTCGTCACCATCGGGGTGGGCACGGCGGGCCTCGTCTGTTTTTCCGCGGCGGCGAGCAAGTTTTTCGACGCCTCCATTCCCATGGCGGTGGCCCTGTCCTTGACGGCGCTCTTCGGCTTCCCCCCAAACTTTCTCCTGGCCGACGAGGCCGCGCGGCACCTTTCCACCAACGCGGACGAATACCATTTTCTAATGCAGAGGACGCTGCCCCAAATGCTGGTCGGCGGGTTCGTCACCGTCATGATCGCGTCGGTCTTGATCGCCGAGCTTTTCGTGAAGATACTGGGTTAGACGGCCTCCCCTCCCCGTTTCCGCACCGAGGTAAACTTTTCGATCTTTTCCCATTCTCCCCGCGCGATCAGGTCCGCGACGCGGCAGGCAGCCTCTTTCGCCGCATCGGATAAGGGCGCGCCCATCCGCAACGCTGCGGGTTGTATTCCCAGCGCCACGATCTCCACGGAACCCTCGAAGGACGCCAACAAAAGCGACAGTGGAAGGCCATGGCTCGACTCCACGGCGGCGTCCAGCTCGCCGAGGGAAAGCCTTCGGCATTCGCCGGGGGAGAGTCCCATGTCCGCGGCGTCTACGATCAAAAGCGCGAGCGGCGGTTTTCCGCGGAGGGTCGCCACGTGGTTTTCCGGCGTCGTCCCACAGTCGACGACGCCGGGCATTCCCCGCTCCGCCAGAAGCTCCGCCACACGGCACCCCACCGCGTCATCCCCCAGAAGGACGTTGCCCACTCCCCATACCCGCAGATCGGCTTTGCTCATCTCCATCGAATTAACGCCATTAGTTGTTTGAAATAGTTAATTTGATGATTTTCATGATGATTTTCTTATACGGTTATTTATACGGTTACAAAATCGCGTACTCTGTTTGATGCATCGGAGCTGGGCTTTGAACTTGGGAGAATAGGAAAAATCAAGCATTATCATCGCTCAACAGGGAAGCCATGAAGTCTTCCATGTTGTGAAACGGGCCTATCAAATTGCGCATATCCGCGGATTCTCTCAACGCCTTCGCCGTTTCTTCGTTGGGCTCATCGCCCTCGTATTGGAGTTCATTGATGAGACTGAGTGCAAAATTTACCTTATCGTCCGGCAGCGTTTTTATTGCCTCAAAGAGTTTTTCGCGTTCAATGGTCGTTGTGGTCATAATTCATGCTCCTTTTATTTCTCGTCAACCGGGGCCTCCGTTGGGGTGGCATGGGGAGGCTCCTTTATTTGAGTGCTTCATAGAGTTCGGCTTAACCATATTTCCATTTTTTCTTTAGCCGCGATCACGATAAACGGATTCGCAAAGCCGGCTTCTCCGGGGGTTATTGAAGTTAATTTCGTTTTCGATACCGCGATTGTGTGATCTATTCGAATAACGGATTGCTTAGTCAAATTATTGTGAATATCCGGTCTTATGGGCACTTCCCATACACCTCCACGGATATGACTCGTAATCATACTGACGACTAATTCATCCCCTAAATCTTCCCAAATGAACACTGGGCGATTTTTTTCGTCAGAAGTGTCCGAGAAGGGGAAATTCAGCCATACAATCTGCCCTTCTTCAAACGCCCGCATACTTTCTCCATAGGCGTTCTTTTTCTTCCATACTGAGAGGGCGTCCGGCGTTGTGAAATTCGGCTATTTCCCGGTCAAGGCAATCGTCTTCTTTGAAAGTTTCATCCAGCTCCGCCAAATGTCCAGCGTTGCTCAGGTCCTTTATCGTATTCGGCATAATTCATGCTCCTTTCATTTGTCGTCCATGAGGAATTTATTTTATTACTTAAAAATAATATGGCGACAAGAGATTAGTTAAATAGATATTTCATGCCAATGGGAAATAAAATCGCAAGAATTACCGAGCCCAAAACCCACCAAACGCGATTATCGACATTACCTAATCTTGTATCCATTCGGTCTACTCTCGCCTCAAGTTTTTGCATTAACATCTGGTTGGCTTCCGTCCAAGCATCAAGCCTTGCTATGTACCGATTGATTTCAGACACGTCTTTTTTGATCTCGCGGACATCCTGTGCTACAATATCCACTTTTTTATCTACAGTGGAAACTTTATCCAATATATTCTTCCTGTAAAATTCATTTGTCTCTGATGAGGTATAGCGATCCACTTCATTTATTGGTTGCATGTGATTCACTTCCTTTTCCCCTTTTCGTGTCTTCGCGTATATTTTTAACCGTCTGTGCGATCACATCAATCTCTCCATCTATGTTTCAATTTTTCAGTAAAATGCTCATATATAAAATAAGGCGCTACTAATAAAAATATAATACTCATAAATCCCACTGCCAAAATTCTTAATAGATTTCTTTCTCCTGTGTAAAGTGCTTGAGAGTTCAAAGTTCAAATGCTTCAAGCTGCAGTTGGCAGCTTGAAATCGTCGTTTGATTCCATCTTGGAACGAATTATTCGCACAATGCCTAAATCCGCCTTTTTCACAAACT
>JAISQE010000197.1 GCA_031274425.1 Synergistaceae bacterium | reverse complement strand
CTGTCAGTTTCCCGATTTTGTCGTTGATGATCCTGGCCGCGAGAAGATTCGTAAAGCGATTCCAGTTGATATGACAGGAATTGAGAAGTCGGTAGAAGGTGTCTTTGGCGATGTGGGGGGTGATCGCTCATCTGAAGATCCATGAAGAGGCTTTTATGGGTGAAGACCTGAGCGAAGAGATTTTTTAAGACAGTCACGACAGGGACGCCTTTTGTTTTATAAGCACCAACTTTTTTGAGAATACTGCCGATCCTGAAAGAATGAAAGAAGAAATTGATCATCGGAGAAAATTCATTTTCAGGAATATGGTTCTGTGATAAGCTTGCTATGGCATGGACCTCCCGGGTTTATTGTGTATGATGAACCAATTTTACCCTAAAGAGAACCCATGCCGCTTCTTTTTATCCTGTTTTTGCCATCTATTATTGATTTTTCAAGGTTCGAGCTTCAAAAATCTCCTGCGAAGTTTGAGTTAAGTATACCATGCGTTTTTATCAAACTTGGGAACACGCGGCTCAGTGGATGGTTACGGCGGCTGATTTTAAATCGTATTGGCGCTGCTGAGCGCCGAGCGCCGGGGCAGGGTTCGCTGCCCCGCTCTTTTCCTTTTATTCTTCTCCGGCCACGCGGACCAGCTCTTCCGGGGAGGTCTTTCCGCTTTCCACCGCGTCGAGACCGATCTCCCAAAGGGTCTTGAAACCGCGCCCACGCGCCACCTCTCTCAGCTTCGAAGCCGGCGCGCCGGCCACGACCGCCTCCTGTATCTCCTCGTCAATCACGAACTGCTCGTAAAGACCCAAACGGCCTCGATATCCCGTTTCGTTGCATTTGGGGCATCCTACGGGCTCGTATGCCGTTTTGACGCCTTGGCGCGCCATTACGGCCGGCGCGGCGGTCTGCCGCCGGCAATGAGGGCACAGACGCCGCGCCAGGCGCTGAGCGACCGTTCCGATGATGCAGCTCGCGGCCAAGTAGGGCTCTATTCCCATGTCGACCAGACGGATCACCGCCCCGATGGAGTCGTTGGTGTGCAGGGTGGAAAGCACCAGGTGTCCCGTCAGGGAGGCCTGGACCCCGATGTGGGCCGTCTCGAAATCCCGCATCTCTCCGATCATGACGATGTCGGGGTCCTGACGCAGAATAGAGCGCAAAGCCGACGCGAAAGACACGCCCGCTTTTTCGTTAACCTGAATCTGGGCCACGCCGGGGAGCGCGTATTCTATAGGGTCCTCTACCGTGATGATGTTGACCTGGGGCTTGGCGAGAGCTTGAAGGATGGCGTAGAGGCTCGTGGTCTTTCCGGAGCCCGTGGGGCCCGTGAAGAGGATCATGCCGTGGGGGCGGTAGATCAGGCTTTCCATGACCTGCCGCTCGTTCTTCTCCATGCCGAGGTCCTCCAAGGTCAAAAGCCCGTGCCCCTTGTCCAACATGCGCATGGCCAGCCGCTCGCCGTGCTGTGTGGGGACGAGCCCGACCCGGATATCGACGGCGCGGTCGCCCAGGGTGATGCCGATGCGCCCGTCCTGGGGCGCCATGTGCTCGGCGATGTCCATCTTCGCCATGACCTTGATGCGGCTGGTCAGGGGCGCTTGGTGGGTTCTTGGCAAACGAAGGCGGTCCTGGAGCACCCCGTCCACGCGAAAACGGATCAAAACCTCGTCCTCGTAGGGCTCCACGTGAATGTCCGTCGCCCGCTGCTTCAGGGCGTCCACAAAAAGGCCGTTCACCAAGCGGATGACGGGAACGTCCACGGAGTCGCTCAAGACGTCTTCGCGGCTGAGGTCGTCGATGTCCTCGATCCCCTCCATGTTTTTGGCTGCCTCGTCGGTGGCCACGCTGCGGATGTCGTAAAGGGTGTGCAACAGGTCCGAGATGTCCTTGTCCGGGTGGAGCTCCAAATCGATGGGAAGCCCCATCGACACGCCCAGCATCTGGGCTTTCGTGTAAGCGTCGAAGGACGACGCCCCAACGATCAGCACTCCGTCCTCGACGCGCAGGGGCACGATTTTTGAGGAACGCAAAACGTCGAGCCCCATCGACTCGGGAATCAGCTCGGCCACGGCCTTCGCCTCGGGCAGCGCGGCATCCGGCTTCTTCTCCGTTTCCGACGGGGGCGGAGAGGATGGGAGCGATTGAACTACATTTTCCACAGAAGCCCTCCCTATTGCGTTTTTACACTTTTTTGGTACAGATCTCGAAAGCGTTTGTCGACTTCCGTCTCGACGAAGCTCATGTCCGGGCGGGTTCCCTCGATGGCTAAAGTCGAGGCGTCGTGGGTCGCCGCGCGCATCTGTTCGGTGTCTCGGATGATTTGGGGCGTCAAGAAGATGATGAAGTCGATCTTTTCGCGCTCCTTCGACGTTTTCTGGAACAAGCTGCCGATCAGCGGGATGTAGGAAAGCCCCGGGACCCGGCGTTTCAGGGACTTTTCCGTCTCCTTGACGATGCCGCCCAAGATGATGGTTTCCCCGTCCTCCACCACCACCGAGGTCTTGACCTGGCGTTTTGCCGTTACCGGCGTCACGGAGCCCATCGCGGTCATGACGTCCTCCGTCGTCTGTTCGATGTCGAGGGCCACCACGTTTCCGCTGCGAATGTGGGGCGTGACGGTCAAGGTCAGCCCCGTGTCCTTGTAGTCGAAATTCTGCTGCATCGCGCTCGGGTTCGACAGGTCGGAGGCCGTTCCCTTCAGCACGGGAATGACCTGCCCCACCTGGAAGGAGCTTTCCTTGTTGTCGGTGCACATCAGGCGCGGCACGGACAAGACGTTGACGGCGTCGTATTTTTTCAGCATGTCGATGGTCGCGTAAACCAGGGCCAAGGGTTGATAATTGGTCACCGAGTAGGTGGAACCGTTGCGGTCCACTAGCTCCTCGCTGCGGGAGAGCTCGTTGAACCATTCCATGAACTGGCTGGGGACAGCTCCCTCGCCCAACTGGCCCATGCCGCCCAACATGAAATTGTCCCAGATCTGGCCGCCCAAAACGGACCAATCGATGCCGGCCTTGTTCAGGTTGCTGACGTTGACCTCCGCCAAAAATCCGCGGATCAGAACTTGTTTGGGCTGAACGTCGATCTCGTTCAAAATTTTTTCGAGGGCGTCGTACTGCCGTTGCGTGGAGGCGAAGATCAGGCTGTTGGTGGTCAGGTCGGGAACTACGGTGGCGGGGAACTTGCCGTCCTGGTTGGGCTGCAGCATCACCGACGCGGCCAGCACCTTGCCGATCTGCTCGGCCGCCGCCGTGGCGTCGATGTTTTTGAGCTTGTAGATGTGGAAGTCCCCCTGCTGCCGGTCCACGTCCAGCTCCCTGATGATTTTGACGGCGTCCGCGATGATGCTGGGCTCGCCGACGACAACGATCTGGCGGCTGTTCTGGTCGGGCACGGCGGAGAGTCCGCGGAGGTGCCCTCCCGTCTGGGCGATGGCGTTGAGCTGGTTGGCGATGACCGTGGGATCGCCGAACCTCAGGAGAAACACCTTGCTGGTTTTGGCGCTTGCGGGAACGTCCAGCTTACGGATAAACTCCACGCCTTTGCTGACGTCCGTGGCCCGTCCCTGCAGCATGATATCCCGTCCGTTTCCCACGGGAAGCACGATGACGGTCTGACCGAAGGCCTGCTGCATGGCCTGCACCACGAAATCCGCGATGATGTAATCCAGCGGGACGATGTGGGTGACGATCTCCTCCCCCTGGCCGGGGCCCCCTTTGCCCTTGCCCACGCCGGGCGCGGAGCTGACCCCGCCCTGCACCAACTTGTCGTAGTCGCCCATATTTTGCAGCGACCACCCTTGGGATTGCAAGATCGATAAAAAAATCTGACGGGCTTCCTGGATGTTGGAGGGTTTGGGCGAGATGACGGAGATCTTGCCGGCGATGGTGGGGGGAACGATGATGTTTCTCTGCAGAAGCTCCGCCATGAACCGCACGAACTTCACCAACTCGATGTCCGTGAAATTGAACTGCACCACGCCGGCCCGGCGCATCAGGTGCGCCGTTTCGATCAAAGCCTTCTCCTCCTGCTCCGGCTTCGCCTCCGCGGCCCCGTTCCCATTGCCGTTTCCATTCCCATTCCCGTTGCTGGGAGCCGCCCAGCCCTCGGAAACGCAAAACGCAAATGAGAGCGCCGCCCCTATCAAGCATATCAAAAATATCTTTGGAGCTTTTCCGAAAAATTTTTCCAATCCGCTCACCTCTGAATCAAATAGCCTAAAGTCAGAACGCCCAAGGCGACCCGTCCTCTCAACATAGCTTACAGCGCTTCATTGCGGCAGATACAGGACCATTTCCCGTTCTTTGTACTCGACCGTGAGCCTTTGGAACGTCAATTCCAGTTCGTCGACGACGGGAACGGAATCCGTTTCGACTTTCCATTTTACACCGTCTTGTTCTCCGCTGTCAGGCATATCTTCTTTTGTGAGGAAATCCAGGTACACTTTCTGCGCCTCGTTCACCAGTTCTTGTTCCGTGCGCACCTCGGCGAGCATCCGCAAAGACAGGGCGATGAGCTTGAAACCCCCGGCGGTGACGAGGCCCACGACCGCCACCGCCACCAGCACCTCGAGCAGGGTGAACCCCCCGCGTCTTCGCCTAACGCACCACATACTGCAAAGAGGTGGGGGCTCCGTTACGCATCACCTCGACGTCGAAACGGTCGCTGTTCATCAAGGAATTCATGGAGTTGGTGATGTCCATCATGTTCCGAAAGGCGATGCCGTTGATGGAGCGGATCACGTCGCCCTTCTGAACGCCGAGCTGGGCCAGGACGCTGTCCTTATTGATCCATTGGATCTCCAGTCCCTGTTCGTCGCCGGCGGGGCGAAGGCGCACTTTTTTCAATTCGTCGAAGGGGTTTTCCATCAGCCCGTTGACCATGTCCCGATTGATCTCGCCCGCCGATCCCTTGGTCGGGTCCGCGGGAACCACCTGCTGCCCCATGTCGGGAGCCCGGTTCTGGGAGACGGGCGCCGAAGGAGCGGGGAGCGGCGGCCCCTCTTTGGTGTAAAGCAATTCTTTGACCACCCGATCCTCGCCTTTTACGAAAACCGCGTCACGGTAGTTGACCTCTTCCAAAGTGTAGACGTCGAAGCTCTCGTTGATCAGGAGCACGTACTGAGCCCCTTGATCCTCCAACAGGACGCCGATATCCGGCATGGTCCATCGAACGACGGCCGCCGCCAGCGACCCGGTGATCGGAGCCGGGTCGTCCGAGGACGTTTCCTCCACGTCCGGCGGAATCATCGGCGTTATCTTGAAGGGGTTGCTTTTTAGGAAAACGGTCATATTCCCGATATCGGAGTCTTGAACGGCGGAGGCGGCAATGGAGGCGGCGACGGCGGGGCGAGCGCCGCGAACGTATCTGTCCAGGCCCACCTCCAGGCACACCATGCCGAACCAACCGAACACGCCCCCCAACAAAAGGGGCAACACCCAGCTCCAAAGCCTGAAAAATCCGCCTTCGGCGCGGCCCGCCCCGGAGTCCGACGCTCTTTTTCCCGGAGCCATTTTTTTGAACCCCAGAGCGAGGGCGCTCATTATGGTCTTCACAGTAGTCTTCTCATTGACATTTTTGACATTTTTTTTATTTTTCATGGCGTCTTTCCCCCCTGAGCCAGCGTTCTGCGCAAAAACCAACGTCCCGGCGCGTCCTGCTGCAAGGGCAAACCCAAAGCCGCCTCCAAGGAGGGAAGCTCTTTTTCGAAGAGCTCGGATTTGACGTTGATCGCCACGTTGGCCCAGTGGATGAGGCGGTCCGCGGAGGGCGCGAGAAGCAGGGATCCGTTCATCGAGAGGTCGCCGTCGCTGCGCAGTTCCTCCAGAAGAATCCCCTGCCTGTTGAAGGAAACGGCGACCCGCCCGCTGCCGATGACGACTCCGGGAATTTTCTTCAGGGGCGTCACGGAAATTTCACCCAGCGCGTTGCCGGCGAAAGCGACCCGGCAGGTGGGAGCCATGTTCAGCAGAGAGGCGAGGATATCCGGAACGATCGTCAATTTCTTGAAAGAAACGTCCAGCATTCCCATCAACCCGCGAACGTCCAGGTCCTCCACGGCGAACCCTCCGGGGACGTTCCCGACGGAGGAGTAGGCGATCAGGAAGGGGGCCTTCAATCGTCGGCTCGCCGACAGCAAAACGGTTTCCCCCACCTGTTTCCAGGGCATGAAAACCCAACCGGCCGCAACGACCCCCGCGACGAACACGCATATTTTAAGAAGAATTTTTACCGTTTTCATGCATAAAACCCCTCAGTCAAATCTTCTTATTTAAAATTTTTTAATGCTTAAATCAATGTCCGCAATATTGAGCCCCAAATATGGGGCTCCGCCCCACACCCCGCAGGGGACGCGTCCCCTGACCCCGTTAATTTTCTTTAAGTTGTCAGCTAGGCTTCCGTCTCCATGACCGCGCTCAGGGTGAAGAGGCGCTCCTCGCCGGCGGGAAGCGCGCGAACCTCCGCCGAGATGATGCGAACGCCGCGAACGGAGAGTTCGCGCACCATATCCGCCAGTTCCTCGGCGTAAAGGCGATTGATCTCGACGGAGCACCTTCGCCCGTCGGGGGTGGGGGCGAGGCGGCTGACGCGGCTACCCAGCGCGATCTGAGTGGAAACTTGCGTAAAGGCCGCCATCACGTCCGTTTCGCCCGTTTCTCCCATCCTCGAGGCGGAAGGACCCGAGGCGAGGGCTTTGTACTCCGCGGACAACTGGGCGAGCGTGTGATAACGCGTCTGCTGCAAGGACGACGTGGACAAAGCGCTTTTCGCCATATCGGAGAACCAAACGGCGGCGATCCACACCACGGCCGCGCAAAAGGCCAGAACGAAAAAACGCGCCGCGCCGTTGACCTCGCCCCGAGTGATGGAACGTACTTTACTGATGTCGAAATTTATCGCCATACGCGTGTCACCATTTGACGCTCAAATCGAACCGATACCCTACGCCCGGCGCGTTTTGCAGGTTCGCCAGCTGGGCCGTCTCCGCCCGTTCCGCCCAGGCCCTTCGAAATTCCTGAGCCGTCTCCATGTCCGGGGCGGAACCCGTGTAATCGACGCCCTCCAAATTGTAGCGCGCGGAGTCGAGCGTCACGTCCATGCTGGGATACTGCTCGAAAATAGCGCCCAGCTCGGCAAACGCCTCGTTGATCAGACGTCCTTCGGTGGAGCCTCCCCTGAGCTCCGCCACTTTGGACAGGGCCAACCCCAAAGGATCGGGAATCCGGCCCGTTCTCGACGGTTCGAAAGTCGAACGGTAGAGCTCGGACGAGCGGTCGCGAAGGTCGTCGACGCTCCGGCGCGCCTCGTAATAGCGCAAGGCGTTGCCGCCGAGGACGAAGAGCCCCATGATCAGCAGCCAAGAGGCGACGCGCGCCAGGGAACTCACCGCGCGCTCCAGCACCAAGGCGTCGTCGAACGCCCGCCTCGAAAGGTTCACGTCGCCGATCCAGGGATAAAGTTCGAGGCTTTTCTTCACGATCTCCGGCAACTCGCCCAACTCCGAGGGCTGGGTCGCGTCCAGGGCGAAGACCTCCCCCACGTCCTCTCCTTTGGATTTGCAGTAGGCCTCGTACCAAGAGCGTTCGGATTCCAGGGTGAAAGAGGCCCGGCCTTCCGCCGCGCGTTCCCGAGGCTTCCAGCGGTAGAGGACGGGACTCCCCCCCCGCCAGAGCATCGAGCAGATGTTGTCCTCGTCCAGCCAGAACGTCGCCCCCTCGCCCTCCACCTTCGAGACCAAAGGAAGGGGGGCCGGCCAGACCCTGTTTTCCACCTGGGCCAAGGGGGCCGTCATGTTTTCCAGCTCCCCGGAGGGGACGAACCACGCGACGCCGCCGCTGCCGCGCGGCGTCTTGTCCAAAAGGGATGGGAAAAGCTCCATCCCCCCCCCGGCCGCGTAGGGCAGAACCTGCAGCTTCAACGCCTCCCGGATGCGAAGCACGTTGTTGAACGGGAAGGAAAAAGGCGAGATCGCCACCGATTTCAGCGGCGTCATCGACACGGTGTGCCGGACGCGCTTGGGCGCGGAGGGCGAGGGAATTCTCGCCGCTCCCCCCTCGATCACCCGAAAAAAAACGGCGTTTTCAAAAATCCACATTTAAGTCTCCTGAAATTAAATCTTTTTTATTTAAGTCTTCTTTTAAATCTTTTAAGTTTCCTCTTAAATCTGCAGACAACACTTCAAATCTCCTCCCACCGGACGATGGCGCCGGCCGTCTTGTCGAAAACGATGTTGAAGCTCGATCCTCCGCCCGTGTCCTCCAGCAGTTCGACCTTGATCATAAAATACCGGCTGCTGAAGGTGGCGAGATTCATCAAGGCCGTCACGGTCTTGGCGGGAAAACCCGGAATTTTGCGAAGATCGGCCGTCCCCTTCAGGGGCGCGTTTTCTCTGGAATCCGCGATCTTTTCGGCCAGCGTCTTGTCCAAACCGGGAAGAATTTCCATCACCTGAACGGGAGCCACGTTCAGGTTGATCTTATCGCCGCCCCAAAGCGTGCAGTAGTCCGCTATTCCCGGTTTTCCCGCGCCGCCGTACAAAAGCTCGGGGGTTACCTCCTCCAAAATCAAGAGCTCCGACAGGTCCAAAAGGGGGCGATTGATGTAGAATTCCTGCTCCGCTCCCCCCATTCGCGGTTTGGCGTCCTTGTCCATAAAATCGAGAACGCGGTAGACCAGATCGCGGCCGCCCAATTTCAGCCACAGATCCTCCCAGGGCTTGCGCAGCTCGTTGCGCAGAGTGGTGTTGTCGGGGAGAAAAAGGCTCCTTATGGGAATTTTGTCGTCCAAAGGGACCACCTGCACCACCCACATCCCAAGGTCGTCCGCGGGAAAGAAAAAGGGTTTGAACCACTCCAGAAGCGGAGAGTCGTACTTGACCAGGGTGTTGGACTTGATCCCGGAGATGATGGAAAGCGTCAAAACCTGCGTCATGCTCCGGTTGGCGAGGGACACCTTCTCGCGCATCACGCTCTTGATCTGCAGCCGGGTGAACCAGGCAAAGGACGCGGCGCAGGAGATAAAAACAACCCCCAGCAGCAGCACCGAGACCAAAATAAAGCCGTCGCGTTTACTGCGGGAAACCGAAGACATATTCGACACGCTCCTCCCCATCCGACCCAGACATACCCGACGCGTTAGAGGAGAAAGCCTCTCCCGGAAGCCTTTCTTTCTTGCGCGAAAGCGTGAACCGCATACCCTGAGGCAAGCCGCCGCTGTAGTCGTCCACCCACTCCGGCGGCTCGAAGACGGACAACCCCAGCTCCGTCACGTAGGGAACCACCAACTGGCCGTCTTTTTCGTCCAGGTTTTCGTATTCCACGTCCTCGGGTAAAATTCCGGGCAAAAGCCATCGATAAAGGCCGGGGATGGACCTGTCGTTCATGAAAGACCGGCGCACGATTTTATACGCCACGCTGCCGGCGGCCAGGTTCTGCTTCGCCGGCGCGGCGCTCGCGATGATGAGCGTATCGTCGTCCCCCCCTCCCAATTGTTCGTGATCGACTACCCGAACGACGATGGAGGCCAGCCGAAGTCCGGCGGCCACGTCCTGGGCCATAAACACGGCGGTGCGCCGCAACGCGGTCTCGTCGGAATAAGCGGCCTCCGTCTCGACGAGCTGCCGAACGGCGTAAATCACGGGGGCCAACGCCAAAGACGCGATCAGCCCCGTCAGGGCAACGGCGATGAGAATTTCGATGAGCGTAAACGCGTTTCTTCGCCCGTACAGGCTCTGCCGGAATCTAAACAATAAAAGGCGGCCTCCCCCTTCGATTTTATGATTTTAATTATAAGGGGTCAAGCCCTCGGGCGCGTCTTCGATGATCCGCATTCCCCCGGAACTCTGCAACGGAACCAGAACCACCGCGCTGACCACATTCCCCAGACTGTCCACCGCGTCGTTTTGAATCCCCAGGCGATAGGTGCCCGGCTTCAAATAGCTCGCCAGAACTTCAAGAATATCCACTTTCTGGAAACGCTGAGACAACTCGAGCAGAACGCGCAGCTCCTCGGAATGGGGTTCCCGCAGAAAATGCTGCCACAGCAGTTGAAAACCCTGCGACAACATCTGGGGATCCTGAGACTGATCGCCCAGTTGCGTGTAATGATACCCCAGATTCTTCAAAGCGTCGTTCTGCACCATGAAATGCCCCGCGGCTTTTTCCAAAAGATTGCGCTGCGCGGCCGCGTTTTGAACGCTCAAAGCCTCCCGAATCATTCTGTCGCCGACCATGCCGTCGCCCAGGTAGAACAACCCGCCCAAGCTCGCCGCCACCAGAATGCCTCCGCAGACGCGAGCCAGGCCCTCCAGCGAAAACACCTTTCCGGGCATCAGGAGAGCGACCATATCCCTGCTGGAGATGGCGAAACCCAGGGACAGCCATAGAATATTTTCGATGCGGTGGAAGGGGCGCGTCCAGAGGGCGTTGAATGAGATCAGGGCGATAAGGGAACAGGCCCAGATGACCTCCGGCGTGACGTGCTCCCTCCGCCACAGCATCACCAGGAAGGAAACGCCCCAAAGGCCCCACATCGCCATGAGAAGTCCGCCTCCGACGATTCCCCCCTCGCAGAACCACTGCAAAAATTCGTTGTGGGCCCAGTGGGTGTACTGCCACGGTTTGTCGGGATGGGTCTGGAACATCTCGCGCTGCGCCTCCAGGTAATGCCATTTGTACTGCCCGATGCCGACGCCCCACCAGGGATA
>JAISQE010000134.1 GCA_031274425.1 Synergistaceae bacterium | reverse complement strand
CGCGGGTACGTCGGGAGACGTGGGCGCGCTCACCGTCACTGTGGCTTTAACGTCCGGGAGCAATACACCATTCACCTGCACCGTGATATCATGGGAAACGGCGGTGGTACCCGTATTCGCCGGGATTACCACGTCCGCCGAAGCCAACGTAGCAGTATTATTGGTAGTTACAACCGGGTTCGCTCCATCTCGCAACACCGTTATCGTCTGTCCGGTGAAACCGGAGCCCGCAATGCTCGCCTTTACCGTGCCGCCTGTACTGGGGAGAGTCGCAGGGGTTAGAGTGATCGTGCCTACGGAACTCACTACTGGAGTGTTGACTCCCGCAGCTCCTAGTATATTTCCATAAGTGCCCTCCGTACCGGGAGGAACGATGACTGTTAGAGTTCCTGATGCAGAATGAAAAGCTTCAGGCTCAATGGTCAACAAAGACGGATTTGCACCTCTAAAAACAACCGTCCTGAGATCGTCCGAGAACACATCCGCACTGATGCTTTTGAGGCTCTCCGGTAAAATAACTACCCTAAGGTCGGTGCTGATAAAAGCCCCCCGGCGGATTTCCTCGATTCCCTCGGGCAAAGAAAGGAATGCCAACTTCGTGAGGAATGTTCCGATCCCTTCCGAAATATGTGCTCCCACTCCCGGCCCGTGGGCACCCGTGCAGTCGATGCTCACGACATTTTCCATTCCGTGAGTAGCAAGATCAAAGCTCGCTTCGGTGCTTTGCCCTGTCGCGATGTACCACATGTCCTCCCAAGTAATAACGCCGCCAGTGGCGGGAGTGCCGCCCGGAGCGGCGCTGGGCTTTATGATCAGCTCTCTCACAGTGCCCAAACTATTTATTGCCAAAACTTGCATCGCTTGTTGCAAACCACCTGTCCTAGAAAAGTCAGTACTTATCAATGGAGCTAAGGGGTAGTCAATAGTCAACGTCCCTGTCGTACCATTCCACGAATTTGCCGCCCAGGCTCCGCTTGTGGAGAGCAAGAGGGCGCAGAGGGCTAGGCTTGCTATGCTTACCGCCAAACGCCATTTCATCGCACTTACATTTTTCGCGATCACAATAAAACCTCCTTCAAAATTTTTTCTATATTTTGTCCCATAATAGGGACCTACCAGCGGCCTTGGTGGGTGAGGGCGGGGTCGGGGGCCTCGTAGGGGGGCTTCGTTTCCGCGCCGTAGCCGACGGCAACGATGGCCGCCACCTGGATGTGGGGGGGAATGCCCAGGATGGCGCGAATCTTGTCCGGCAGGCCGTTCGGGCTGTGGTGGACGCCCAGCCAGACGCTGCCCAGGCCCAGGGCCGTGGCGGCCACTAGAATGTTCTGGATCGCCGCGCCGCAGTCCTGCTCCCACCATACGTCGGGGGTCTTGAACTTCTCCGTCGCCGCGCAGACGACCACGGCCAATGGGGACTCATCCAGCATCTTTCCGTAGGGGTGCGCGTCCGACAGGGCGTTCAGCGTCTTGCGGTCCGTGACTTCGATGAAATGCCACGGGCGGAAGTTGTTGGCGCTGGGGGCGGCGGCGGCGCAGGCCAGGATCGCGTCGATTTTCTCGCGCTCCACCGGCTTGTTTTCGTACCGGCGGATGCTCCGTCGCGCCAAGATCGCCTTGATTGCCGCGTTTTCTATCATGATGAATTCCTCCTCGGGGTAAGCGAAACTGTGGGGCCACGCCCCACGCCCCGCAGGGGACTTGTCCCCTGACCCCTTTAATTTTCTTCCTTAAATTGTTGCGTTGCTTTCGCAAATTATAGCAGATCATAATGCTTCAACAAAAGAACGCACTGGCAAAAATGAGTTAAACCCTTCCTTTAGGCCTTTTACTTCAATTCACTATAATATCCCCCCTACACGCCCCAGCGCAACACGGTCCCTCCCCAGGAGAGCCCCACGCCGAAGCCCATCACCACCACCCGGTCCCCCTTTTTCAGGCGGCCTTCGCGCGCCGCGTCCCGGAGGGCAAGGGGGATGGTGCTGCTGGTGGTGTTGCCGTAGTTCTCGATGTCGATGACGAACTTTTCCTCGGGGATCTCCAGGGCATCCCGCACCCGTTCCAGCAACATGCGGCTGGCCTGGTGCAGAACCACCAGGTCCACGTCGGAGAGGGTCATGCCGTTGAACCTCAGGATCTCGTCGAAGCAGGGGGGCGCGACCTCCAGCGTGAACTTCAAGATCTCCGGGCCGTCCATGTAGAGGTTTTCCGGCGTGCGCGCGTTGCCCCAGCGGTTGACGGTCTCGGCGCGGGTTTCAGGCGAGGAGGGCCGCGCCCAGGCCCCGGCCGGAATGACCAGCCTGTCCGCGCCGCCGCCGTCCGTCCCCATGGAAAAGCGCCCCACCCCCTCCGAGTCGGAAGCCTCCAGCAGCGTGGCCGTGGCGGCGTCCCCAAAGATGGTGCGGGTGCTTTTGTCTCCGGGGTGTATCGCCCGCGTGACCGTGTCCGCCGTGATCAGCAGCACCTTGCGCGCCGCCACGCCCCCGGCGATCAGCCCCTTCGCCAGCGCCAGCCCGTACACGTACCCGGAGCAGCCCAGGTTGTAGTCGAGCGCGCCGATCTCCTTCCTCAAGCCCAGGCGGTCCTGGACGATGCAGGCGGTGGAGGGCAGGAAGTGGTCGGGGAACTCGGTGCAGAGCAGCAGGAAATCGATCTCCTCCCGCCGGACCCCGTGCTCCGCGAACAGGGCCTCGCCCGCCCCGACGGCCAGGTCGGAGACCAGCTCCCCGTCCACCACGTGACGCCGCAGGACGCCCGTTTTGGAGAAAATCTTGGCCTCCGTCCAGACCCCGAACTGCCGCACCAGCTCCGCGTTGTCCAGAACCTTTTCCGGCAGGTAGGCCGAGACGGCGCGAACGCTTGCGTTCATCGCCCTTCCTCCCTCCAGAGCCAGGCCAGCCGGTCGCCCACGTGCAAAACCCACTGCGACAGGGGGTAACGCTCCATGAAGCGCTCCAGAACCCTCCGGGCCTCGTCCTCCTTGGGCTCGTCGAAATCGTCCAGATAGAGGTTCGACAGGGCCCAGTGGGCCTCCTGGGCGGCCTCCGTCTCCGGGCACTCCGCGATCAGGCGAAGGTAAAGCGCCTCCCGGGCGGCCGCGTCCTCCGAGGGGGTGCGGTCGATGGCCCACCGATACTCCCGCGCCAGCGCCTCCTGAGGAGACAGCGTCTCTTGAGACAACGTCTCTTGAGACAGCGTCTCTTGAGGCGTCGTCTGCGCGCCCCAGGCCGCCGAGAATTCCGGTCCTATAAAGCCTAGAGCCGCAAGGCCAGAGGCCGCGAGACCCAGGGCAATCCCCTGTAGGGCAAGCCCTTTTGCCCTACAATTTTTCGTCCAACACATGTTCCACATCACCAACATCTTTCCCGTTATCCGCATACTTGGTTTCAAGACCAGGCGATATTTTATCCGTTCCCCCCGGAATCGGCAACGTATAAGACAGTAAAGCTCAGGGGGGCAGGGCTCGTTCGGCCCCTTCGTGGTCCCCTTCCGGGGCATGGGCTGAACGAATATAAAAGCTATAGCGTCGCGGGATCTGTGTTAAAATCTCGTTATACGACTCTGATGAACACTGCTTTCAGGAGTACAAAATTACGGAGGTTTTGGTCAGGGGCAGACGGAGATAAATATGGAGAAAACGTAATGGACTCCGTACAGCCGAAGAAAACGCCGGAAAGAAAGGTAAATTCGAAAGGTAAATTACATGGAGAATCTGCCAAAACTGCCGATAGGCATTCAGACGTTCGATACCATCAGAAATGAAGGTTATCTTTACGTCGATAAAACGAAATATCTCGTGGATCTCATCGACAGCGGGCAAGCCTATTTCCTTTCGCGGCCTCGGAGATTCGGCAAATCCCTGACGATCTCCACGTTCGACGCGCTCTTTTCCGGGAAAAAGGAACTCTTTAAGGGACTTTACGCCGAAGCGTTCTTCGAACGTCCGAATTATAAGGCGCACCCCGTCGGAGAATATTCTTGGAAGTCACGGGGAAGCCGAGGAGTCCAGGCGATCTTTCAGGAAATATCTTATGGACGGGGACGCTTCCGGCGTTGTGGCGGAATTCAACCGTTTGCTCGAGGCAATTCCTTACGACGATTATCTTGGAGCCGCGCGGAAAGCGATCAAGACCCGTCGCCCAAGCATGGATGCGGGCGAATGGCTCTATCGTTCGACGCTGCTTTCATATCTCTATGGCATGGGGCTTGACGTGGAAGCCGAACCCCACAGCGGCAGGGGAAGGGCGGACATGAGAGTGAAGTTTATGAACCGCGTCTGGATAATGGAATTGAAAATCGCGCGAGGCAAAGCGGAAGCGAAAAAATTGGCGGATGACGCGATGCGGCAAATCATCGAGACGGGTTACGCGAATCGTTACCGCGACGCCGTGTTATTGGCCTTGGCGATAGACGAAGAGCAACGCGGCATAACGGAGTACCGGGCCGAAATGAGGTCAAACGCAAGATAAATCTCTGGAGGCGCTCGATGATGGAGCATAAGACATTCGAGGATGAACTGGACGCTATACGCTTGGCAATTTACGAGGAAATAAAAGATATGACGCCAGAAGAGGAAATCGCGTATCTTAAATCGCGGTCAGATACTGTTCTTAGAGAATACGGATTGCGAACGGTAAATCAGATAAAAGCCGAAAAACAAGCGGAGAAAGAAGCCGTGTTGTCTTAAAGCATATCCTCGGGCTTTGTACAAGCGGCAAAAAAGGCGGCCTTCGGGTAAGGGCCGCCTTTGCGCGTTTATATGACGATCGGGTCGCCGTTCCAGGGGCGCTCGGCTTCTTCGCGGGGGGCGGCGACGTGGATGAAGGAGTCGTAGAGGCGGAACTCCCAACCCGGAAGGCGGCAGAGCCGTGCCGCGAGGGCGGCGAACTCCGGCCATTCCGCTCCGTTTCGCGGGTTTTTCTCGCCCGCCGCCCGAATCAACCGAATATCCGCCGCGCAGCCGATCAGGTGGCGGCTCGTCCGGGACCCGCCCACCTCCAGGTTGTGGGGGCGGCAACGCCAGCCGGAGTTCACGGCCACGGGCGCGCCCCAGGCCCTGCGCAAAAGGTCCAGCCACAGCACCAGCACCCGCGCGGCCCCGCCCTCGCCGCAGCAGGGGCACAAAAACTCCGTCCGTTTGAAGTGCTCCACCCGGCAGTCTATGACGCCACCCCCTCCGGCGCGTCTTCGGGAGCGCCGGAAACCGTCGCGGAGGGCAGGGGCGCGAAACGGCAAATCTGGCAGTAGCGCAGCCGATCGATGGCCCCCCGCAGAGCCCTCAGCTCCCCCTCCATCCGCAGCAACAAAAACGCGGACACCGCAATAGAAAAACAATTTTGCAGCGTCGATTCGATGAACGCTTCCATAAATAAGACCTCCTGAATTTAATAAAGGGCCTAAAGATAGAATAGCTAAAAGCCAAAACCGCGGGGCTCCGCCTGAATTGAATAAAGGGCCTAAAGGCAGAATAGCTAAAAGCCAAAACCGCGGGGCTCCGCCTGAATTAAATAAAGGGCCTAAAGGCAGAATAGCTAGAAGCCAAAACCGCGGGGCTCCGCCTGAATTAAATAAAGGGCCTAAAGGCAGAATAGCCAAAACCAAAGATATCTACCGAGCGAGTTTCGCCCAGCCCACAGCCTGTCCCCTGGGCTTTCGGTTCGCAAGAGCTCCCCGCCGACCGATCGACCGGCGGGGAGTTTTGTGTTTCCCTAGCTGAGGTTTACGGGGATGGTGACGCGGTTGATGAACTGGGCTTCGACGAGCGCCAGAGGGGGTTCCGCGTAGATGTCGCCGTTGGCGACGATGCCCTGCATCAAGCTCTTGACCTGGGCGGGGTTCGCGGACGCGTTGGCGTAGGGGAAGGTCAGAGAGACCTCTTTGCCGCCGTTGGCCTTGAACGTCACTTTCAAACTGGTAGCCACTGTATTCACCTCCTTTCCTCGGAAACGGGAGCTTTTTCCGCTTTTCCGCCCCCCTTCCTAGTTCTCCAAAATGGTGACCTCGGTGCGCTCCACGTGGGCCAGCGAGTGGTCCAGAACGGGAAGCAGCGCCCCAACGACGCTCATAACCTTGTCTTTGTCGGCGCCCTGGGCGATCTTGCCCAAAGAGCAGCTTTTGAGGATCATGTTCCCCGTCGCCGGGTTGATTCCCGCATCCAGCTTCACCGACACGGAGCTCTTGTACGCGCGCTCGGTAGCCATGCCGTTTACCTCCTTTCGTTAAGTTGACATAAGTATATAAGATAATCTCATATTGTCAAGTAGATTTTTTGCATAAATCCATCCTCCGAGCCACCGCCGAAATCGCGGGCCCCCGCTTGTTTCGGAGTCCGGCGCGCTGATATAATGTATAAAAAAGGCGGCTGCGACAGATGAGCGAAGCTCCACATAAATGGCGGGACATGGCTTGGAAAAAAGCCCTCGGCGACGGCGCGAGAAGCGCGATCGAATACTTTATGCCCGACCTTGCGGCGGACATGGACCCCTTGAGAGACGTGGCCGCCATCTCGGGAATGGAACTGCCCGTTATCGACTCGGACACCGACAAAGGCATGAGGGTATCGGACGTGTTCCTGAGCGTTCCCCTGCTGGGCGGCGAGGACAGCAACGTAGCTCTGTTGCTGGAGCAGCAACATGATCCCGACGAAAGCCTCCCGTTGAAAATGCTCGAACTGTACGTGCGCCTGAGGGACAAGTTGCGGACGAAGACGACGGCGATCGCTATTTACACCGGAAGCGCAAAGAACGTCGACACCTTCAAGGACTCCTGCTACGGCGTAGAACTGAGCTTCAAGTACAACACGTTTTACCTGCCGGAAAAAGACATAGACGCGCTGAGGCGCGACACGCGCCCGTTTGCTCGCGTTGTGCTGGCGGGGCGTCTGTATCTGGAGGCCGGGGACGACGTGCCGTCCCGCGAGCGATATGCTTGGGAGATTTGGAACACGACGAACAAGCAAGACTATGGCGCTAGAGAGACGAGGTTCATTCTGAATTTTGCCGGCGACATTTTCCAATTGCGCGACCCTAAAATAAGTCAGAAATTGAAGGAGGCGTACAAAATGAAAACCATACCGCTTCGTGACTACGTCCGAAATATCGACCTCGAAACCGCAAAAGAAGAGGGCAG
>JAISQE010000133.1 GCA_031274425.1 Synergistaceae bacterium | reverse complement strand
GCCTCCCGCTGCGCGTTCAATTCGACCGAAACGACGCTTCCGGTCAAATCTTCGCTCTCAGGGGAGGCAAATAAAACCGTCGCTCCGGGTAAACAAAATACCAGAAACAATCCTCCCAGGATCAGTTTTTTTGCGCGATTTTTCAGCATACCGACACACCTCCCTGATATTGCTTCCTTATAAAAACGTGTACGCATATATTAAAGCACCTGGAATGACTCGTAAAGAGCATAACCGTTACACGGCGAACACCGAATTTCCGTTCTGTCCTGGATCGCGCCGGGCATTCGTTCCCGCCGCGTTTATGCCTGTCCTTCGGGTTCAGTTTTCCATATCTCGTAGATGCCCTTCCGCTTTTTGAAAGCCTCTTCGCCTCCCTCCATGATGCTCACGACGCCCTGCTGGATTCGCGGGCTGTCGATGCCGCCGCTTTCCACGCAGATGACGTCGTCCTGGAAGGAGCAGACGAAAACGCCCTCCGCGTCGCCGAGAACGGGGATGTTCGCGTTGTGGGTGGCGAAGATGAACTGTTTCGTCGGCTTCAGCGTGCAGATCAGCTTTATCACGTCTTCGTAGATCGTCTGGTTGTCCAGGTCGTCCTCCGGCTGATCGATGATGACGACGTCGTTGTCCTGGCGGTCGAGCACGAAGAGAATCAGAGCGGAGGCGCGCTGCCCCAGCGAGTGCTGCTTTAGTTCTCTGCCCTGATATTCGATGGTGAAGGTATTGGGGACCTGCCACGTCAGAAGGGCTCCGAGGTTTTTCAGGAACTGTTTTTCAAATACCGCTGCCGACACGCCCAAAAGTGCCTTCGCTTCCTCCAGCCCCCGGTACATGAGGCAGAAATCCTGAAATACGTCCGCCAGTGAGCGAAGCTGGGACTCGCGCACCTCGCCGTCCCGAAAGAGCCCCTTCATGCGTTCGACGAAGGCGCTTCGGTCCGCTCGAAACGCCGCGCGGATCGTCAGGTTCGGATATCCGTCGCTGACCTTCCCCAGCTCGGCTTCGATCGCCTCGAATTCCTCGAACCAGAGGGCGTTCAACTTCTCCAGCTCGTCCTCCAGCGCCATCTTCAGGTTTCGGAGTTCGTTTTCTTCCCTGTCGATGCCCTCCAGCGCCTGATCCGCCTCCTCGATGGTCCGGCGCAGCGCGCGAAATTCCTCCAGCCGGACGGCACGGATGCCCAGAGCCTGCAGGTCCAGGGTGATCTTTCGCTCCAGCAGCGCAAACTCTTCCTTGAACTGCTCCTGTATTCTCGCGAAACCCTTCGTCTGGTCCTCCAGAGTCGCGGAAAGCCTGGCGCTCTCGGTCAGCGCCCTTCGAACATCCGTAAAGTTCCCATAGATTTGTTCGTAGACGGCGAAAAATGACTCGAAAAAGGAAGCGTTCTGTTTTGAGACGTAATGACGATGCCTTTCCAGTTCGCCTTCCTGACGCCGAACGAAAGTTTCCAGCTCGCCAAGGCAGGCGTTCAGCGTCGCCGTAACCTGAGCGCAGGTACGGGCGTCGACGTCGAAATCGATCTGCTTTTGCAGTTTTTCCTCGATGCCGTACTCCCGATAAAACGAGAGACGATGCTCCGCGTCCCTTCGGCGGGCGTCCCACTCCCGCCTTCGCTCGGCGACGTCCTGAAAAAGATGGAGATTTTCGGTCAGCTTCAGAATCTTCCGCTTTTGTTCCCTGATGCGACGCCGCAGAGAGGCGTTCTTTTCCCCCAGGATCTTCTCGACCAGGTCCTTTTCAAAACCGTTGCCCATGCTCGAAAGATCCTTTTGTCCGAAATAAAGGGGCCTGTGCAGAATCTCCTTCCGCATCGAAAGGCCTGGCTGAAGGACGCCGTTGACGTGGATGTCCGGGGCCTCGTGAAGAATCCGGCTCAGCTCGCAGCGGGTTCCGTCTCGGTCCCTCGCCTGGACGATCACCTTGCCTCCGTTCCCCAGAACGTACTCCACGAGCTTCCCCTTATATTCCCTGTCCGGCGCGCGGTCTCCAAACGGGATGCCCAGGGCGTAGCGCAGAATCTCCAAAACGGCGGATTTGCCGCTGCCGCGTATACCTATCAGGGTGTTCAGCTCCGAGGCGAAGGAAAGCGTAACCCCGTTCAGCATACCTCCCTCGAAGGAGACGCTCTCGATCCAGGAAGCCCCGTGAACGCGCGGCTCCTCATCCGTGCGCGCCGCGTGCTCGGAAAGCGCGTATCGGACCGCCTCGAACGTGAATGCGCCTATTTTCAGGAAACAGCTTTTTCCGCTCCCGATGTCGTCGATTCGCGCGGGGGCGCTGCCCTCCAGTTCCGCGGGGCAGTAACGTCCCGACAGCGCCCGCACCGCGACGCGACGTTCCATGGTCCGCGCCCCCAGAAAGGCCGATATGTGGCGCTGGAACAGTCCGTGGCGGAGGTATCGCGTCAGGGTCTCCTCGTCCGTTTCGCGCCACAGGCCGGAGGGCCCCTCCACGTCCGGAAAGACGATAAAGAAATCCCTGCGATATTCTTCCAGCAGCTCGATGATGTCCAATACTCCCTCGCCGGTGCGCGTATTTGTGCCGTCCTTCCCGCCGTCCTTTCCAAGAACAACGCCGATGAGAGAATCGACGTAACCGCTCCCCCGAATCCAGTCGTCGCAGAAGACGACGACGGCTCGAACGCCGTTTGCCCCCTCGTTCAGAAGCAGCTCCACCCCGGGCAGCAGAAAAATCTCCTTCTCGAGCGCGAGTTTTCGCAGGGCCCTGAACTCCTCGAGGTCGAGCCGGTTTCGACTGGCGACCACACCGACCCTTATCTCAGCCTTTTGCAAGGCATCGACGCAGGCCTCGACAAAATCGCCCGCACCTGAACTGTATTGAAATTCGGAATCTGCCGGGGTGCGCAACAAAAAGTCCGCTCGCAGCCACGTGCTTCCGTGTTTGAAAATTTCCTGCATGTCCATACCCGTCCCTTTGAGAAAGTTGAAAATAAGAAACGCAATACGCAATATCCTAAATCGAAGTAAAACTTCTTCAGAGTTTAACACAACAAAGCAGGGAGGAGAATAATGGAGTAAAATTATTATGAAAGCATATGGAAGGAGGTTTATCATGAAATCGCGACGGGTATCTCTGCCTCTCCTCATCCTTGCCCTTGCAGCCGCGTTTTTCACGGCGGACTCTGCGGCGAAAGCGTGGGCCGCCTCGCCTCCGGGCGCCGTCATCGAGGATCTGAACATCCGCGCGTCCATAACGGACAGGGGCGTCGTTTCGGTGGAGGAGATTCTGCTCATCTCGTTCGATGGTCAGCCCCTGCGGCAGGACCTGACGCGGGGGATCTCCGGGCATTACACGAAAAGCGGCAGGGAGAAAAACAGGACCGGGTTCGTGCTTCTCAATGCCACGCTGGATGACCGACCGACAAAAACGGTCATACAACGGAATCCCGAGAGCCTGCGGCTGACTCTGGGGCAAAAGGGGGAGGTCTTCACCCCCGGAAGGCACGTTTTCAAACTGAAGTATGAGCTGATCAACATGATCGTCTTCCACCCCGAACAGGACATGCTGATCTGGCGGGTGCTGCGGGAGAGTTCCTGTCCCGTCCTGCAGATCGCGGTCGACGTCTCGTTGCCGAACAGCGGGAAACGGTTCGGGCTCTTCAGCGGTCAACTGGGCGACCTTCCGGAGGGCATGGGGCTCCGCGCGAACGATCTCGGTCAGTTTTCGACCTCGCTGCCTCTGGAGGAGGGGCAGTCCCTCACGCTCTATATGTCCTGGGACAAGGGGCTTGTGGCGAACGACCCCTTCCCCGACGCCGAGTGGCGTTCCCGGGACGTCGCCGTTTTGTTCCTGCTGCTCGGCTATTACGTCCTTGTCTGGTTCCTTTACGGGCGACCCTCCAGGCGTGCGTCCGTGGTCCCGGGCGTGGCCCCGCCCGAGGGTCTGTCGCCGGGTTTGCTGCGCAGCCTCCGGGACATGAAGGCGGATGCGAGGGTGCTGACCGCGGAAATTCTGGGTCTGGCCGTCAGGGGGTACGTGCACCTGGACGACTTCACGGCTGCCTCCGAAGAAAGGAATTTGCAAAACGCGCAAAACGCGCAAAACACGCGGGGGAAGCCGCCGCAGGGGAAGGTGTATGGAAAGAATAGCAGGATGCGCTATTCGCCGCTCGAGCGGATGATGGAACGCAAATACCGCCTTCGACTGTGCCTTCGCGCGGAAGATTCCTCATCTCTGAACGAGACGGAGAAACTTCTGCTCCACAACCTGTTTTATCAGGACGGAACGAACGAGATCGTCCTTGACGGCAGCGCGGCGAAGCGCCTGAAGACGACGTTCCGCACCCTCGTCAGAAATTTTTCCGTACGAGGTCAGCGCTTTCTTTTTCAGAACATGAGATTTTGGACCGTGGGGCTTTTTGCCTTCGAGGCCTACACGGCGTTCGCCATGTTTCGCGTTCTCTCGCAGGGGGTCGGGGGCATCGAACCCGACAGCACGCACGCGCTGGCGTTCATGGCGCCGCTGTTCTTTCTGGCCCCTTTCCTGGGGGGCGAAAAAATCTGGAAGCAGGGGACGTTCATGTTCATCCTGCGCACCTGCGTCCCTCTTTTCTTCTGCGCCTCGGCGCTGGCGATACTGAAAGTGCAGAGGGCGGACCTCACGAGCATTGCGGCGCTGGTCGGCAGCATCGCCGTCATCGGCATTTTCTGGAAGCTCGCGCCCGTTCGTTCCCGGGAGGGTTTGAATCTGCTGGATGACATTGAGGGTTTTCAACTGGGCCTGGGCAGCCGCGCGGAGCTGAAGGAACAGGACACCATCGAGAAGTTCGAACTTCTTTTTCCCTACGCCTGCGCCCTCGATCAGGAGCAGGCGCTGATCACGCGGTACGCTCCTCTGATCACCCAACTGCGGCACCGCGCGCGATGGCACACGGCGAATACCTTCGGCTTCAGCGGCGGCGCGGAGTATTTCAGCCTTACCTACGAGCTGGGCGAGGTGATACGCACCATTTTAGACGCCTGATTTTTCCGCGTGCCGTAACCACTCAGTTCGGCACAGTCGCTTCCCGCCTGCCGATTTGGAATGATATGGTTTAGAATGATATGCCTGCAATTCTAATCTGGTTTGGCCATTATATCATAGAGGAGTGTTGCAAATGGATATTTTGACAGGTGCTCTGTTGTTGATTCTCGTGTTGCCGACCTGCGCCCGGGCGGCGGGGCTGCCGACGCTGAAAATGCTGTCGACGCCTACGTGTCCTGCCTGCAAGCAGATGTCTCACGTCCTGGACGACCTGAAAGAAAAATACGCGGGCAGGCTCGAGGCCGAGAAGCTCAACGCCATGGAAGAGCGTGAGATGGTGCAGAAGTATAAGATCCGTTACGTGCCGTACCTGCTCTTTGTCGACGCAGGCGGCAGCGTCGTGAAGGAAAAGGCCGGATATATGCCGCTGGAAGAGGTGCTGCAGACCTTCAGGGACGCAGGGGTCAGCGTCGAGTAGGTATCCGTTCATGCCCCGCCCAACGATCGGACAGACTTGACAGGCGGGGGCTTTGAGGTGTATAGTAGCCTGCGTTAAAATGTTTTAGCGGACGTTCCACGATAGCTCAATCGGCAGAGCGGGTGACTGTTAATCACTAGGTTCCAGGTTCGAGTCCTGGTCGTGGAGCCATTTCAGCAAAACAGATAAGTAAAATCATACAAAACCCCGCTCCCGAGCGGGGTTTTTGCTTTCTTTCATTCCAATGGAGTCTATCCAAATATGTTAAAATCCGATAGAGAAAAGGCCACAGGGGATCGATTAGGGCTCGTCACGAAATAACTTCCGCATTAATAACTTCCGCATTTCGAGATTATATTTGAGGAATAATCTTGTATAGTGCTTTAACAAAAGAACATACTAATAAAAATGAGTTAAATCCTTAAAAAAACTGTTTTTAGCTATTCTAACTTTAGGCTTTTTACTTCAATTCACTATAGTTCCAGTCTCCATGAAATTCTGCTTTCTCAACTAAAACTTCCAATGTCAACAGGTTAAGACAATGAAGTAAAATAACATAAGAAAGAAGTTAATTTTTCAAAATAAGCCGATAATCAAGCTGAACCTGCTCAGAACGAGCACACAGACAGCTCCCGACCGCTTCTTCAGCCTGATTGAAACGCCGGATTTCAATCCTATTGCAATTCTATTTCAATGAAAGCGTCAGGTCGGACTTGCCGATTCGGCCGTATTTTCGCAGCAACTCGGAGAACAGCAGCGAGGAGAGGGCCGGGAGCAGGAAGTGCAGCGTCAGAATGCCGGGCCACGCCGCATTTCCCATCACGGCGAGGGTACCGACTTGCCCCACTAGCCCGCTGGTCCCCATGCCGGCGCCAACGCTGTTGTTTTCCATTTCGAAGATCAACGTCGACACCGGGCCGAGAATGGCCGCAGAGAGCGTGGGCGCGAACCAGACCCAGGGGTTTTTGACGATGTTGGGCATCTGTATCATGGAGGTTCCGAGCCCCTGAGAGATCAATCCCCCCACGCCGTTCTCCCGGAAGCTGGACACCGCGAACCCCACCATCTGACAGCAGCAGCCGACGGTAGCCGCGCCGGCGGCAAGCCCGGAAAGGCCGAGGGAGATGGCCAAAGCGGCGCTGCTGATGGGGAGGGTGAGCACGACGCCCATCACCGTAGAAACGATAACCCCCATGACAAACGGATGCAAGGTCGTCGCTATATTGATGACCGTCCCCAGGGCTTTCATGATTTGCGCCACGTATGGCGCCACCGTGACGCCGGTCAATCCGCCCAGTACGATCGTGCCCAGGGGAATCAAGAGAATGTCCATGCTTCCCTTGCTGCGGCCGTAGATCAACTTGCCGGTCTGCGCTCCGATCACCGCGGCGATGGCGGCCCCCATCGGCTCGCCGGCCACGGGCGCGCTTCCGTTGAACGTTCCCGCGCCGATCGCGCCCACCACCAGCACCGAAAAAATAGCCAAGGGCGGAGCGTCGATGCTCCGGGCTATGCCTGCCGCGATCGCCGGCCCCATCATGAACTGCGCCACGGTTCCTAGGGTCGTCAATAGCTCCAACCCGGAGTAGGCCCCAATCTGTTTCAATATCAGGCCGACGATCAACGAGGAAAACAACCCCAACCCCATTCCGTTCAAAACCTTTACCCAATAGGACGACATATTGATTGACAAATTCACCGACTTCGCACCACCTAACACGTATTTGTACCCGTTCAAGTCCCCCCATTCAAGCCCACCCACCCCACGTACTCGAAAGAGCGCTTAGAGCGGGCTCTACCCCCTGAGTTTGAACGTTTTCAGGTATTGTAGCGCAAATTGCCCGTATAAAGCGTATAATTCATGTTTGCCGATTCCGATACGGCGGATTGCGAGACGCCGAAAACCTGATGAAAGCGAGAGGGGAGGATTCCTGTCGTGGAAAAACGGAGAGCGGGTGCGCGTACCGAAAAGTTGCAGCCGGTGAACGCGTTTTTGGGGTATGCGATGCCCCCTCGATACGAGCTTCAAGTAAAGCTGGGGAAGGCGGTCGCGGAGTGGGACCGCGTCGTCGGGCCCCTTTTGGCGGAACGGTCCGCGCCGGCCGACCTCTCCGACGGGGAGCTTCTCGTGATCGCGGAGACGCCCCTGGTCGCCAGCCGTCTGTCGATGATGGGCGGCAACATCTCCCGCGCCCTGCTGGAGTATTGGCGGCTCGAAATAGAAAAGGTGCGGGTCGTGGTGGGGCGGCTCCCTCCAAAAAATCAAGGAAGGCGAGACGGAATGGGCGTCGAGGCGCCGCGCCCAGCGTTCGTCAACGTGAAGGAAGAGGAAGTGGCGGCGCTGGAGCGGAGCTATCTGGAAAAATCTCCTGCCCTCCCTGAGGACGTCGCCAGGTCCTTGGCCCGCCTCCAGGCCTTTTTCACAAAACGCTTCGGAGGAAGATAAAGAGGAAGATAAAAAAGAGAAGCAGGATATTTTTTGTATTTTTGCATTTTGCGGCGAAGAGGGGAATTTTTGTGGAGGATTTGCGCGAACGCGAAATTCGCAAGGAGCGGTGGAGCAACAAAGATCTGTTGTGGCTCGTATGTCCTTTGATCGTGGACCAGCTGCTCTCGGTGATGCTGGGGGTCGTGGACACTCTGATGGTGTCGTCGCTGGGGGAGGAGGCCGTGGGAGGCGTATCCCTCGTGGACTCCATCAATATCGTGATGATCAGCCTCTTTACCGCGCTCTCCACCGGCGGCTCCGTGGTGTGCAGCCAGTACATCGGTCAGGGCGACGGAGGGAAGGCCTCCGAGTCGGCGAAACAGCTTATTTACGCGATCGCCATATTCTCGGGGGGACTGATGCTCTTCTCGCTGCTTTTCCGCAACGGGCTCCTCCGGCTGATATACGGCCACATCGAACCGGGCGTAATGTGGAACGCCAGGTCTTATCTGTTGTTTTCCGCGTTCAGCTTTCCGTTCATAGCCCTTTACACGGCCGGCGTGGCCCTGTTCCGCAGTATGCGCAACAGCCGGGTCGGCATGTACGTCTCTTTTCTGATCAATATTCTCAATGTGGGAGGCAACTCTCTTTTCATATTTCACTTCGGCTGGGGGGTTGCAGGCGCGGCGCTTTCCACTCTGATAAGCCGCGTCATAGCGGCCGTCGTCGTTCTGTGGCTGCTTCGCCGGTCGCGTTCCGGCCTGGTCCGCGTGGAGGGATTGGCGCGGGTCCGCATCAAAACGGACATGGTGAAAAGGATTCTCCGCGTCGGCGTTCCCAGCGGCGTCGAGGGTGCCACGTTCCAGATCGGGAAGCTGATCCTGGCCCGCCTCGTCTCCACCTTCGGAACGGTGGCGATCGCCGGCAACGCGGTCGCCAACATCATCATGACCCTGGGCAACCTGCCGGGGCTGGCCTTCGCCATGTCGCTCCTGCCGGTGGTGGGGCAGTGCATCGGCGCGGGAGAGCACGACATGGCCAGGCGTTACGTCCGAAAGCTCATGATCGCCAATTACGTCGTCATGGGCGCGTTCAACGTGCTCATCATCCTGGCGATGCCCACGTTTTTCGGCTTCTTCGACCTGTCGGCGGAGAGCATGAGGATCGGCTACGTCTGTGGGACCATATTTTGCGTCGCGGCCCTTCTCATCTGGACGCCAGCCTATTGCCTGCCGTACGCGCTGAGAGCGGCGGGGGACGTGAAGTTCACGATGATCGTGGCGGGAAGCGCCATGTGGTTTCTGCGGGTGGGCGTGGCCTACTTGCTGGCCTGGTGTTTCGGCGTGGGGGTCGTTTGCGTCTGGATTTCGATGGTATGCGAGTGGGTCGCCCGAGCGACCTGCTTCGTGGTTCGCTGGCGGAGCGGGAAATGGAGAAAACACCGCATTATTTGACGCGGTCTTGAACGTTTACGCGTCGAATTACGTCTTTTTCGGCAGGCGCCTGCGCAACTGGGCCAGCACTTCGTCCAACTCCAGAGGTTTGCCCACGTGGTCGTTCATGCCCGCCTCGCGGCATTTTTCGATATCCTCGCGGAAAACGTTGGCCGTCATCGCCACGATAGGGATTTCCTTCGCTTTCGGAATATCGAGCCCGCGGATGCGGCGCGTGGCCTCATATCCGTCCATCTCGGGCATCTGGACGTCCATGAAGATCATCTCGTACTTGTCCGGCGCGGCGCTGAACATCTTGACCGCCTCCGCTCCGTTTTCGGCGCAGTCGAGGCTCAGCAGCGTCGGTTCGAGCAGGGCGAGCACGATCTCCCGGTTGATTTCCATGTCTTCGGCCAACAGCACGCAATGCCCTTCGAAACAATCTATTTTGCCGGCTCGAAGGCCGCTCGCCGCAATCGCGTTCCCCACGCCCAAGCATTCGTTGATGCAGTCGGCGATAGCGGACGGGAAAAGGGGCTTGGGCAAAAATTTATCCACCCCGACGCTCTTCGCCTCCTCCTCTATCACGCTCAGGTCCGTGGCCGAGATCATGATGATGACGGACTTGTTCGCGTCGTTTTGCTTGATTCTGCGCGAAAGCTCTATCCCGTCCATTCCGGGCATTTGCCAATCCACGAAGTAGACGTCGTAGGAACCGCCCCGCGCGATCGTCTCCAGGGCCTCCTCGCCGCCGGCGGCCACGTCGCAGAGGATGCCGAGCCTTTGGGCGATTTCCTGCAGATACTCCCGTATCTCCAGGGCGTCGTCCACCGCGAGCACCCGGATGTTTTTCCAGTCCACCCCAGGGTTCAAGAGGCTCTCCCGTCCCCCCTGGCCGCGCTCGGCCTGAATGGTGAAAGCGAAGGTGGACCCCTTGCCCAGCTCGGATTCTACCCATATATTTCCCTTCATGAGCTCGACGATGCGCTTGGATATGGCAAGACCCAACCCCGTGCCTCCGAACTTGCGGGACGTGCTGCTTTCGGCCTGCTCGAAGGAGGTGAACAAGCGCGGCTTCTGTTCTTCCGAAATGCCGATCCCCGTGTCGCTCACCCTGATCTGGATGGTGCATATTCCGTTTTCCTCTTGCGCCAAACGGGCTTCGAGGGATATGTCGCCCTCCTCCGGCGTGAACTTCACCGCGTTGCCCAGCAGGTTCGTGATCACCTGCGAAAGCCGCTGATCGTCGCCGACCAAATGACGCGGAATATCCCGGTCGATGTGTATGGTGAAGTTTTGCCGCTTTTCGTCCACCCGGAAATTGACGATGTTCGCCACTTTCTGGAGCATCTTCTCGAAGTCGAACTCCACGAAGGAAAGCTCGAACTTGTTGGCCTCGATCTTCGACATGTCCAGTATGTCGTTGATGACGCCCAGCAGGTGCACGGAGGCGTCTTCTATCTTGTTCAGGCAGTAGTCCTTCCGCTCGACGTCGGCCGAGGACTTCGCGATGGAGGTCATCCCGATGATGGCGTTCATCGGCGTCCTCATCTCGTGGGACATGTTCGAGAGAAACTTGCTCTTGGCGCGGTTGGCGGCCTCCGCCGCCTCGATGGAAGCGCGAAGCGCAAGGGTCGTCTCGTTGCGGGTCATGGCGTTGGCCAGCAACAGGCTTCCGGAGCGGAGAATGCCCTCCTCGTCTTTCGAAAAATAACGCTCCCTGCTGCAATCGTCGAAACTGACGAAACCCCAGAAGGCATCCTGCAAAAACACGGGAATCACCAGAATGGAGAAGATTCCATACGGCGCCAGCCGCTTTCGTTCGACCTGCGAAAGGGCGTGCAACGGGCCGTTCACGCATTCCCCTCTGGAAAATATCGATTCCCACTCGGGGATGCTGGCGATGTAGGAGAACGCCAGAGGGCACTCCTCCGGCAGCACGGTCTTGTCGTCGAGCCACTCGAAAATTTGCGTGTAGTAGAGCAGCCCGTCCTGTATACGATTTTTCCAGATATATATGCGGTCCACGGCGACGGCGCGGGCCATCTTTTCCATGCCCCCCCGCAGGGCGTCCTCGAACTCGTCCGGGCCCGAGGCCAACAATAGAGAGGCCGCGTCGTTCACGGTATGCAGGAGCTGGGCCTGCCGGACCAGTTCGTTGGTTCGTTCCAGCACCGTTATTTCAAGCTGCTTTCCCTCTTCCCTGCGCCGGAGAAACAGAACGAGCAGGAGGACCAGCACGCAAAACATCAGGCCGGAGACGCCGATAAGCCAGGGGATCTGCGCCTGCGCCATTTTTCCTCGGTAATCGAACACCCGCCGGGTCCATCGGTCGGATATCTCTCCCGCGTTGACCAGCCGCAGCGCTTTGGAAACGATGGAACTCAAAATCCGCTCTTGAGCGTTGAAACCGAAGGTGGAATCGAAGGAATATTGAAAGACCACGTTCGCTTTGAAGCCCGGCCGCTCCTGAAAATTGGTCAAACCGAGAAGCAGGTTTCTGGTGGCCATCACCAGGTCCACCTCCCCGCGCTCCAGCGCGTCGAAGGCTTCGTTCGTGTTGCGATATTCCACCGTGTCGGCATGATCGGGGAACCAGTTGTAGAAGACCTCGGCATAGGCGGTGTCCTTCAAGATGCCGATTTTGGAGTAAAGAACCTCGTTGACGCGGATATCCTTGTATTCCGAGCGGGACAGCAGCGCGTAATAATCGGTCTGGTAGGCGGAATCGGGCCACAGAAACCGCCCCTCCCGCCCCTTCGAGCGGATCAGTTCCGTGATCATCGCCGCCGTGCCGTTTTCGAGCATCTCCAAGAGTTCGGGCCACTCGGTGGAACTGTCGTTCACCGGAACGAACGCGAGCCCCGTAAGCGTCCCGATCTCGTTAAGAACGTCGAAAACGATGCCCTGCCATGCCTGTTCCTGATTGTTGTAGAAGCTGGCCGGGTAGTTGTCGTATTCCGCGGCTATCGGAACGGTTCGCCCCGCAGCGACCCGCTCATGGATGTATTTCCGCTCCTCCTCGTCGAGCTGGGCGAACAACTTGCGGCGCAGATAATCCCGCTGCCCCCGGTTGTACAACTCGATGAGCCGGTAGGTCGCGCCGCTCCGCAGGGCTTTCTGGACGACGGAGACAATGGGGGCGAGGGAGGGGTTCTGCGTCGTGAGGGAGACCGGGTTGTATATCAGGGGGAGGAAGTCCTCCGCGGTCACGTCGCCGTAGACGTCGAAGGCCGCTTCGGCGATGCCTTCGTCGAAAAAGGCGTCGGCCTCGCCGCTTTTGAGCATCTTGTAGGCCCCGGCGTAATCGTCGACGAAAAGCGCTTCGAAGGGATTTCGTTCGAGGGGCGCGACCTGGTCGCGGGTCATGGCCCCCTCCAGGAAAGCGTACCGCAAGGGCCGCGATTTCGCTATTTCCGACAGGCTCTCGCTGCCGGCGATGCGCATAAACTTGATCGAGCGCTCGGCGATGGCGTCCGTCATGTAGTACGAACGCAGATTGCGGCGCTCCTCCGTGGCGGTCAACTCGCCGGAGAAATCCACCTCCCCGGACTGCAGAGCGGCAATCAGGTCGCTCCACTCGTAAATCGCCGGTTTGAAGGGTATTCCGAAGAGACTCGTCAGCCAATTACAGAACAAAGCGGAATATCCCGCTATTTTTTCGTCTTGATCGTAAAATGTTTCGGTGCTCAGAACCATGCCGTAGACGAAGCCGCTTTGCCGCGCCCGCAACGCCTCGACGTCGGCGATTTCCTCGTCGGTCAGCCCCGGGATGTCGCGGTAGGAGGCATAAAGGGGATATTCGTTCTGTTTTTGCAGCCGAGCGGCGCTCGCTCCGTCGGACAGACATAAAAAAAGCATCCCAACGAGCAACAGCCAAACTGTTTTCTCAGTTTTACGGATACGCACCACACCATCTCCCACACCTTAACCGACACACGTCATAACTGTATAATCTCATTATACACGAGCGGCGGCGTTTTGCACTTTTAGATAATTGGAGGGGTTTTCATGGGCGAAAAGAAACCCGACGACGGATACGGCTCGGCTCTCGCCGGTCGTCCGGCGAGCGAGGAACGTCGAAAAATCCTTGTGGTCGACGACGAAGCGAAGATCATCGAGGTGGTCAAGTCTTTTTTGGAAAGCAAGGGATTCGTCGTGTTCAGCGCGGAAAACGCCGGACGGGCGTTCGAAATTTTCGAGAACGAAAACATCTCGCTGATTTTGTTGGACCTGATGCTCCCGGACATGAGCGGAGAGGAGTTTTGCGCCGCCATACGCAAGAAATCCCACGTCCCCGTCATCATGCTGACGGCCAAGGTGGAGGAGGAGGACATGCTGAAAGGGCTTCGCCTCGGTGCGGACGACTACGTCACGAAACCCTTCAGCTTGAAGGAACTCTTCGCGAGGGTGGAGGCCGTGCTGCGCCGGTGCGGCGAATACCTCCTTCCGCCGGGGAACAGGTTGGTCTTCGAGGCGGGAGCGCTGGAAATAGATTTCGAGAGCCGTTCGGTCAAAAGGGACGGGCAGGCGATAGGTCTGACCCCCAACGAGTTCAAGATACTCGAAGCCCTCGTCCGATACCCCAACAAGGCGTTCACGCGGGACCAATTGATCGACGCCGCGCTGGGGGACGAGTTCGACGGATTTCCCCGCGCCATCGACAGCCACATCAAAAATCTTCGCCAAAAAATAGAAAAGAACCCCAGGAACCCGGTCTACATCCTGACGATACACGGCGTCGGCTATAAGTTCGGAGGGCAACATGACGCAATGTAGCTTGAGGACGCGGCTGTCGCTCAACATCGCTCTTGTGGCGCTGCTTACGGTGGCGCTGATCAGCGTTTCGTCGAACATATTCATCAATCGGCAATTCGAGGATTACATCGCGAAGCAGCAGCGACAGAGAGTCGAGGAAATTTTGTCGCACCTGAACCAGCAATACGACGCCGCGACGGAGAGCTGGAGGCTGGATTTTCTGCACGCGATCGGCATGCACGCGCTTTACGACGGCTACATCGTCAAGGTGTACGACCTTCAGGGCGAGACGCTGTGGGATGCGGAAATTTGCGACATGAGCGCCTGCACGCGGATGATCGACGACATCTCGCGCCAAATGCAGGGGCGGTATCCCGATATTACGGGCGGTTTTACGACGAAGGACTCCAACTTGACGTCGAACGGAAAGAAAATCGGAGAGGCCAGCGTCGCCTATTTCTCCCCCTATTTCTTCGACGAAAACGATTTCCATTTTCTGAAAGCCCTGAATACCGTTCTTTTAGGCAGCGGCGTTTTCTCTCTTCTGCTGGCCGTGGTCGCGGGCTGCTTCCTGGCCAGGCACATGAGCAACCCCATCCGAAAGACGGCCCAGGTCGCGAAGCAAATGTCCGGGGGAGACTATATCGTAAGGATCGAGGAAAAGACCAGCATCGAAGAGCTGGACGAACTGATGCGCTCCGTCAACCACCTCGCTCGCTCGCTGGGCGAGCAGGAAAACCTGCGCAAACAACTCACCGCCGACGTGGCCCACGAGCTACGCACCCCCCTGACCACGGTCGGCACCCACATCGAGGCGATGATGGAGGGGGTCTGGCAGCCGACGCGCGAGCGCTTGTCCAGCTGCCACGAGGAGATCGCGCGGATCGGCAAGCTCGTGCGCGACCTGGAGAACCTGGCGAAGGTCGAAAGCGACAACCTGAAGCTCGACAAAACTCCGGTCGATCTTTTGGAGCTCGCGGAAAAGACGCTTCGGAACTTCGACGCCGAGGTCGCCGCCAAAGGGCTGCGCTTGATGATCGAGGGAAGCTGCCCGGATATTCCCGCCGACCGGGGCAGAATCCAGCAGGTCCTGATCAACCTCTTTTCCAACGCGGTGAAATACACTCCGTCGGGGGGCGCGATACGCGTCGTGCTCTCGGAAATGGACGACTCTGTGCTTCTTGTCGTGGAGGACGACGGCATCGGCATTCCCCAGGAAGAACTGCCGTTTATCTTCGAGCGGTTCTACCGTGCCGACAAATCGCGCAATCGCACGTCCGGCGGATCGGGAATCGGGCTCGCGGTCGTGCGGTCGATCGTGACGGCCCACGGCGGCAAGGTGAGCGCGGAAAGCCGCCTAGGCGACGGCAGCCGCTTCCACGTGGAGTTGCCGAAATGACCGAAAGCTCGCGCCGCACTGAAAACAGCTTCAGCTTCTTCTCAAATCAAAGTCTTTGGAAATTCAACATTCTTGACTTGACGCCTCTAAAAACTCGACGGCAGTCATGACCTTGGGAACCGTTACGCCGGATTCCAGAAAATCCTTATCTCCGGTTATTAGAATATCCGCCTTCGCCGCAATCGCCGCTCGAAGTATTGGGCGATCAGAAGCATCACGAATTTTAGATTCCTCTTCCATGTTTGCAACGGGCGTATGCACAATCTCCAACACCGGCAACGCAAATGCAAGAAACCTCTCCAGCAGACCAAGCTTGTGAGAAAATTTTCGGATATAGACACGTCGCAGTTCATCGAGGTTTTGGTCACAAACTATGCCCTGATTCGGCGAAGTTGTCGCCCTGACAAAAGCAAGGTAAGGCGTTCCTTGGTCGCTACGGGAAGCGGAAACGAGAATGTTGGTGTCAAGTAAAACCCTCATAGCCCCTCTATCTCCGACCTTACCTCCTTCACTACGTCCATGACGTCGTCGTCGTTCCAGATACCGGCTTTTTCAAATTCGCCTTTCATTCCTTCCTGCAATATCTTCATAGCATATACAGCGGAGTTCATCATCGTTACCCTGTCTCCCTGCCAGATTAACGTCACCCTGTCTCCTGTCCCAACGCCCAGCAGTTCGCGGATATCTTTAGGTAAGGTGATCTGTCCTTTCGCCATGACCTTCGCGTTGTCGACAAAAACATTTTCCATGTCGGTACCCTCCTGCAGGAAATAAAAAATCCCTACTTACCCTACCCCTATTATGCTCGGTTTCCACAAAAACTCAACCCCAAATCAATGGCGAGCAATGTAAAATCCAGATTCCCCCTCAGTGTGTCTCTTCACAAGAAAAGCACACCACAGATAAAAGACGCTTTACGAACCGCTGCGCCGCGATAATCGATTTTCACTCCCCGCAAATGGCTCGGGCGGCGACGACACCGCTGGCGGCGGCTTGGATGATGCCGCGGCTTACCCCGGCTCCGTCTCCCGCCATCCAGAGGCCCCCTATCGAGGGGACCGCCAGGTTTTCCTCCAGCTCCAGCCGCAGCGAATACAGCTTGATCTCTACGCCGTAAAGCAGCGTGTCGCCGTGATTGACTCCGGGCATTATGCGGTTCAAGGCGTCCAGAAACTCCACGATGTCCATGACGTAGCGATGGGGCAGAACCAGGCTGAGATCGCCCGGCTGCGCCGTTACGGTGGGTTCGAGCATTCCTCGGTCGATACGGGACTGGGTGGACCGCCGTCCGTCCTTCAAGTCAGCCAGACGCTGCACCAGAATGCTCCCCCCGGCCAGCATGTTGGCCAGTTTCGCCACGTGGGTAGCGTAGCCGATGGGGTCGCTGAAGGGCTGGGTGAAATTTTTCGTGACCAGAATGGCGAAGTTCGTGTTCTCGGATTTTTTGTTCTTCAAACTGTGCCCGTTGACCGTCACCAGCCGATGGGCTTGGTTGTACTCGTGGACGACGAAACCCGAAGGGTTCATGCAGAACGTGCGGCACCGATCGTCAAAGGTGGGCGTGTTGTAAAGACACTTGACCTCGTAAAACTCGCGGGTCAGGGACTCGCAAACGCTGTCGGGCACCTCCACCCGCACGCCGATGTCGACGGGCATGGAGGCGATGGGCAGCTTGAGTTTGCCGATGATTTTTTCGAGCCATGGCGCTCCCTCTCGGCCCGGGGTCACCAGAACGCTTTCCCCTCGCACCTCCGCGCCGTCCGTCAGCCGAACGCCAACGGCTCTGCCGTCCTCGATCAGGATATCCTCGACGGGGGCCTCCATTCGAATGTCGCACTTGGTGACGAGGTCCTCGTACATGTTGTTCAGAACCTCGCGGGACGCATCCGTCCCGATGTGACGGATGCGGGCGGGCAACACGCGCAGCCCCACCTGGGCGCCCCTGCGGATGGTGTCGTGGGCCATTTCCCCGCTGGCCTCGTAATAATGGGGGTCCGCGCCGAAGCGAACAAACGCGTTGTCCACGAACTCGATCATCGAAAGAAGCTCGGGGCGACCTATGTACTCCTCCAAATTTCCTCCGAAGCCCGTGGTGAGGGTCAGCTTGCCGTCCGACGCCGAACCCGCCCCCCCCCATCCGGACACGATGGCGCAGGAGGCGCAGTTGACGCAACTCTTGACCTGTCCGTTCACGATGGGACATTTGCGGTCGCTGATCAATTTTCCCTTGTCCGCGATGAAGACCTTCTTGCCGTGCTCGACCAATTCCGCGGCGGCGAAGACCCCGGCCGGGCCCGCGCCGACGATGACGGCGTCGTAATGCATGCCGCTCATGTTCAACTCCTTGGAGACCTATCCGGCGGGAATCTGTCGGGGAAAAAGGCTTTGACCTCGTTCAAAAAATGGTCCACCCGAGACGGCGTATGGATGAATTGAGGATCGGACAGGTCCAATACCAGAAAGTTCGGGATGTCCATCTCCGATTTGACGAAGTCGATGAAAGGGGCGTAGGCGCCGTAAAGAGCGCGCCAGTATTCCTCGCCCGCGGCTATCTCATCCTCGCGGCCGCGGATGCGGATGCGGCGCAGGATCTCCTCGAACGGGCAATGGACCAGGACCAAAAGACGCGGGGCCTTGGTGTACTTGAGCAGGGCGTCGTAAAGGGTCAGGTAGCATCCGTACTGGCTGTCTTTGAAATACCCCTGCTTGTAGTAGAGCGCGGCATAGACCTTATCGCCGAAGATGCTGCGGTCCAGGATATAGTTCTCCTCCTCGGAGGCGCAGAGATATTGCGCGAAACGGGTGACCAAAAAGTTGAGCTGCATCGGGAAAGCCCAGCGCCGTTCGTGATGAAAACGACTCAGCAGGTCGTATTGGTCGCGGAACTCCTCCGGCATGATGTCGAACCCCAAGCGCTCGCCCAGGAGATTGACGATCGTCGACTTTCCGCTGGCGGTCATTCCCTCCACGATGATTTGAATCTGTCCCATATTGTTTTATGTGCCCCCCAAAATTTTATTGCGATTTCGTCACTTTTTTAGATTCCGGCTCGGCGACTTCTTGAGGCCATTCCTCCACTCGAGCCTGAATGGTGCGGTTGCCCCCGCTTCGTTTCGCCTCCGTCATCGCGTCGTAGGTCATGGCCACCAACGCCGCCACGTCCATGGGCTTTCGGTATTCCGCGACCCCGGCGCTCAGAGTCAGAAAACGGTTCTCGCCGAAGGCGTTGTGCTGCACCATGTCGCGGAGCTTTTCCGCCAACTGGGAGGCCGTCGCCAAGGGCAAGGGCGTCAGAAGCATGAACTCGTCGCCGCCCCAGCGCCCCAGATAATCCACGTTGCGGATCCGGGCCTTGACGGCGGCCGCCACCTCTCTGAGAATTCGGTCGCTGGCGGCGTAACCGATCTGTTCGTTCAAAGCGCGGAACCCGTCGATATCCAGCATGATCAAGGACAGAGAACCGCGATACCGGGAAGCGCGGTCGATTTCCGTGTTCAGGATGCGCTCCATGCCTTGACGGTTCAGAATGCCCGTGGAAACGTCCGTCGTCGACACGCGCTTGAGCTGCTCCTCGGTTCGACGCAGCTTTGTGTTGTCCACGCAACTGATGAGCATCATGGCGTCGATGCCCCATCGCAGACGTGTTCCTTTCAAGCCAAGGGAAAGGACCTCCCCGTCTTTGGCGCACACCTTGCACTCCAGGTCGTCGAAAGACTTTCCCTGCAGCGCGTAAATCAACCTTTCGGAGAGGCGCTCGTTCAGGGCGTCTCCCTCCAACGCCAAGCTCGCGAAGGCGCGTCCCACCACGTCGTCCCGTCCCAGCTTCAGGGTCTGTAGAAAGCAGTCGTTGGCCTCGATGCAAAGACCTTTGTCGTCGACGATGCAAAACATTCTCGGAATGGCGTTCAGAAGCTCGACCTGAGAGGCGTCGAAACGGTCGGCCACGTCCCGCAAAATTTCCTTCGCGTCGAGTTTTTCGTGATTCGCCAGCAGCAGGGGCGTTTCTCGATCCACATGCTGCGTCATCAGCGTCAAATGCACGATGGCCCCCACGATTTCCCCCGAAGAGGAGGTCAAGGGCGCGGCCGTCACGTTCCATCGATTGATTCTTCCCGCCCATTTTTCGATGAGAGGGGTCGCCGTGGTGTTGCCCAGAAAAGCGTCCTGGAGCAGCTCCTGCAGGTCCATGTCGAAGGAAGTCTCGAGGCTGACGGGGTAGGGAAAGCCGGCCGTGCAGTCATGCCCCAAAAAACGTTTGGCGATCTCCCGATACCCCCGGGTGGAGTAGAGCAGGGTTCCTTTTTTGTCCACGGCAAAACAAAGCAGACCCGGACAATTGTTCAAGATCTGCAGGGCATAGGGAAAACTCTCCTCGGACTCCGGAGGAGACGCGGAGGTTCTTCCCGCTTTTTCTTTCATCAGGGTCGTGATGTCGGAGGCGATGATTTGGACGGACGACTCGCCCTGGTAGGTCGACGAAAAAAACTCCATATCCAGCCACCCCCACGCGCCGTCGGCTCGAACGAAGGGCAGGATCGCGTGAGTGGTTTTCTCCAACGCGTCTTTGAGGGCGGACTCGATCTCGCCCGTGTCCCCGGAGGCGGAAAGCGACTGCAACGTTACATCCATGCCGAACTTCAGATGAAAACCGAAAAAATTTTCCGCTCGGGGATTCATGACACGGAACACCCCGGTGGGAGCGAGAATGACGTACAGGAAAACGGCGCTCTCCATCAAAGCCAAGTAACGCCGTTCCATTTCGTGCAATACCTTTTCGGCGCGCTTCATCTTCATCAGTTCTCTCTCCAACTCAATGGAGTACCGAAGGAGTCTGTTTCTTTCCTTATCGGTCTCCATCAAATATTCATCGGAGTCGAGAGTGCGTTCAGACATGGAAAACCTTCCTTTCGGTCCCACCAAAGAGCCTCGCCTTCAAAGCCTTTTGGGAAACCATCCTCCGGTACAGCGTTTGACGTCGGATATCGTGACAAACCCGCGATCGTTGAACAACGTTTGTACGGTCATGACGTCGTGGCGGTGACAAAAGATCTCCACTACAAGTTTGGGACCGTCACGCCCCATGCCGTTGATGACCGTCGCCCCCAGCCCCATGTCGCGGACCTTGCTGATCGACGCTCTCGCGTCGTCGCCGTCGTCCAGGATAACCTCCACCAAGATGAAAGAGTTCAGGAGACGTTCTTCCATCCAGGCTCCGATGTAATTGCCGGTGGCGAATCCCCCGCAATAAAAGATCAACTCCGCAAAGGTGAGGGCTTTGCCGCCTCCCAAAACATACCCGAGGACGACCATGTAGACCATGACCTCGAAAAAACCGATGCAGACCGCCAAGAAACGCTGCCCCTTGACGAGAAATAAAATGCGCACAATGCTGCAGCTGACATCGATGATGCGTGCGAAGAAAATAAAAAAAAGCCCCGCTATGTTCATCGCTATATCCATCGTCCCGTCCTCCTTGATTTAGAGGATTGCGTCACGCTGTGAGCTGCTCATTATGGTAGCACAAAAAAACCGACTTGACGATTTCCCGCTCCACGCCCCGTCGGGGCATAAAACTGAAAAGAATCGAGTCGGGATTGTGCGTTTTTCGGGTTTCGTCGCTTCTATAAAGCTACTCGCTATCCCGCTGCTTGTTCGTGTCGAAAGCCCTATCGATGAAGGGTTTCACGAGATCGATGGGAATGGGGAAAAAGGTGGTGGAGTTCCGTTCGCCCGCGATCTCCCGGATGGTCTGGAGGTAGCGCAGCTGCAGGGTGACGGGGGAGACCTCCATCTGTAGCGCCGCTTCCGACAACTTTGTCGCGGCCTGCAGTTCTCCCTCGGCGGCGATGATCTTGGCCCGACGCTCGCGTTCGGCCTCGGCTTGGCGGGCCATGGCGCGTTTCATGCCCTCGGGAAGCTCCAATTCCTTCACCTCCACGGCGCTGACCTTAATGCCCCAGGGGTCGGTGCGTTCGTCGATGATTTTCTGGAGCTCGTGGTTGATTTTCTCGCGAGAAGACAGCACTTCGTCAAGCTCAACGGAACCCACCACGGAACGCAGAGTGGTCTGAGCCAGCTGACTGGTTGCCATGACGTAATTTTCTACCTCGACCACGGAATGCGACGGGTCCATGACGCGGAAATACACGACGGCGTTTACCTTGATGGGCACGTTGTCTTTGGTGATGACCTCCTGCACGGGAACGTCCATCGTCAAAATGCGCAGATCCACGAAAACGATCCGGTCGATCACGGGGATGATGAAAACGATCCCCGGGCCGCGGCTCCCGGCCAAACGCCCCAGACGGAAAATGACAAGCCGCTTGTACTCCGGAACGATTTTCACCGCGGACGAAAGAACCAGCACCAAGATAAAGATCACTCCGAACCAACTGCCGATATTGGACAATATTCCGAACAACCCGTCGACTACCATATCGATCTCTCCTTTATAATATTGAAAATTTAGAATGATATTTAGAAAAATTTTCAGACTATGTGGATAGCATAGCATAAAAACACAAAGCTCCTCCAAAGGAAAAACGTAAAAATCACTATTTGCACAATGGTGCTATCTTCTTGCTAAAAATCAGTATTTAAGCTATAAAAATCTCGGTATCGTAGCGTTTTGGGATTTTGAAAAGCCGAATTTATCACCAACTCC
>JAISQE010000059.1 GCA_031274425.1 Synergistaceae bacterium | reverse complement strand
GCCAGGCTTTTCTGTCCAGGGGGCTCGGGTTTTTCGTCGGACTCGAAAGAACAATATTCCTGCAAGAGTTTTTCCACGTTCTTTTTGAGTTCGATCGGTCGGAGCTGCGACAGCATCCGCTCCGGCGTTCGCCAGGCACCCGGTTCCCGACCCGCGTCGATGCGCCAGGTGGAGAGCAGGAAAAAACTCTGATCCCACACGTGGGCGCTCGGCCTGCCCAGCCAGGTTCCGAACCACCGCTCGGCCGGAAGCTCCAGCGATACGCCCGCGTTCGTAAAATCCTTGCCGGGCGTGAGGCGGTCGGTCCGCGATATCCAAAAGCCCACCGCCGCGTCGTCCCAACGGCGGATCGCCGAGAGCTTCCCCCCCACGTCCGTGTCGGCGAAACGCCCATAATCCACCTGCAAATCAAGGCCCATCTCCGACAGACTGTACCCGCCCTGCAACCACGCGACGGAACGCCACGGGCTGTCGCCAAAATCGAGGGAAGCCCCATAGGCGACCTCTCCTCTGGCCAGCCCGGCAAAGGACCGGGGATCCCGGTCGCGCACCACTCCGAGACGCGTGCCTCCCCACCAGCGGCCATCCTGCGTGTAGGCCCTGCCCCACAGGTTGAGGCCGAACCAGTTTTCGTCCAGCCAGCCAGCCTCGCCCAGCACCCAGAGCCCGGCGTTTTTCGGGCCCGCCAGGTTCGCAAGATAACTGACCACCGCCTGCTGAAGGCGGACGTCGTCGTTCATGTCCGGCTCCCACCAGATGTCCACGTCGTTGAAAAACGGAACCCGCAGGTCGGCGACGGCGCCCCATCCTTTGAAGGATCGGTTTTCGTAGATGAAATCGACGCTCCAGCGGCTTTGATAATCGTCGTCCAGCGTCTGGTCGATACGCGGTTCATAAACGATCATCGCTTTGACGTCATGTTGGGCGCGACTCTGCAGGGCCTGACCGCGAAAAAGCCACTTTTCGGATTTTCCTTCTCCTTCTCCTGTTTTCCCGGCGGCCTCGCGGGCCTCGAAGAAGTCCTTCTCTGCCCACGTAAAGCGCGCCGCCTGCAGAGGGTCTTTCGTCTCCAGGTCGCGCGTGCGAATCCCAAAAAGAAGCTCCCCCGGAAACTCGGCGCAGACGACCGGCACGCCGCGCACCCGCGGGATCAGAAAGATCGACTCGAGGTGAGGAGAGAGCGCGGCCGTCACGACGAGCACCCGCACCATGGCCTCCGCGTGGGAGGCGTGGCCGTAATTTTCGTAGGCCACAAAAACCTTCCTGTCGGAGATGCCCACCTCGATATCCCGCACCCGGACGTGCTGCGCAAGCGCCTCCATAATGTTCTGCCCCAGCTTCTCCGGGACGACGTCCCGCCACTGGGCGACCCGCGCCGCTCCCGGCGCGCCGTAGGCGTCCCGCGCGCCACCCTCGAAAAACGAAGCGCTCTTCAGATCGAAACGCTGAGAGACAGAAAAAACGAGCTCTTCGCCCCTTTGCCAGCTCAAAGCGCCCGCCGTGCCCCACGGCGCTTTCAGCACAACCCCCAGGTTGTACTTCTCGTCCGCGGCGTCCGGGTGGGGCCTCTGCCCTCCCGCGGCATCCTGCGTGTAGTCCAGCGGACTGTACTCCGCCTTTAAGGTCAGCCAGTCGGCCGCGCTCCAGGAAACGCCCCCGAAGAGGCCGTTCAGCCTGTCGGTGCCGTAGCCCACGGAAAAGGCCCATCGGTCGAGACGCCACGTCGCGACGCCGTACCAGGCCTTCATCAGCTCCGTCCCCATCACGTCGGTGACCCCGAAGGCCAGGGAGGGCAGATACCGCTCGCGGGACCGATAGATCATCGCCTTGAGGTCGAGGGCCTTGTCCATGTAGTCCCGGCCCCGGCCCTCGACATTGATGTTATTGTTGGAAGTTACATACACGTTGTCGAACGTCGTCAGACGCGCGTTGACTTCGAGCCACGGCAGCCATGCCAGGTCCACGTAATAAAAGGCGTAGGGAGAGGCGTTGGTGTAGCCGAACCACCCCGCGCCGTCCCCGGGCATCTCCGCCGTGGGGTACTCCCACAGGCCCGTGAACCCCGGGTTGGCCGCCGTCTCCATTGCTCCGGCCTCACAGGCTCCGCACAACAGAACCAGCACAGCCGCAATCACACGAAAACCGCTCCGCAACCTGACCACCGCCCGTCCTCGAAATGAATAGAAAAAGTCAATGAAAAATATAATTTAGAAATTGCCCTCAGATCGCACTCTTGCGCGCAGCGTTGATGTCCTGTCTTTATAACGGGGGTCAGGGGACAAGTCCCCTGCGGGGTTTGGGGCGGAGCCCCATGTTTTTTAAAATTGGCAAGCCCCCCTGAAAAACCCGAGGCAATTCGATCGTCATATTTATAATAGAAGAACAATAAAATGGCACTAATAAAACGAACCGCCATCTCAGCCTGTGAGCTGTATCTTGGTTCGTTTCGTTTTTTCAGACAGTGAACCCACGCTCCACAACCGTTAAAAGCAGCCTCCCGCTTTAGACGGGAGGCTTTTCATTTCTCGATGTCCGCTAACTAGCGCTTTCTGACAACAACCCAGCCCGCCGCCAGAAGAAGCAGCGCCGCGCCAGAGAACCCGGCATCGCAACCGCCGCCGCCACCGCTACTCTGACCGTCCACAACCGCCGGGGCTATTTCAACGCCCGGTTCCGACCCATTCCGGTCATAAGGCGCGCCATCCACAACGTCGAAAACGGGATAGATTTCCGCGCCTTCAATTTTGGTCACAACGTTGCCGTCCGCATCCACGAAGGTGAAGGTCGGGTCCGCAGCGGCAGCCGACAGGGCCGATCCGGAAATCGAACTCGCGTACCTGAACGTAGTGAAGGCGACGTCGCCCCGATGCCACAGAACCAAAACGAGGTTACTGGCGCTGTACCCCGAGGACACATTCAGCGACTCAACCAGATTGGTCGTCGGCACCTCGAAAACCACCCTGCCAGATTCCGTAGCGGTCACAGTCGGGAAGCTCGCCACTTTGGAATTCCCTCCAAAGCTGCTCGCAATCTCACTGGTCGCCGTATCAGTCAACTCCGGTCGCTGGGCTCCCACCGCAACCTCAACAACGTCGCCGATCTTCTCAACGATCTTCTCAATCACCGCCGGCGGCGCAGGGGCCACGTCAACGGGCTTCTCGATAACCCCGCCGCCATGCCCGCCATCCGCCGCATACGCGACGCCGCTAAACGCCGCCAGAGCCACCACTGCAAAAACCAATACCAGTTTCCTCATGATCCTGCCTCCCTCAAAATATATTCCTTTGGATACATGGTCGTACATGTAAGCCCGACCACATTATGCCATAAATTCTCTGCTATGGGAATACGCTTATTTAAAAAGAGTAAAAAAACTTTGTAAAATATTCCATCAATCC
>JAISQE010000038.1 GCA_031274425.1 Synergistaceae bacterium | reverse complement strand
ATAGATAAGGGTTGCATTTTAGATTCCTACGAAAAACATCCAAGAACAGAGCACAATGTATTCCTTCGCGTAACCTTCCAACCTACTGAACGAGTAAATGCATCCTAAATTCCCGCTTTTGTTGTTATAAAAGTAACTAAGGTGTTTTAAACACTGTGTTTGTTCGTTATTTTGTTGGTATAATTATTATACCAACAAAATACTAAGAAATCAGCTTAAAATCCAGATTTCTCTAAAATTATACCAACAAAAGCGGGAATTTAGGATGCATCTCTTGCCCTTCCTGTTGCCGGGAAAATACGTCACAACCTGCTCGATTGACTGGAAGTCATCAAGCATCCTGTGAACGCTCACCCTGTACTCCATGTCTTGTCGAAGACGAGAGTCAGTTTGCAGTCACCCGCCCCTATCTTTTGATATCGTCTCTTCAATCGTCCTACAACCTCGCCAAACCGCTTCGCGTCGTTCATGTTACCCGGGTAGGTTTCATGGAACAGGGGGATGCTGTGGTCGGGGGAGGCCATCATAGACAAGCCGATAATTCTCAAATCGCTCCTCTGCGTTCCTTGCTTTTGCCCCGCCCGGCGAGATTCGACGGCGTATCAGTGTCAATGAAGGTGAAGAAATTCGTATTGTCGAATAGAAGACACTCCGTTGAGATATTGTATTCTCGCACGACTTTGCTTACCCTGTCGCGTCCCTTGCCATATTCACCGACAAGAACTGGCACGCGGGGTCGTATATCTGCGTGATGGTCACGCCTCGAAAAAAAATCCGGAGGGCTCGCCTCCGGATTTTTTTCGCCTCAAAAGATACTCGCCACTTACCACTTCAAGCCCGTGACGAAAATATACGCGATGGCGATGGGGGCCACCACGCGCACGCACCATATCCAGGCCTTCATCCAGGGAAACGCCAGCTTTCCCTCGTTAGTCAGCTCGCTGCACGCCTGAGGCAACCACATCCAGCCCACGAAGAGACAGGCAAGGAAGGAGCCCACCGGCAACAAAACGTTGTTGCAGAGGTATTCCACGGCGTCGAAAAATGCCTTGCCCGCGATCTGAGGAGCTCCGGCCAAGGAAAGAGCGGAGGGCACGCCCAGCAAAACGATGACCACGCCCATGACGCAGACGGTCTTGGCTCGGCCCCATTTGAACTTCTCGATGCCGAAGGCCGTGGCCACCTCCATGAGAGACATGGACGAAGTGATCGCGGCGAAGAAGAGGAGCATGAAAAACAAGAACGAAAAAACCATCCCCGCCGGCATCTTCGCGAATACCGCCGGCAGGGTGACGAAAGAAAGTCCCGCTCCCTGCCCCGGCTCCAGCCCCATGGCAAAAACCGCAGGAAAAATCGCCAGCCCCGCCAGCAGGGCAATCAACGTGTCCAACGACGCCGTCCACACGGCGGAGGAGGGAAGGCGCTCTTCCCTTCCGATGTAGCTTCCGTAGGTGATCATGATCCCCAGCCCCAGAGAGAGCGAGAAGAAACTCTGCCCCAAAGCGTCGAGGAGCGTCTCCCCCGTCAGCTTGCTCAGGTCGGGCTTCAGATAAAAATTAATGCCCACCTCGGCCCCTGGCAGGGTCACGGAACGGAAAATCAGGATGATCAAAATGGCGAAAAGCGCCGGCATCAGAACCTTGCATGCCCGTTCGATGCCCTTTCCGATTCCCCCCAGCACGATCAACGTCGTCAAGGCCATGAAGACGACCTGAAAGAAAACGACCTGATAGGAGTTGCCGATGAACGCGTTGAAAAAATCGCCGGATTTGCCGTCCGCCGCAAGGGGCAGAAGCACGCTCAGGCTTTCGATCATGTACTTGATCGTCCATCCCCCGACGACGTTGTAAAAAGAAAGCGTAAAAAACCCACCGGCCAAAGTGCCCATCCACCCGATCAAGGACCAGAACGGATGAGCGCCGATAGCGCCGAAGGCGGCCACAGGCGATCTTTGCGCCGCGCGTCCGATGGCGAACTCCGCCATCATCACGGGAAGACCGATAAAAACGGTGATGATCAGGTAAATTACGACGAAAGCGGCGCCCCCGTTCTTGCCTACCAGATATGGAAAACGCCAGATGTTGCCCAAACCGATGGCCGACCCCGCCGCCGCGAGAATGAAACCCATGCGGCTCCCCCAATGTTCTCTGTCCGACGCGTTCCTATCGCTCACTTTAAAACCCCCTTGGATATAAATTCAAAAGTGCGCTTGCTCCTTTGAATTTTTTGAAACTCATCGACTTCCAAGAACTGATTATAAAGCGAAACTCTTGCATATCATACGTACTTTCCCCGTTTTTTAACGCAATCGGCGTCGGAAATGCGGTCACGCGGGCAAAAATCAAATCTTGACGTCGATGATAGCGGTGACGCCGACGCCTTGAACGCGCCGGAACTGCTGCAGGGGATTCAGCGAGTCGATGGGAATCAGCACCTTGACGCGAACACCTTTGAAAGAGGCCTCCAACTGCCCTACGGCCTGAGTTTTCTCGACCGAGTCCTTCGAGGTTCCGCCGACCTGAACGGCCCCGATATGGGTGCCGTCGCCCATGGAAACGATGGGAACGACCTTCGTGTACCCCTGATACTTGGCGCCCTTGTTGAAGGTGACCGTGTTGATGAACTCGTTGATCGGCCCGGCGATGGCCTTGACGAGCGCTCCGCCCCCGACGATGAGGGCTCCGCCCTTGAGGATATCCCCGAGGTCGAGGGCCCTTGCCGGCGCGGGAGACGCCAAACAGAAAAAAATTCCACAAATAACGGAGATACCGCGTTTCATAAAAAAAATATTTTTCGACATCGACATGTTCGACTCCTTCCCTTTTTATTGACGCGCATAATCATCCGTATATAATATACTTATCAAGCCAAGAAGGAATGAGCGAAATTCCAAGTTCAGAGGAAATTATCAGGAAACTTAAAGCGGACGGTTGGCTTTTAGATAGAATCACAGGAAGCCGTCACCATTTCAAACATCCTGACAAGCCTGGCATCGTAACGATAGCTCACCCTAAAAAAGACATTCCGCCGGACACGCTAGGCAATGTCAAACGACAGTCGGAGCTGAAGTAAGCCCCCGACTCGAAAGGGGATAAACAGTATGCGCAAACAAGACCATTACGTATTTCCGGCGGTGTTTTTTCAAAACAACAACTATATTGGCGTCCGTTTTCCCGACCTTCCCGGCTGTAATACGTTTGGAGAGAACCCAAACGACGCGATCCGCATGGCACGCGACGCTTTGGGAGGACATCTGCTGTGCATGGAAGACGCCATGAGAAATATTCCCCAACCGACTCCATTCAGCGAAATCGAGCTGGAAAGCGGCGAATCGCTCGTATTGGTCGAGGTGTGGCTTTCTATCCTCCGCGACGGCGAACGGAATAAAGCTATCAAAAAATCCGTCACGATCCCTAACTGGCTGAACAAAAAGGCAGTCGAAGCGCAGGTCAACTTTTCAAACACACTCCAAGAAGCGCTTTTACAAAAACTAGGGCTGTGATCAAATAAAAGTGGATGCCCCTACTCCACAAATTTTGAGTTTCTTCACGCGCGGTCGGTTTTCCTTTCCCGTTGACCGATGCCATTATAGCAAGTTCGGGAGCGAGATGTGAACCGCTCCTCATCCTCAGTCACAAGGCTTATCGGAAAACACTTCGGCACGAACGCGCTTGAGCGTTATCAGTTGCCCGGTCTTTCGAAAATATTATAATAGCAGAGTGATTTTGAGGAGGTTTTAGCATGTTCAAGGTAAAAGAGGCCCGACCGAGCGACGCGCACAAGAGCATCGCCCGGATGGACCCGGCTGATATGGCGATACTGGGGCTCTCCGAAGGACAGATCGTGGAAATCGAGGGCAAGAAGACCACTGTCGCGCGCGTGCGGGCATGCGAGGCGGAGGACTGCGGAAAACGCGACCTGCAGATCGACGGATTGATCCGCGAAAACGCCGCTGTTCTCATCGACGACATGGTGAACGTGAAACGCGCCGAGCATCATTTCGCCGGAAGCGTCACGATGCAGCCTTTGAGCGCCGTCGCATTGACGGACAAGGAACGCGACGCGCCTTACATCCTCTCCCTGCTGGAGGGGCTGCCCCTGACGGCGGGGGATCGCGTTCGTCTGAACCTTTTCGGAACGCGCATTTGCGACTTTCGAGTGACGGAGACGACGCCCGACGGTCCCGTGGTCGTCAGCAAGGCCACGTATTTGAATCTCTTGAAGACGTCCAAAGTGGCTCAACCCAAAAAAATTTCTTACGAGGACATCGGAGGGTTGGGGTCTCAGATCCGCCACGTCCGCGAGATGATCGAGCTGCCCCTGCGTTTTCCTCAGGTGTTCGAGCGCCTGGGCATCCAGCCCCCCAAAGGCGTGTTGCTCTACGGCCCCCCCGGCACGGGCAAAACGGTCATCGCCCGCGCGGTCGCCAACGAGACGGACGCGTGGTTCACCCACATCTCGGGGCCGGAGATCATCGGCAAATTCTACGGCGAAAGCGAGGAACGGCTGCGCAACATTTTCGAGGAGGCTCAGTCGCGCTCTCCCTCCATCGTCTTCATCGACGAGATCGACGCGATCGCCCCCAAGCGCGAGGACATGGGAGGAGAAAAGCAGGTGGAACGCCGCGTCGTAGCGCAGCTTCTGGCGTTGATGGACGGCCTGGAGTCGCGCGGGCAGATCGTGGTGATCGGCGCGACCAACATCCCCAACTCCCTGGATCCCGCGCTGCGCCGGCCGGGGCGCTTCGATCGCGAGATCTCGATTCCCATCCCCGACCGTAAAGGACGGCACGAAATTTTACAAATTCACACTCGGGGCATGCCCCTGTCCGACGATGTGGACCTGAAGCGCGTGGCGGACCTTTCTCACGGTTTCGTCGGCGCGGACCTGGAGGCTCTGGCGAAGGAGGCGGCGATGGCTTGCGTGCGCGACATTCTGCCCCACATCAATTTACAGACCCAGGAAATTCCTTACGAAAAGGTATCGGACCTGGAGGTCAAAATGAGCCACTTCATGGCCGCCCTGATGGAGATCGACCCGTCCGCGATACGCGAGGTTTTCGTGGAGATCCCGGACGTTGCCTGGGATGACGTCGGAGGGCTGGACAGCGTCAAGGAGGAGCTCTTCAACGCCGTCCAATGGCCCCTGCGCTACCCGGAGCTGTTCGACCGTTACGCCATACAACCCCTCAAAGGAATCATGTTGTACGGCCCCTCGGGCACGGGCAAGACCCTCCTGGCCAAGGCCCTAGCCAAGGAGAGCGGGGTGAATTTCATCTCGGTGAAGGGCCCCTCGCTGATGTCGAAGTACGTGGGGGAATCGGAGCGCGCCATACGCGAGGTCTTCAGGACGGCAAAGCAGGCCGCGCCCTCGATCCTCTACTTCGACGAGATCGAGTCGCTGGTCCCCATGCGCGGCCGCGATTCCGGCGGAGGCTCGGCTTTCACGGAAAGGGTCATCGGACAGTTCCTGTCCGAGATGAGCGGCATCGAGGAGTTGACTGGCGTCGTGATTCTGGCGACCACCAACCGCATCGACCTTGTGGATCCCGCGCTTCTCGTCTCGGGGCGCTTCGACCTGGTGTTGGAGCTGCCCATGCCCGATCAGACCGCGCGCGAGGCTATCTTCGGCATAGAACTCCGCAAGAAGCCGCTCTCGGGCAACGTGAACACCAGGGAACTGGCGCGTCTGACCGAGGGACAAAGCGGCGCGGACATCGCCTTCGTCTGCCGCAAAGCCACCATGCTGGCGATGCGCGAGCAGTTTTCCGAAGGGACGGAAGACCCCGCCGCCCCCGGTCAGCCGCGATCGCTCGATTTTCTCGTGGAGCGCAAGCACTTCGACGCCGCCCTCCTGGAGCTGAAACGCAGAAGGCATTGAAAAAATGTGAAAAGTGGAAAAATGTGAAAAACGAAAAAAGCGCGCGTCGACCGAGACGCGCGCTTTGCACATTCGTTATGCAACATAGTCATGGGCACACATTTTTGTGATTAACTTAAAACCATTGAAATAAAGGGCTTTACAAATAAACTTACCGTGAAAACCCCCTGCAGTGTCCTCTAGTTAAGCGTGACGGCAGTTCCTGACGCAGTCACCATGAGCATGGTCGCGCTCTTCTGCCCTATGGCTTCGTATTTGATATCTACCCCCACTACCGCATTCGCGCCTGTCACGGCAGCTCTTTCTTCCAACTCTTTCAAAGCGTCGGCGCGGGCTCGAATCAAATCGGACTCATAGGCTTTAGACCTGCCGCCAAAAAAATTAGTGAAACCGGCTTTAAAATCCTTTAGAAAATTAGTTCCCACAATGACTTCACCGAAAACAATTCCCTGATAACGCGTAATCGTTTTTCCTTGGACCTCTGGCGTTGTCGTCAAAATCATTTATTTGAGCCTCCTTGTTTACTCTTGGTTCGTATTTCTCTCTGTCGCCCGGCGCCATTCCTGTCGTTCCGCGGTTTGTCTCGTCATGACTATTCCCCCTTCGCTGTCTGTTCGAGCAGTATCCCGTGCTCTTGAATCAATTGTATTGCAAGTTATTCCAATGTTAATATGATTATAAAGTCCTATATTAATGAAGACGGGAGGGCAGCCAAGGCGGCGGCGAGGACCTGCAGGGAACTGGACAGAAGCGCGATTAGAAGTGCCGATTGGATATTGACAATTTCAGAAGATGGATATATCATTCCATATAAACATATCGATATTATATGTTTTAAAAATGCCCAAGGAGAATCTCAATGTTTCCGAATTTTCTTTTCTCTTCAAAAACATTTTGTGCGATGTGCCTGTGCGGCGGATCCCCACCTGGAGCGATCGGCTTTTAGCCGTATATGCTCGAACGAGGCGGGGGTCCCCTGTATTGAGGGGGCTCTTTTTTTGTACCCGGAGCCCCAAAGGGAAGCATAGAAAAGAGGCATGGAAAGGAGGAATGACGGTGACGAGGATAATGCACACAGTTGGATGTCCCCGCGCTTTTCGGAGTGGGCTTGAACGTTTAGAAACGCGATACGCGTAAGGAGGTAGGCGACAAAGGCGATGGAGAGCAGAACCGCGACTATAGGGAAAGTAGGCAGAATAGGTAAAATAGGCAAAAAAATTCTGTCGTTGAGAAGGCTGCTGGGCATAGTTGTATTTTTCGCGCTTTGGGAGGCGGCTGCGCGCACAAATCTGGTGAACGCCAATTTCTTGCCGCCTTTTTCCGTTGTCGCGGCGATGTTTTGGAGATTGCTGCTTTCCGGCGAGCTCGTACAGCACATTGCCATAAGCCTTCGGCGTTCGGTGGTGGGGCTTTCGCTGGGGTTCGCCGTGGCGATTCCGCTTGGCGTGCTGATCGCGTCGTTCAATAGATTGGAATATTACCTCGACCCGCTCGTCCAGGCTTTTCGCCAGACCTCAATCATTGCGTTGCTGCCCGTGTTCATGTTGTTTTTTGGAATAAAGGAAGCGTCGAAATACGCGATCGTCTTTTGGGGCGTGTGGGCGCCGTTGCTGCTCAACACGATCAGCGGCGTCAAAGGCATCGACCCGATGCTTGTCAAAGCGGCGAAGTCGATGGGCGCGGGGATGTTGAGGGTGTTCGTCCACGTGGTGTTCCCATCGGCGTTCCCAACGGTGATGACGGGACTTCGGCTCGCGACGACGTCATCGATTTTGGTGCTCACGGCGGCGGAGATGATGGGCGCGAGTTCGGGACTGGGCTACATACTCTACGACGCGCAGATGAAATACCAGATACCGAGGATGTACACGGTGATCCTCACTATGTCGATCATCGGCATCTCTCTCAACTACATCCTCGTGTTGCTGGAAAAAAGGGTTACAAGATGGAAACCCAAAACTCAAAATTAAAATCGAAATGGGGAGAATCACGATGAAAAAATCTATTTGGGCCGTTGTGTTTGCAACGATATTGCTTGCCGGCGGCGGTTTACACGCCGCTCAAACTCCGGCGACGCCCACCTCGGTCGGGCCCGACGGGCGGTCGTTCGTCGACGGCAAACTCGACAAGCGTTATACGTTGAGGCTTGTAAGGCCGACACAGTTTAACGAGGCGATTTTTGCCGATAAACAGGGGTTCTTTGACAAAGTCGGCATCGACGTGGAGTACATCGGTTCGCTACCCCAGGGGGTGAGTCTCGCGCAGGCGGTTCAGACGGACATTGTGGATATGTTCGGTTCAGGGCATACGACAAATATCGTTCTTGCGCGCCAAGCGGGCGTCAAGTTGAAGATAGTGAACGCCGGAACGCTGGACGCACCCGACTTCACCCAGACGCACATGACGTGGTTCGTGCGCGAGGACGGCGATATTCGGACGGCGGCGGATATAAAGGGCAAAACGCTGGCGCTGGGCTCGCTGGGCGGATGCGAGGAGCTGTGGACGATCGTGTTCCTCCAGCAAAACGGCTTGACCCGTAAGGACATCGAGATCGTCGTCATCAACAAACCCATCGCCATCGAACAGGCGCTCCGCCAAGGACAGGTGGACATCGGCATCCTGCACGGCCCCAACAATCGCATAGCCTACGAGGCGGGCGGGCTGAGAATACTGAAAAAGAGCTACGAGATCGCCGCCGGCGCGGGAGACGGTACCTTGAGCGCGGTTGGCGTGAGGGCGTTCACCGAGGAGTTCATTGCGGAGCACCCCGCCGTCATCAAGGCGTACCTCGCGGCCGTAAACAGAGCTCAGGCTTGGGCCAACGCGAACTACGATCAGGCTCTCGCGGACGCGGCCGAATTTCTCGAAGTCGACCACAGCCTCATAGCCGGTTACCCGTACACCGCATCGCGATGGGTCGAGGGCGAAAAGATCGCCTTCTGGGTGAAAACGGCGGAAGACAACAAATTCACGGGCTTTGAGACGCCGGGCGCGGTCAAGGCCGAGGATTTGTACACCAACGACTACAACCCGTTCTTCCTCGGCGAATTGAGCGAGTAAACGGCGCTTGGAAGCGGCCGGGCGGCGTCCGAGCCCGGCCTATTAAAGAAGAAAATTAACGGGGTCAGGGGACGAGTCCCCTGCGGGGTGTGGGGCGGAGCCCCGCGGTCTTGCTCAAGTTGTTGGCATTGTAAATAAAGTATTGGATGTGAGTGAAATTGGAAACGGTGCCGAAAATAGAGATTCGAGCTGTCGGGCGTTCTTTCCCGAAGAAGACGCTGGACGGAGGAAAAAAAGGGACTTTTTTTGCGCTCAAAAACCTGAACATCAAGGTGCAAAAAGGCGAGTTTTTCTCGATTGTCGGGCCGAGCGGCTGCGGAAAATCGACGCTGCTGGACCTTCTGGTGGGATTGGCGCGCCCCGACGAGGGCGAACTGCTTATCGACGGCAAACCCATCACGGGCCCCAAACTCGACTGCGGAATCGTTTTGCAGGGATACGCGCTCTTTCCGTGGAGAACGGCGCGAAAAAACATCGAGTTCGGACTTCAAATGAAAGGGATCCCACGAAAAAAACGCCGCGAAATCAGCGACCGATACATCAAGCTCGTTGAACTCGAGGGATTCGAGAACCATTACCCCTCGGAACTTTCGGGCGGGATGCAGCAGCGCGTGGCCATCGCGAGAGTTCTCGCCTATGACCCCGAGGTTCTGTTGATGGATGAGCCCTTTGCGGCCGTCGACGCGCAGACCCGTGAAACGATGCAGGATGAGCTATTGAGTATATGGGCGAAGACAGGCAAAACGATCATTTTCGTCACGCACAGCATTGAGGAAGCCGTGGGGCTTTCCGACAGAATCGCCGTTTTGAGCCGTTCCCCGGGGACGGTTCGCGAGGTTGTGGACGTGCGCCTCCCTCGCCCGAGGACGATCGGCGATGTGAGAAATACGCCCGACTTCAGTTTGATTTCGCACCGTATTTGGGAGTTGCTCCAAGACAAACAGAGCACGTATCCGACAACGGGCAAAGCGGGCTTGGAAGTCGACGTCGGCAAAGAAATTCATCCGGGCACGGTGATATAATGAGTTCACCGAGTTATCTCGCCTTTTGCCCGAACGGATTGGGCGAGGAAAGGCAAAAATGGCATGGCGCTGGATATTTTGACGCAAATAGAAAAACTTGAAGGCAAACTGATAGGGTTGAGGCGGCATTTGCATGAAAACCCCGAGTTGTCGGGCTTTGAGTTCAAGACGCTGGAATTGATCCGCAATCGGCTGACGGAGTTGGGCATCTCTTTTATCGAATGCCCGGCGGGAGGAATTCTTGGGTTCGTCGAAAACGGAAACAGCGGGCGAACGGTGCTGTTGCGCGGGGACATGGACGCTTTGCCGGTTATGGAGTCCGCAATGAACCTGTGCCGCGAAAAAACGATCGTGTCAAGGGTCGAGGGCGTTTCACACACCTGCGGGCACGACGCGCACACCGCGAGCATGTTGATCGTTGCCGAAATTCTTTGGAACAACAGGGAACGTATCGACGGCAAGGTTATTCTGTGTTTCGAGCGCGCCGAGGAAAACGGCGGCCCCGACAAAAAACACGGCGCGCGGACGCTGTTGAGTTTTTTTGAGGAGCAAAACTGGCGTATCGACAGTTGCTTTGCGATTCACGTCAACCCTGGGATAAAATCGGGGATGATTTCGGCGAACGAGGGCGCGGTGATGGCCGGGGGCGGCGCTTTTAAAGTGAAACTTATCGGGAACAGCGGCCACGGCGCAAGACCGGACCGGGCGAATCACCCGCTGGATTGCTTCGTGGTGTTTTATCAGTGGCTGACCGAATTCCGGCTCAAGCACGCAAGCCCTTTTACGCCGCTGACAATCTCCGTTCCCATGGTCAATGCGGGTACGCAGAGGAACGTGATCGACGAGGAACTGACCTTTGCCGGGACCGTGAGGTTTTTCAGGCCGGAGGTAGGGGAAACGTTCGAGCGCGAATTTCGGCACGCCCTCGAACATATCGCCGCCGCGTACCATTGCGAGTATGAGGTTGAGATCCTTTTCACGGTGGAGCCTGTCGTCAACGATGAAAAAAGCAGTCGCATAGCCCGAGAAGCTGTGGTGAAGTACATTGGCGAGGAACATTTGACGGCGTCGGAGCCGTTGATGGCATCGGAGCCGATGGGACTGTATTTCAGCCGATACACGGGAGCGCTGGCTTTTCTCGGAATTCGAAACGATACATACGGTTCCGGAGCGGAACTGCACAACGCGCGCTTCGACATTGACGAAACGGCTCTGAAATACGGCGTCGCGACAT
>JAISQE010000186.1 GCA_031274425.1 Synergistaceae bacterium | reverse complement strand
CGCCGACTACTTCGACGTGTCGCTGAACTACCCTGTCGGGCACTCGGACGATCCGGAACGGCGGCGGCTTTGCTATAATCTTCGCAAAGGAGTGATAAAGATGGCTGTTGCTCAGACCACCGTAAAAGAAAACCTTTCCCGCCGTATCCTCGACATGTCGGACGATATGCCGCGCGGGTCCTCATGTTTGTCAGCGACCTCGAAGGGCATGAACCGAACGAGACGGTCGCAGCGATATTAGAGGGTATTGTGAAAAGAATAGTTCCCGAACTGTTGCCGCCTTCAGAGGACGGCGTGTTTAAAACGCTTCTCACACACCCGGACGCAAAATCGGTGTTGCGTGACGTTATCTCAAGTATTTTGCAGATTCCCGTCATCAATGTCGAAGTCAGGAACAGCGCACTTCCAATTTCGGATTTTTCGGAGAAGCGCGAGGAATTTGACGTGAACTGCGAGATCGACGGCGGGAAACAGGCCGATGTGGAAATGCAGTCCAATTCCATGAAGGGCGACAGCATTTCGAGCGGTCACAAAAACATCAGGAGCCGCGCGATATACAATCTCTGCGATCTCCACGCCTCGCAGGAAGGTCGAGGCGTGAGCTACGAAAACCTCATGCAGAGTTTTCAGATCACGTTCTGCGGCTACACGGTGTTCCCGGAGCGGGATGGTTTTCTCCACAGGTTTAGCTTCCGCGACGCGAATGGCAGTGAACTTTTGGATTCGGCAGGCATTGTTTTTGTCGAGCTGACCAAACTTGGCGACGTGATGAAAAAGCCCGTAGGCGAGATGACCGGAGCCGAATTGTGGGCACTGTTCTTCTCCATAGGCGGGGAACCCAGACACAGGGCGCTATTGGAAAAAATGATCGAAGTCAGGGAGGAGATCAAAGTGGCGACGGAACTTCTTACAAACATAAGCCGTGACCCGAATGAGCGCGCGCGCTTCATGTCGCGCCGCAGATTTATAATGGACAGGGAACATGACCGAGCTGTGGCCCGCGATGAAGGCAAAAAAGAAGGCAAAAAGGAAGGGAAAAAAGAAGGCAAAAAAGAAATGATTAAAAAGCTATTCGCATTAGGCGTTCCAACTGAAACCATCTTAGAGGCTTCCGGCCTGCCCCTCGGAGAGATAGAAAAGCTCCGCGACTGACATTCTCGGCTGTCTGAATGGTCAACGTTCAAGCTTAGGGGGGCGGAGCTCGTTCGCCCCCAGGGCTTGCTGGTCCCCTGAAATTCCCGGCGTCGCTCTGAGTGGCTGCCAGGGCAAAACTAAACATACAGGGCTTGAACGGATACCTGCCGACTTCCAGTTGCTTCGCTTTCAGGTGGCTTTAGCCGGCAAACGGCAGATAAAACCTGTTTTGTGCTCTGTGTAAATTTCCCTCAGTCATTACTCTCTCTTCATTTTGATGCGGGATTCTGCTCGATCTATCAGCCTGATGTCCTGAGGAGAGAATTTTACGGGAATCGAGGCCATCTCGTTTTCAAGCAAAAGATAATCGGTCGCGTCTCCCTGAATCGTTCCGAGAGCGGGCAAAATAAAAAGCGCGTGGCGCTGCTCGTCAAGTTGGTTCAGTTTCTCTTTTACATAAGGCGAACGCTTCAACCCGGCGAGGCTGGTGAAGAGCATCACGTTGTAGAGCTGTAAAGGCTCGACATGCTCATGGACAAGCTGGCCGCTCCTGTTTTTGAAAGCGATCCGGAGCTCGGCCTCATCGAACATTTTACCCGTCAAACGTCCCTGCCTTTCCGCCAGCAGCAGATTTCCCATCAAAAAGGCAAACGCCTCGGCGGGAACACGATAACAGGCGAAGTAATGATTTTTTGTCAGCAGATAAACATTGGCGAAACCGCCCCCTTCCGGGAGATCGATGTAACGATTCTCCTCCCTGATCTCCATCAGGTCCATATATTGAGACAGGGCGCTCAGCTCGGATGGAGGCGTCACCACGACGGGGTCGCTCGGCTCAAAGTCCAGCAAAAAAGGGACATCCCTCTGTCTGCTCTCCGCGACATAATCCAGAACGGAAGCGCATAGAGGCACCATCTGGTTGAAATAGCGTTCCCGATCGAAGGAAAAACGCACGTCGAGTGTGAGTTCTCCTCTGCCTGCGTTCAATTTTTCGCTGCCGACGGCGGTCTCGACGTAATTCTCGTAAGGGACAGATATCAGCGTTTCGCTCAGAATCTCCGCGGCTTCCTCGATTTGTTGTTCACGACTCAACGCCCGCATGACCAAACCCGCGCCATCTAAAACAGATTTATCGGGGTCCTTTTGCAGCAGCCCCGCCAGGAGATTTTCCTTGCGGACCCAGGCCTTGATTTTGACGCGCCAGCGAGCGTCTTCCCGCCGTTCTTCCAGGATTTCGTACTTTTCGATAAACCCGCGGCTCAGTTGCAGTACTTCTTCACGTACCCGCTCATCGATCGCCTGAGTGACGCCCTGCGAGACGATGCCTGTCGCCTGCTGCACACCGTTGCGCCGCGCGTGCGTCAGAGCCTCGCCGCGCGTCGCGCCGACGCCCTCGCTTTCGGCGACGATGAAGGACTCCGGCGCGGCATCCGCCGTCGGTAAGACGGCGCAGGCCCAAAACAACACCATAAAGGCAGTCGTCAAGAGTTTACGATAACCGTTCAGGCTCAGGGGGATAGCATTTGTTCGCCCCCGGGGCTCGGAGTCTGCCCCTTCCTCAGCTTTCTGAATGGGAAGGATGCCGGCCCCCCTGAAGCCCCTGTTATTTCCCTGAATGCCTGGCCTGGGCAAAGTTGGAATATATGGCCTGGACGGGTACAATTTACGCATCTTCCGCTCACTACCTTTCCAGTTCGAGCGCGACCCTGACGTCATCGATCCGCCTCAACACCTCTTCCGGCAGACGAAGGGCGAACGCCTGCGTGTAGCTCTCGAAAAAAATATATCTCCCGCCGGAAATTGCTCCAAAACGAGGGGCGGTAATCAGCGTCGGATGGTTTGTGGTTTCCGCCTCCTCCAGTTCCGCAAAAAACCAGGGATTTGCGGATTCTTTCCGCACTTCGGAAAAGAACACCACGTTCGACACCTTCAAATGGACAGGCAGTCGCTCGATCTCCTTTCCCTTCGCGTCGAACAGGGAAAAATGCAGCCATAGCCGCTTGTGGGTTTGTATCCTTCCTTTTCCTGCGTCCCAAAAGCGGCCCTCACGCTTCAGTATCTCGTAAAAATTACGCGGCAGCATCCAGGCATGGGACGAAAAATTCTCCCCCAAGACGTAAAAAGACGTGGCGAAACGGTCGGTGGGGCTTTCAAACTCTCCTTCGATTTCCCGCCGGAGCTCGGGCAGGGCAAAAATTTTATCCAGCGTCCCGGTCAGGGGCTCCGCGAAATTCGAGGCGTAACGCTCTTTGTTGACGTACAGGACGACCGTCACGTTCAAGAGCCCTTTACGAACATCTATTCTCTTTTCTTCCAGCCTCACCTCCAAAAAATTCTCATATCGCAATTTTTTCAGAAACGCCGACAGCGATTTTTGCCCTTCCTCCAATTTCGGAATTTGCCATCGCTCAACCCCCGCGCTTCCCGCGCCTTCTTTGAGCGTACGGGCGTTTTCCTGCAATTTTACGGAATTCACCGTAACCAACACGGTCAGCACGACGCCGGAATCGTCGGCGGAGCTTTCCAATATCCTGTAATTCACGGCTGTACCGCGAGAAAATTGGATCAGCTTTTCCTCCAGTATCTCTCCTTCCAGCTGAGTCCGTTCGACAAAAAGCGTGCCCAAAGTTCGGCGTACCGCTTCGTCAATGGCGCTCGACAGAGCCTCTTCCTCGTCCGCACCGCGCGCTTTGACCGTCACCTCGAACAGGTCGGCCCCGACGGAGGCGGAACTTGTCAATGTCAGCAAACAGCACAAAACAACGCCTGAAATTTTTTTTATCGTCCTCATGCTCTGAAATAACTCCAGGCGTTATGGTTCCTGACGAAATTTTTCGATGGCCCGGCGATAAAATTGTTCTGCCGACGCTTCCTCGCCCGACTCCAGCAAAATATCGCCCGCGCGTTTCAGCAGAGCGCTGTCCATCGCGTCATCCAGCTTCGCCGCCGCCTCTCGCGCCAGGCGCGCCGCGTTTTCCTTGTCGCCCGTGAATAAAAAACACTCCGCCGCGTCCAGATAAGCGACCGGTTGGGCCCATCTCAGGTCGTGCAATTCCTGATAAGCGAGCAGCGCCTCTTTATACCGCCTCTGCCCGAAAAGCTCCGCGGCCTTCGGATAAAGCACAGCGCAATAGGCTGTGTCCAGCGCGTTTTCGGGGATGTCTCCGACTTGCGCGCCAAACGCGTTCAGCCGTTCCGCATCGGCCCGCAGCAGGGCAAAAGCCCAATCCTCCGACGTAATGGCGATGGAAAAAGCGAGTTTCAAACGGACATTTTCGCCGCGGCTTTTGTCCCATTCGGCCAACGCCTCCGCAACGGATTCCTCCCTCGCATAGCGTCGTTTACGGTCGGTCGGCATCGCTTTGAGATAAAGGAGATAATGCGCGCGCAGACTCGCCCGCGTCCGCGCCGCTTCCTCCAGCCGGACCTGAAGACCGGCGCGCGCGTCTTTTTGCACGGGAAGCAGCACAAGTGAATAAATTTTTCCGTCGCCCGTTATCAGCCATTCCGTTTTGGACCGCCCCCGCGACGGTTCCGCAGGCGACGACGCCGAGCGAATGGCCTCCAGGATGTCCGCCCGTTCGGTTGCGGAAAGGGGAGTCCGCGGAAGGAACTCCCCCACAATATCGGAGACGTTTTTGTAAGCGTTCAGACTCAGGGGGGCGGAGCCCACCCGCCCCCGGGGCTCAGAGTCTGCCCCTTCCTCAGCCTTCTGAATGGAAAGGGTACTGGCCCCCCTGAAACCCCCGGCGTCGCCCTGAGTGGCTGCCAGGACAAGGCGAAACATACGGGGCTTGAACAAATACACGTTTTCCACATCTCCCGCCGCCGCTCCCCGCAGCAGGAAGAGGATGAGGCAGGACGCGAGCGGAGCGAAAGATTTTTGCCTAAAGGTCATCGACGTTTTGCACCGTGCCGCTTGGCCCCTGCCTGACGTCCTCGCGGAACGTCGGCGCCGGCGCAATCCCCCTGCGGGGCTCTTCTCCCACGGGCCGGAGAATGGCCCCGCTTCGCATGGACTCGGCGCCTTCGGCCGCCCGTTCCGTCGCGCTGGGCAGATAAACGGCCACGGCATAGGTGAACGCCCTGTCTTCGTCCGCCCAGGACTGGTGTTTCACGCCCGGAGGCAACATGCCCCTGGTTGCGCCCGTGATGACGCGCCTGGTGGTCTCGGCGGCCCTGAAGGCGGACTTTCTGTTTTGCAGCTTCACGTAACCCGGATGCTCGGGGTTCTCCTTCACGATGGGATCGTTCCTGCTCAGCTCCTCGAAGTCCTTCGACATGCTGCGAATTTCGGCATCCGTTTCTGTGGGCGAGGCGATTTCCTCGCCCACGATGATTCCGCACAGGGCGTTCGTTGCCCGCACTCTGGCGATTTCCTCGGCGTTCAGCTCCAGCCTGGCCTGGACGGCCGCGCTGTCATGGCGTCCGATAATCGCGCTGCCGAACCCGACAAACGCCAGTTCGCCGGTCGCCGGGACGAAAATCGTCCTGCCCCCGACGGGAGGGGTCAGCCCCCGCTCTATCTCGGCCAGAACCTGCGCGAGCCCCTCCTGCACGGAGGCGGCGGACAGCGTGGAAGCGTCGGGGCGGTCGTAGTGCCCCTGTGTCCTGGGCGTCGTGGCAATCGTCAGAAAAACGCGCGAGGCATTGACGTCGTCCAAAACGTCGTAGACCACATAACCGCGCAGGAGGGCATCCACGCGCTGGCGAACGCTCTCGACCGTTACGTCCTCCACGTTGGCCAGCGTCTGGCCCAGGCTTTCGTTGATCGTCGCGATGCGGGAGAACGCCTCCGTATTCCCCGAGGTCAGTACACCCGTCAATCCTTCGGCCAATTGGCTTTTGGCGTCCATGTAGGCCCGGACATACGCGCCGCGCTGAGAGGCCCGCGTGGCGACGGGGTTATCGAGTCTCTCGTATATGCCGATTCCCGTCGCGACGAAGCCGAAGCCGCTGGGAAACAGAATTTCATCAAATCCCCTGACGCGCTTCGCGACCCAGACGTTGAGCGCATCCTGCGCGCTCTTCGCCGATATCGCGGGCTTCCCCGTGACCTCGCCCCTGACCTCTTTCACTTCACCCGGCTCCCGCACCGTCCGTTGCTCGGCTCTTTCGGCCTCGTCGGAGGCCTGAATGGGAGGAACGAAATCGTCCACGCTGAGCGCGGCGAGGGCGGGAGTGAAAGAAAAACTCAGCACAAACGCGACACTCAGGGCTTTCACGAAAAATTTTTTCATCACATTATCTCCTTGATAGTCTTATCGTCAGGGAGCGACGGGAACGTCTTTGAATACGGTCTGTAAGCCGTTGACGGCTATCCAGGCAAGCTTATACCTCGGTGTAAGCACAGATCCGGCCTCGACCCAAAATCTTATCGTTATTTGGCAGGGCTGATCCGCTACAATTTCCTCGTAGTCCTTTGCTTTCCCGTTGATATAAACTCCCCCTCCGATCTCCCCGTTGTTACGACGGCTAATACCCTCGTTGCCGTTATTTTTCCAAATTATCAAGCGATCCTCCTCACGATCGCTCAGTGCCCCTGAATTTTCATACTCTATAGAAATTCTCGTGTCCTTTCTCGAAACGATACTGTAATAGACTTCAAAAGCGTTGCCGCGCTTAAAAATCCCCTTGTACGTGATTTCCAGGCGATCGGGAGTGGTTTGCGTGTACTCCGAAGATTCTTCGCTTCCCTTGTTTCCGATAAGCGCCGATTCTTTCGACGCCGCCCACGCCGTCGAACCCAACAAAACCGCGATCGTCAAGGCCAACAGCATTTTCCTGAAACCGTTCACCAACATTTACCGGACCTCCATGGTTTATTTTCAGATCCTGATTCGTTGTCATATCAAATTGAAATCAGAGACCTAAAGTTAGAATAGCTAAAAACAAGCGTTCCAAGCATTTAGACGTTAATTTAACGTCCTGTCGATTGCAACCCGGCGTCAATCTCGTTGGTGCCCGGGAAATCCGTCTTCAATTTCTTCTTTGCACCAATTGATCCAAAAGGCCTCGGTCTCCTCGCGAACATCTCGGGCGTTGATGTAAGGCTTGGTTTTCGCGGCGTAAAAATGACTATTCGCTCCGTACTCGACGAACAACACCCGATACCATAGCGATTTGTCGTTTTTGCTTTGAACCGGAACGGACTCGACGAGAAGATGCTGGTCGAAAATCTCTTCGACGACTTTCCCCCTGGAACCGGGAGACGCCCTGAGAAGCTTTTTGTCACCGTGAGGAATCACAAATAACACGTCTTTGGCCGTGCCGTTGACGACGATCTTCATGACATTTTGCGCCGAGGCAAGACCGTAAAACAGAAACACTCCCAGAAAAACCGTTATCGTCAACCGCAAAAATTTATTCATCCGTCCAGCACCTTCCTCACCTTTAACAAATCGTCAGTTGCTTTTCTTCTGAGACTGATCGACGAAATACCCCGCCATCGCCAGGAGAAACGCGCATATCACGCAGGTCATGACAAGAACAGCCACGAGATCCCCCATTAACGCGGTCACCATTGCCCGTTCCTCGGGCGTTCCGCCGGGACCGAACAATATTCCGGGAATCAGCTTGAGATATTCAGTGAAAGGAATTTTTCTTATGAGCGGGGCCTGAAAAAAATAGCTCAGGGGGATTCCCGCTACGAAACCGACAACCCCAAAGATGACGGCTTTGGACGGGCCTTGCTGTTCCTGCTGCTCAGGCGTTATGGACATCCCGCCGGGCTCGCGCTGCGGCCTCCTGAATTCCGCATTTTCATTCCAGTTCTCATTCCAATTCGGTTTCGATTCTTCATACCTCTGAGCGGGCTGTTGTTCCTCCCGTTTCTCCGCGTATGACTGCGCGGCGTCCCACAGCTTCTTTCCCGCCGCCGTGGAAGCCTCGACAACGGCGGACCCCGCTTTCAGGACTTTTTCTTTGTTTTCTTCCGTGAACACCTTCTCCGCACCGGCCTTTGTCAATTCGGCCGCTTTTTTGCCCAGCTCGGCGCTTCTTTTCGCGACAACGGACACGCCCTGCGCCAGACGCTCTTTATTTTCCTCGGAAAAAATTTGCGCCCCTTTCTCCTGGGCAAACTGCGCCGCTTTTTTGCCGAGTTCCGTCATTTCAGACAGGCGCTCCCCGGCTTTCCGACCCTCGGGGCCGTCCGTTCTCT
>JAISQE010000152.1 GCA_031274425.1 Synergistaceae bacterium | reverse complement strand
GGGAACTCCCGCGACAGTACGCGCGCCCTCGCCGCTACTGGGGCAGCATAACGAGGAAGTCTACGGAGCATGGCTCGGTCTTTCCGAAGAAGAAATAGCGGAATTGATCAGGGAAGGGGCGTTTTGAAATGGCGCCTCTCGATTACCCCGAAGCGATTTCCGTAACCGAGGTCTGCACACGCGACGGATTCCAGAACCATAAGACATTCATTCCGACGGAGGTGAAGATCGAAATCCTCGACGCTTTGGCTGCTTTGGGTTTTGCTAAAATGGAGGTGACCTCCTTTGTCAGCCCCAAAGCCATACCACAGATGGTGGATGCCGCGGAGGTCATGTCGCACTTCCAGAAAAAATGGGGGGACAGGATTGCGGGGTTCGCACTCGTCCCCAATAGAAAGGGTGCCGAACTCGCGATACGCAATGGGGCTGAGGCCTTGGTATTCGTCCTGTCGGCCAGTGAAGAACACAACAAGGCCAACACCAACCGGACTATTGAGGAATCCCTTAGCGAACTACAAGATATCTGCAGGGATTTCGGTGGCCTGGAAATTAGCGTCGGCCTGGGAACGTCTTTCGAATGCCCTTTCAGCGGTACAGTTGCCCCGGAAAAGGTTACAAGGGTCATTGACGCCGCCTTCGAGTACGGGGTTGACCATATAACGATTTCAGACACGACGGGGTCCGCGAATCCGCGTGGTCTAGAAAGAACTTTGGAAATTGTTCGTTCAAGATACGAGTCCGCGCCTTTCGCTCTTCACCTTCACGATACCCATGGAATGGGGTTGGCAAACGCCCTGACGGCAATGAACATGGGTTTCACGACCTTCGAAACCGCGACTGCCGGGATGGGGGGATGCCCGTTTGCGCCTGGGGCCTCGGGGAACCTGGCGACGGAAGATCTGGTGAATATGGCCGGCAGAATGGGGATTGATACGGGCATAGATTTGATAGAACTGCTTCGAGTTTCACGCGAGATTGCGCATAAGCTGGCTCTACCCTGGAAAAGCCATGTAGCCTCGACCCGGATCGGCTTAGATGAGGGGGTGTATTGCTAAAACAGACTGCTGTCTTTGTTTTTTGCATGTTGGGAGACAAACGCGTATCCTACCTAACTAGCCATGATCTGCGATCACAACGAGCAATGGAAATAGGAGACGAATCTATTTCCGTAGGAAAAATTTACCACTCGACGAGATGGGAGCAAAAGAGAACGAGCGACAAGCGGAAATCAGATTTTTGCGAGGATCGCTTTTAACGTCGCATGTATTTTGAAGAACAGGAGCAACAGCTCCTGTGGAATCGAGGATCATAGCCCGAAAAGGAGTGTAGACGAATGAAGAAATGTTTTGTCGTTTTTTGTGCTTTTGCGATTGTATTTGCGGTATCTGCCGAAAGCCCGGCATACGCCAAGACGGTCTTCAAGATCTCGAACCAGTTTCCGTCCTCGCACAATATTTCAAAAGCCCTTGTGTTCTTTGCGGAGAAGGTAAAGGAGTATTCGAACGAGGAGATTGAGGCGCAACTGTTCGATGCGGGGCAGCTCTACAAGGATACCGAAATTCTCGAAGCCTTACAGGACAATCTCGTAGAATGTGGGGTGGCAACGCTGGTTCGCTGGTCGGGGATGATAGGGCTGATCGACATTTTCGAACTCCCCTTCGCTTTCAAGGACTATGCGGCTGTGAAAACGTTCTTGGACAGAGGCGGCGACGAAATATTTACCTCGGAATTTAGAAAAAAGGGAGTCCAAAATCTTGCGTGGCTCGATAACGCATTCAACCAGATGTTCAACAACAAGCACCCTTTGAAAGTGCCCGCCGACTTTAAGGGGCTGACGATGAGATCCATCGGTAAGGGCGATTCCGAGATTCTTAGCGCTCTAGGGGCTGCCCCCACAGTCATGAGCTCTTCGGAGCTATACATGGCGCTTCAGAGGGGAACCATGGACGGGACCACCACGACGATGGACGCGGCTGTATCGCGTAAGCTCCTTGAGGTGCAGAAGTATATGACCGAGTCCAACTATTCCGTTTCGGAAATCGTTTTACAGGCGAATCTGGAATGGTGGGACGGGCTTCCCGCAGCAACGCGCGATATCCTGATTCGCGCAGCCAGAGACACGGAAGCTTGGGTACGCAGTGAAATAACAGCCGTCGACGACAAATCGCGCGAAACGCTTCTGGCTGCTGGAATGGAAATTTATCATCCAACGGACGAGAGCCGCCAGCTTTATATCGAGGCAACGCAGTCCTTGCGTGAAAAATATCTGCAAAAAACAGGCGAAACGGGTAAAAAACTGCTAGATCTGGCTGAAGCCGCCAGCCGCTGACGGGGTGCCCCATGTCCTCCGCGTTGAGCAAATCGATAAGGGGATGCAACTTGCTGCTGGGAAACCTAGCTGGCCTCATCGTTCTTGTGCTAGGATTCATGCTTTTCTATGAAGTTATTTGCCGATACGTGCTTTCTTCGCCGACACTTTGGGTACAAGAATCGGCGGTTTACCTTTACACATGGGCGATGCTGACAGGAAGCGCCTATACCCTTCAAAAAGGAAAGCACGTCCGTATTGACCTCGTCGTCGACCTCATATCGCCTAGGACGCGTTCCTTTGTGGAATGTCTGACAAGTTTAGCTGCAGGCACCTTCTGCATTCTGATGACCTATCAGGCATATGAAATGATCGCATCTTCCTTGAAATATTCGAAGACCTCTCCCACGCCCTTAGAGGTCCCTCTGTGGGTTACTCAGATCCCGCTTCTTTTGGGATTCGCTCTTCTGTCTTTACAGTTTTTCCTCATCGCGTTCGACAAATTCGCCGGATCGGCCGATACCGAGGAGGCGTAAAGCAATGCTGGATTTCGTTCTGATTATAGTACTTCTACTGCTTGTCCTTGCCATGGGAATGCCGGTCGCTTTCTCTCTCTGCACGACTTCCATCCTACTAATGGGCATCTATGGCTTACCCATGAAAATCGCTGCAGCTACTGTCTTTTCGTCATTTGACAGTTTTGTTATCCTCTCGGTACCGCTTTTTATTCTTATGAGCCAAGTTCTTCTGGATGGACGTATTGGCAACGATCTGTTCGAGGTCATGAACACATGGGTTCGTCATTTGCCCGGAGGGTTGGCGATCGCGACCATTCTGGCTTGCGCATTTTTTGCCGCTATAACAGGATCGGGAGCCGCTACGGCCGCGACGATCGGCATGGTTGCATATCCTGCAATGGTGGATCGGGGGTACGACAAGTCTTTCACACTGGGCCTGCTTGCGGCGGGCGGAACTCTGGGCATTTTGATTCCTCCCAGCGTGCCGATGGTGTTGTATGGTTCCGTGACGGAAGAATCGGTAGGTAAGCTCTTTATCGCAGGGGTTGTACCAGGTTTGTTGCTTGCCTTTCTGTTCATCGTCATGGCAGTTTTCATCAGCGCCCGCGGCAAATTTACCCCAATGCCCAAAGCTAGTTGGAAGGAACGTATCGCTATAACCCGTAAAAATATTTTCGGCATTCTTCTGCCTTTTATCATTGTCGGCGGCATTTACAGCGGCCTTTTTACCCCAACCGAGGCTGCAGCCGTGGGGTTGACCTATAGTCTTTTCGTGACACTTGTCGTCTATAAGACTCTCACACCGAGCCAGTTGCCGGGAATCTGCCTAAAGTCCATCCCGACTTCCTGCATGATAGCGATGGTTATAGGCGGAGCGCTGCTTTTTGGGCGTGTTCTGACGATGCTCCGCATTCCGCAGATGCTGACGGAATTCGTCATCAGCAATCAGTTCAGTCCCATAATATTCATCATCGCAATGAACGTGCTGATGATGATTCTGGGCTGCATTCTGGAAACTGTTTCGATCATTCTGCTGACTATGCCGTTGGTCACGCCGATACTGCATGCTCTTGGCATTGATCCCATATGGTATGGGGTTATTGTGACGGTCAACATGACTTTAGCTCTCATCACTCCACCTGTCGGCATGAACCTTTACGTCATTAAAGGGCTGAGGGAGGATATTTCCATGAAAAACGTAATTCAGGGGGTCATACCCTTTATTGTTCTGATGCTCGTTTTTTTGGTCCTGATTATCGTTTTCCCCTCGCTGAGCTTGTACCTGCCGTCCGTCATGCAGTGACGTACCACGGACTCGACCGACGGTATTGTCGAGAAGGCGGGAAAGGAGTTTTTCCAGCCTTCCGACAATTTTTATAAAATAAGTGAGATATAATATTTTGTATTTGATTCGGAAACGGGAGAATGCAAGTTGAGCAATCTAATGTTGACGATACCCCAGCACCATTCTCTGGTGGATGGAGTTGTGGGTTATTTGCGCGAAGAGCTTCTTGATTCGGAGGCCTATCCCAAAGGGGAATATCTTCGTGAAGAGGAGCTGGCGCAGAAACTTAATACTAGTCGCGGTCCCATTCGCGAGGCTCTTAAGATCCTGGAAGGCGAAGGGTTGGTAAAAATATTGCCCCGCAGAGGAGCGATCGTTGTCGATTTTTCCGCGGAGGAGGTGGATGAACTCTGGAATGTCCGTTATGCTCTTGAAAATATGGTCTACACGCGCATCATTGAGCACGACCTGTTTACGGACAAATCGTGCAAATCCTTGATGCGGATTTTGGATACCGTTGCCGAGCTCATTGCCGAAAAAAATGCCGCTATGCCGTACAAGATAAGCGTTTGTAATCTCGAATTCCATCTGGAAATTGCGCGAATTTCTCAAATGACGTGTACCGTGCGTTTTCTTTATCAGGTATACAGCCAGATGCGTCAGGCGCTGATGCGCGAACTGCGTGTTCCGGGACGCATCGACGGGTTTGTCGAGCGCCATGTCGGCATTTTGAATCACCTGTGTCAAAAGGATCTCGAAAGCCTGATGCAGGACGGCAGTCACAGCTATTTTACGGAGCGCAAAAAGAACTGTGAACTTTCCGGCCAGACGCCCATGGATCCCGCCATCGGGAAGCTGGTAATGGGCGATATCGGAACATGACTCGTACGATAAAGGTAGTCCGTTTCTTTTCTTTGCTTTCTCCATCAGCTTTTCCAAAGTGGAACCGTTACATATTCACGCTTCTTTCTATCGCGCTATCGCGCAATCTAAGGCAGGTTGTTTATTTCGCGGACGTAGTGGCAGGCGACGAAGTGCCCAAGCGTGACTTCATCAAAGGTCGGGGTGACATCGAAACAATTTTCCTTTGCGTAGATGCAACGCCCGGCGAAGCGACAGCCCTCTCCCAGGTCGATCGGCGAGATAATCTCCCCTCTCAGCAAGCTGCGTCCCTTTTTGTGCCCGATCTGAGGAATGGGAACGGCGGCTAAAAGAGCCTGCGTGTATGGGTGAAGCCTGCGGAGGAACATCTCCTCCGAGTCCGCGAACTCCACCGCCGAACCCAGGTACATGACCATGATCTCGTTCGAGACGTGCCGCACGACCGACATGTCGTGCGTGATGAACATGTACGTAAGGTTAAATTCCTCCTGCAGGTCTTGCATTAGATTGAGGATCTGCGCCTGAACTGACACGTCGAGGGCGGACACAGGTTCGTCGCACACGATGAACTCAGGGTTCAAAGCCAGGGCGCGCGCAACGCCAATGCGCTGCCTGCGGCCTCCGTCCAACTCATGAGGATAGGAGTTCGAGAGGCGTCGTGCCAGGCCCACAGTGTCCATAAGGTTGCCGATTTTGGCGGTCAGTTCCTTGCGGCTACGACATTTGTTGTAAATGAGCAAAGGCTCGGCGATGATCTGACTCACCGACATGCGGGGATTCAGGGAGGAAAAGGGATCCTGAAAAATCATTTGCATGTTCTCGCGCAGGTCTTTCAGCTGCTGCTCGTCGACATCGCTGACGTCTCTGCCCCTGAAGAAAATCCGGCCCTCCGTCCTCTCGTGAAGGTGGATGATGGCCCGGCCTAGTGTCGATTTACCGCAACCGGACTCGCCAACAACGCCGAGGGTCTTTCCTTTTTCGATTTTGAAAGACACCCCATCCACGGCATGCAACATACCCCGCGGCGTTTTGAAGTGCTTCTTCAGGTTCCGTACCTCCAGCTCAATCGAAGGAGTTGCGTTCGGATCGCTCATTGTGGCGCCTTCCCTTTTTCGACTAAGACGCACTTCACCAAATGTCCCGGTTCCGGCTCGAACACGGGAACGATCTTCCGACACGGCTCGAAAGCGTAAGGGCACCGCTCAGCAAAAAAACATCCCTCCGGCAGCTTCGTCGGGTCGGACATCATGCCCTCAATAGGCCTGAGGCGATGTACCTTCCGGCTGAAATCCGGGATCGAATCGAACAGCCCCCGCGTGTAGGGATGCGCGCGACGGTCGAAAATGTGCCCGGCGGTTCCATACTCCACGATCTCGCCGGCGTAGATGATTGCGACTTTTTCACACACCTCCGCGACGATACCTAAGTCGTGGGAGATCAAAATCAAGGAGGCGCCGCGCTCCCTGCGGAGCTTTTCGATCAAGTCGAGCACTTGTTCCTGGATCGTGACATCGAGCGCCGTTGTGGGTTCATCGGCCAGGAGCAGCGACGGGTTGCAGGCAAGCGCAATGGCGATAACGATACGCTGTTTCATCCCGCCTGAAAACTGGTGTGGATACTCGTCATGACGGACGTCGTCGATGCCGACCAGCCTCATCATCTCGCAGGCCCGGATCAGGGCGTCGCCTGCGGAAATCTTTTCGTGAAGTCGTATGACCTCGGCGATCTGGGCGCCTACGGTCAACACTGGATTCAAGGCCGTCATCGGATCCTGAAAAATCATGGAAATCTCCCGACCGCGAATTTTGCGCATCTGCGCGTCAGACTTCCGTAGCAGGTTTTCGTTGTTGTAAATGATTTCTCCTTTAATTACCTTTCCAGGCGGATTGGGTACCAACCCTAGAATGCCAAGGGCCGTCGTCGTCTTTCCGGCACCTGTCTCCCCCACTAGCCCCAAGGACTCGCCGCGCGCAAGGCTCAAATTCACCCCATTGACCGCTTTCACCGTGTATCCGTCGGTCAGATAATGGACATGCAAGTCTTTGATTTCGAGTATTTTTTTGTTCATAGCTTGCCTCAGTTCTTGAGCCTCGGGTCCAGCGCGTCACGCAAGCCATCCCCGAACAGGTTAAAGGCGAAGACCGCCAACATGATGGCGACGCCGGGAAACGTGATGATGTACCAGTAGTCCCGAATGTAGTTCCTGCCGGACGAGAGCATTGATCCCCACTCCGGCGTGGGCGCGGGCACGCCCAGACCGATGAAGCTTAGCCCAGAAACGGTCAGAATCGCCCTCGCGATGCCCATGGATACCTGCACAATGATGGGGGCCATCGAATTAGGGAGTACATATCGGAGAATAATGCGCCGATTGCTTGCCCCGGTGGCGCGCGCAGCTTCGACAAACTCCTGCTCCTTCACGGTGATGACGGCCGACCGAGTAATTCGGGCGAACGCGGGCATGGCTCCGAGTCCTATCGCCAAGATCAGGTTGGGGATGGTGTTCCCTAGGGCGGCTACGATCGAGATGCCGAGCAACGTGTTGGGGACGGCAAGCAGAATGTCGATGATCCGCATCAGGACATTGTCGATGATGTCGCCGTAAAAGCCTGCGATACACCCGATGGCGACACCGATGGCGCAGGCGATGGCGATGGCGGAAACACCTATGACAAGAGACGTCCTGCAGCCCCAAACCAGCCGGCTGAAAACGTCCCGTCCAAATTCGTCCGTACCCATGATATGCTGCGCGCTGGGAAACATGTACTTGTTGCGCAACTGCTGGGCGGCGTAGTCGTAGGGAGCAATTTTTCCGGGGAAAAGAGCGAAGATGGTCAGAACAATGATGATCGCGAGCCCAACTACGGCGGCTCTGTTTTTGAGAAAGCGGCGGAAAATTTCCTTGTTTCGGCTACGTCCTCCAAGGGCGACCTCGTTTTCCCGTTCTTCGGGCTGGGATTTCGTTTTAAGCATTGGCGGCATCTCCCTTCGAGGGCTCGGAAATTCTCCGTTTACTGCGGGGGCGCATGTACTGGGACCGGATGCGCGGATCGACGTAAGCGTAGAGCACGTCGACAATCAAATTGATAAACGACATGACGACCGCCGCAAAAACGATGCCGCCCTGTACGACCGGGGCGTTCTTGACCTTGATGCCGTCGACGATCAGCTTACCCAAACCGGGGATGGCAAAAACAGTCTCCACGACTGCGGCTCCCCCCAGCAAAAATCCGAAATTGATGCCGATGATCGTGATGATGGGAATGACGGCGTTGCGGAAAGCGTGAACAAAAATGATGACCAAGTTTTTTTGACCCTTGGCCTTTGCGGTTCGAATGTAGTCCTGCCGGATGGCCTCCAGCATACTGGAGCGCGTCATGCGCATGATGGAGGCCGTCGACGCGCTACCGACGGTTATAGCGGGAAGAATCCAGTGCTTCCATGTGGCGATGCCGGACGCCGGCAACCAGCCGAGTACGACCGAAAACAACAAGATGAGCATCAGTCCCAGCCAAAAATTCGGCATGGACATTCCCGCTATCGCCAGGACGCGTGAAATATTATCCCATATCGAATACTGGCGCACGGCAGACACGACCCCGGTGCCAATGCCGACCATAATGGAAAACGCTATGCTGAGAAGCGATATTTTAAAGGTGACGGTGAAACGTTCGAGGATTTCGTCGATCGCTGGCCGCCGCGTCGTGTACGAGATCCCCAAATTGCCTTTTGTCATATTCTTGAGGTAAATGAAATATTGGACGATAAAGGGCTTGTCCAGCCCATTTTCCACGCGAAATGCCTGTTTGTCCGCTGGTGTGGCCATGTCTCCAAGAATGTAATCCTCCGGCTTTCCGGGTGAAAAATAGATCATGCTGAACACAAGCAACACTACGCCCATCATGACGAGAATCATCATAAGCAGTCTTTTCAATATGAACCTAGCCATGAAGCGTCCTCCAATCGCCCGAACGGAAAGAAACGCGCGGTCCGGGTAAAATTTTTACATGCTCCTCCCTTTCCTTATTGGGAGAGGGAGGAGCAGCAAAAGGCAAAAATATTTTGTCTTTCTTCCCCTCGCCATTTATGGCGAGAGGTCGGGGGTGAGGTCTTTTATTTCTTGATCCCCCACTTCGCGACGCGAAGCTCATACGGGATATTGAATTTGAAGCCTTCGAGTTTGTCGCTGACGCCGTAAATTGCCGGAACGGTCGCGAAAGGGATCGAGTAGCGCATATCGTAGATGTAATCCTCGATCTCGTGAAGCTTTTTGATTTTCGTTTCTTTGTCGTAGATGGTCTTCACTTCCTGAAGCATCCCGTCTAGGACCTTGTCATTGGGTTGCAGGCGAGAGCCAAAAGAAATTTCATAGATAATGAGAATGTTCGAAACCTCCGCCGCGTTGCCGTCCCGAATGGCCGCTTGGAACTTGCCGCCCTTCTGGGCCTCATAGGTCGCCAGTTCGCTGGTCACGATTTCGGCCTGCACTCCGATCTGGGCCCACATGGCTTGGACGGCCTCCGCAAGGCGCTGAAATTGAGTAGTCGGTAACACGTGCAACTCGATTTTGAAGCCGTCGGGGTATCCCGCCTCCGCCAACAACTGCTTCGCCTTTTCGACGTCGTAGGGCATCACGCCGTACTCCTTGAATCCCAATATGATCGGTGAGTAGATGCCGGTCAGCACGTTGGCTGCCCCGTCGAAGCACGCATCGACCAACGCCGGTTTGTCAATGGCCAGGGAGAGGGCGTAACGAACCTCTTTTTTCTGGAACAACGGCTCCTCCATGCTCAGGGTGACGAGGAAATAGCGCTCGGTATCGCCTTGTTCGATGTGAAATCCCTCGATACTTTTCACACGAGCGATATCCGACGCCTCAATATAGTACGCGAAGTCGGCGTTACCGGTTTCAAGCTCAATGACGCGGCCAGAAGCCTCCGGGACGATGTTCAGGATCAGATTTTTGGTCACGGCGGGCGTATCCCAATAATTTTCGTTGCGCGTGAAGCTCATGCTCGTTCCCGACTTCCACTCTACCAACTTATACGGTCCGGTGCCGACGGGATTACGCGCGTGCGCGTCTTCGCCCATCGCTTCCATGGCCTTTTTGCTCGCGATATAGGTCCTGCCGTTGGCCAGAACATAAAATACGGGAGAATAGGGCGCGTACATCGCAAGAATGATGGTGTGGTCGTCAATGACCTTCGTATTCTCGATATCCAACCAGCTCATGGTCGACTTGCTGGTCGAGTGATCTTTGGCGCGCCTGAAACAGTAATATACGTCCTCGGCCGTGAACGGGTCCCCGTTCGAGAATTTGACGTCCTTCCGCAAGTTCATCCTCAGATGTGTGGGATCGATAAAATCCCAGCTTACAGCAAGAACGGGGATAACGTCGCCGGTATCCCTGTCGAGCTTCACAAGATTGTCGTAAATAAACTCCATGGGAATGGAGTTCTGAGCCGAGTTACCCATACGCGGATCAAGAGTCGAGGTCTCCACCGCAGTCACCAAGATCATCGTATCCTTATAATCGCCTTCAGCCGCGACGCTTTCTTTGATGCCGAACGTCATTACGGCCAAGAACGCAAACAACGCAACAATAGGCAAACCGATTAGTCCTTTTCTCATTCTTCTACCGCCTTTCCAAAATATATTTAAATTACCCGTATTTTAGTTTAAGATTCTATTGTCAGAATAGCATAGTGTACAACACTATTTTAAGATGGAATCAGAACGAAACTGTCATGAATCCCTTCTCCCTTCGAAAGTCAAAGACAAACCCTGCCGCCCCTTCTTAATCTCACGCCTCGCCTTGATATTATCATATAAATTCAGTAAACTTTACAGTATATAAAATAGATTTTACGAACTCATGAAAGTAATCTATATCCACGCAGGCAGGGGACGACATGAATATCCGAAAACTCGCGTATTTTATAGCGGTGGCCAATAATCTGAGTTTCACCAAGGCAGCGCAGGAATGTCATATCGCCCAGACCGCCATGAGCCGCCAAATCACTCAGCTTGAGGAGGAGCTGGGGGTAAAGCTCTTCGAAAGAGACAACCGGCACGTCTCCCTCACCGAGGAGGGCAAGGACTTTTACGGGCACGCCACGCACATCGTCGAGATTTATCGGGAAGCCGTCGACCAGATGGACATGGCGGCCAATCGGCGCCGGCAAAATTTGAGAATCGGCATCGGCCCATACGAAAGCATCCTGCTCCTGCCCTTTCTCAAAGACTTCAACAGCAACTTTCCGCAGGTGAACTTCTCTTGCCTGCAGTTCAACTACGAGCAACTGAGTTCCCGGCTTGTAGACGGCACCATTGACGTGATGTTCTGTATCGACCATTGTGCGGACCGCGCCGGAAACGTGAAACGTTTCACGATATACGACGGTCCGTGGGGGATCATCAGTGCGTTCAATCACCGTTTTGCGGACCGGGAAGAGGTCTGCCACCGGGACCTATCCGGAGAAACCGTAGTCACTATGAGCGAGTACAATTTCTACGATTACAAAAAAAGACTGGAGGGCATGGACAGCAATCCCGCCGGGTTCATTCGGGTCAACACCTATACGGCTAAAGCCCTCTTCGTGCAGGCGGGCTTCGGCGTGGCGTTCGTGCCCAAGTTCGTGAAACCGAGCCTTTACAAAGAACTGAACTTCGCTCTGCTGCCCTCGGACGAGGCCTATCTGAGCTCCTTCGTCTGCGCCTGGTTCCCAGAAAAAGACAATAAATTTTTCAACAGCTTCATCAAACATATCAGAAATCAAAGCGAACTTCTTAAAGGTTCTGAATTTTATTGAACGTACCCCGGAAATCCTTTCGAGTTCCCGCAGTTCCGTACTATAACATTTTTAGCATAACGGTAGTCGATTTCGATGTTATGTCAAACTCCGAGACGATGGTATTTTATTTCTTGAGTGCGCGAAGGTGCCCGCCGATCTCATCGCCGAACGGAGGACTTTGATATGTCGATTGCTATTGCTGTTATTCCTGAGGGTTACACGCCGGAACAGAAAAAAATCATGATCGAAGGGACCAAAGAAGCCTGCATGAAAGCGTTCGACCTCACCACCGAGCACTCTTTTGTCCAGGTCCAGGAAATAAAGAGAGAAAATATGGACGAATCAAGCCTGCGCATGAAAAGTCTGTTCGTGTATACGACTTATGGGAAAATGCCCAAAGATAAAAACGTCCTGGCGAAGGGATTTGACGAAGCTTGCGCCAGAGCCTTCGGCGACGATAAAGGCCGGACGATCGTCATTATCAAGGAACACTTCGACGAAAACGCTGCTTCCAACGGCTTCACGCGTCCCTTCGCGCCAGGGTACGCGACGAAGGTATAGCGCTCGCTCATTATAAAGTTCTGTCAATCATTCAGCCGCAATACTCTTGTTGCAATCATGAACGCAAATCCGCGAAGAGCCGAAAATAATCGTTAGAAAATTCCGAATGCGAAAGGTAGGTTTCATGCCTCTCAACAGTCGTACTTTGGAATTGTCTGCAACCCCGGATGCAACATTACGCGAGGTGAGCGAAGAATTGGACTGGATCTATCGTACAATTGCCGCTCATTTGTCCAGAAACAAGGCGGTCCGTTTTGAACCCGACGGAGAGAGAAACAGAAGTTGATCCTTAGCCCTCTTGAAGCTATCCCCGAATCGGAATACCTGGCAACCTTACGCGAAGCCATCTACAAGATTTTACGTGAAAATCTTTTTGGGTGACTGGGAGAAATCTGGCGGAAGGCCATTTCGAGGGGGGAGAACCCAGGCTCTCCCCCCCATTTTTAGTGCGAGTCCAGTTATTCGACATACGTCAGATGGTTGACGTTGACGTAATTTAAGGGCGAGATCGTGATGTTTTTGACTTCCTTGCGCACGGCGTAGGCCGTCTTGGCGATGTAGACGGGAATCCTTGGAAAGTCCCTTAAAACCGCCTCGTCTATCTTGCGATAGGCTTCCTTGCGAACGGCAATGTCCGCTGTCTGCATTCCGATGATGATGTTCTTGTCCACATCGTCATCTTTGTAATAGCAATAATTGCTGCCCGTTGGCGGGAACATGGAGGAGTGGAGCAGAGGTCGGTAAGCCCAGTCCGCGTCAGCCGTCGAGGGACTCCAACCGATCATGATGATCTGGGCCTTTGCCTGTTCCGGCGGAACTTGGATACGAGAGTTGATCGTCGCCCAGTCCATAACCTGAATCTTTATGTCCATGCCGATGGCGCGCGCAAATCCTTGGTAAGCCTCGGGAAGCGGGGAACCCTGTGAGGACGTCCACAGCTCCAACGACAAAGGCTTGCCGTCTTTTTTGCGAACGCCCGTGCCGTCGTCTTTCCACCCGCTTTCCTCCAGGAGGGCCTTTGCTTTCTCTACGTCGTAGGGGATGGTGAACCCTTCGCCGTTGTAGGCGTTGACCACGGGAGAAATCACCGTATAGGCCGGAAGAGCCAATCCCTTCAAAATATTGTTGCTGATGCCGTCTCTATCGATGGCATAGGCCAAAGCCGTTCTGACCTTCACGTCCGAGAGGATAGAGTCGGTGACGTTCAACACCAAAAAGTAGACGCTCAACCCCGGAAGGCTCACGATGTCCAGCTCTTTGTGTTCACGCAGCCGCTCCGCGTCGGGTGCCCCAAGCTGTTGGACGACGTGCGCGTCGCCCGCCTCGGCGATCATTCCCCGACTCGCTTGCTCTGGAGCCACTTTGAACAGCACCCTTTTGATTTTCGGCTCGCCCTGCCAGTAGTCCTTGAATGCCGTCAAAGAAACATAGTCCCCTGGCTCCCACTCTTCGAAGGCAAATGGGCCTGTGCCGGATGGGCTTCTTTTGATGTTGGCGTTTTTCTCGGGGTCCTTCACGTAGCTGGGATCGAGGATCAAACCCGCCGGGTGCGCCAGAATATTCAAGAACGGCCCAAAGGGCTCCTTCAGGTTAAAAACGACGGTATATTCGTCCAGGACTTGAACGTCCTTGATTGCGGGCGCGTAAAGAGAAGTCCTCTTGTATTGCCCGTTCAGAATCCTGTCGAAGTTGACCTTCACGGCTTCAGCGTTGAAGGGAGTGCCACTGTGATATTTAACGCCTTCTCTGAGCTTGAACGTCCACGCCATGCCATCCTCCGACATGCTCCACTCCGTCGCCAGCGCGGGAACGACCTTCAAATCCTGATCCAGCGTGACCAACCCTTCGTGGATTTTGTTGTTCAGGTCTTCGGAAGGGGTATCCGTGGTATCCTGTGGATCCAAGGAGATCACCTCCGCGTACTTGATGATGACAAAGGTATCCTTGTCCAAAGCCTGAGCCACGCTCGCGCCTAGAAAAATGACGCACAAGAGAACTGCCGCTAAACGACTGCACTGTTTCATCACTACCAACACCTCCTTTAAAATTACGCCCACGAAAGGGCGTTAAAACCTGTGCTCACACGATATTTTATGACACAAAATGGCAAGCCACGAAATGCCCGCGTTTCGCCTCGCGCCAGATGGGCATCTCTTTGCGGCATCGCTCTTCGGCGAAATCGCAGCGGGTGTTGAAACGGCATCCGGGAGGAGGGTTGACGGGGCTGGGTATGTCGCCACGAATCACTTTATCGAAAATGTCCTCGCCGGACATATAGGGCTTCGGGACGCTATGGAGAAGTGCCCGCGTGTAAGGATGCAGCGGAGAAGCGAAAAGACGTTCCTTGCTCGCCAGCTCCGCCAGGCATCCCAGATACATGACGGCCACGGTGTGGCTCACATGCCGGACCACAGCCAAGTTGTGACTGATGAACAGGTATGTTATCTTGCGTCTTCGCTGTAGTTCCTTGAAAAAATTGAGGATCTGGGCCTGCACCGAAACGTCCAGCGCGGAAGTCGGCTCGTCCAAAACCAGAAATTCCGGCGTTGAAACGAGGGCGCGGGCGATGGCAATACGCTGCCTCTGCCCGCCGGAAAATTCATGGGGATAACGCCCCATGTGCTCTTTCTTTAATCCCACTTCTTGAAGAATGGCATAGACCCTATCGGAGATCTCGCTACGTCCCATGTAAGGGTCCTGTATCTTCAGAACACGCCCCACGATGTCGCGCACGATCATTCTCGGGTTTAAAGACGCGAATGGATTTTGAAACACCATCTGCGCAAGCCTACGGAAGTTTTTTTCGTCTGGGGCGCTAAGGTTCGTGATGTCTTTTCCCTTGAAAAAAACGCTCCCTTCCGTCGGCTTCAAGAGGCGAAGGATCATGTTGCCTGTCGTCGACTTTCCACTCCCCGACTCCCCAACGAGCCCCAGAGTCGTTCCCTCCGGGATCGAGAAGTTGACGTCGTCCACCGCCTTCACATATCCCCTGGCGCGTTTGAAAAAAACGCCTTGAGCGATAGGGAAATAATGCTTTAGCCCTTTGACTTCGACGATGTTTTTTATGTTATCCGTCTCGCTGCACATCAGAACTCACCTCGAATATTCGTGACACGCCACCTCGTGACCGGCTGTGATCGTTCGTGAGACGGGAGGCCCCTGCCCGCAGACGTCCCGCGCGATAGGGCATCGTGGGGAGAACTTGCACCCTTCGGGAGGATTCAAAAGATCGGGTAGAGCGCCGGGGATGACGGCCAGAGAATCCCGATCGACATCCAACCTGGGGATGGCATTCAAAAGCCCCTGGGTGTAAGGGTGCATCGGAGCCTCGAAGATGGTCTTCGTGTCGCCATACTCGACGATGCTTCCCGCGTACATCACAGCCACGTTTTGGGCCATAGTCGCGATGACCCCGAGGTCGTGGGAGATGAGGAGAATACTGCTTCCCAGGTCCTGCTGCAGTTTTTTGATCAACGACAAAATCTGCGCCTGAATGGAAACGTCGAGCGCCGTCGTCGGCTCGTCCGCGATCAACACCCTTGGGTTGCAGGCCAGGGCCATCGCGATCATGACGCGTTGCTTCATTCCCCCCGAAAACTGGTGAGGGAAACGTTTCATCGACTTAATGGCGTCGGGAATATTTACTTTCTCGAACATTTCGACGACACGTGATTGGGCTTCCTTCGCGGTGAGAAACGAGTGAGCCCGTATGGACTCCTCCACCTGCGCTCCCACCGTCATGACCGGGTTCAAAGAACTGGCGGGATCCTGAAAGATCATGGAGATGGCATCGCCTCGCACGGCCCGCATCTCATCCGGCGAAAGCTCCAGTAGGTTACGATTTTCGAAACGGACGACTCCCCCAGTGACTCGGCCGGGGGGAGAGGGAATCAACCTCATTATCGCCGCGGAAGTCACGGACTTCCCGGAGCCCGTCTCCCCGACAAGTCCCAGGATCTCTCCCCGGCGCAAAGAAAAAGTCACGTCGGAAAGCGCCTGAACGACCCCTTCGTCCGTGTTGAAGGCGACGCTTAAATTCTTCACGGACAACAACTCAGAGTCCATAGCCTCATCCCTTCAATCTGGGGTTCAGTGCGTCCTGAAGGCCATCCCCCAGGAAGTTGAAACCCAGCACCACGATCATGATCGCGACCCCAGGGAAAATAGCGACAAACGGCGCTGAACGCAGGTAAACTCTGGCGGCCGAAAGCATGGTTCCCCACTCCGGGGACGGCGGTTGCACGCCCAAACCCAGAAAGCCTAGTCCGGCCGCGGTCAGCAACACCGTGGCCATGCGCATGGTCGTCTGGACGATGATGGGTGAAATGGCATTGGGCAAAACATAACGAAGAATGATGGAAAAATGTGTTTCCCCGATGGTTCGCGCCGCCGTGACATAATCATTTTCCCGGACCGAGATGACGGAACCGCGGGTGATGCGGGCAAAGCCCGGAATGGAGTTGATGCCCGTCGCGATGATCAGATTGTTGAGGCTGGGTCCTAGGATAGCCACAATGGCAAGGCTCAGGAGCATACCGGGGAACGCCAGCAGAATGTCGATGACTCGCATGAGCACTTCATCGAGAATGCCGCCGAAATATCCTCCCAAAGCGCCCAAAATCAAACCGATCGCCAGCGACAACGCGACGGCCCCTACCTGAATGTACAGAGAAACCCGTGCCCCGTGGAGAATGCGGCTGAATATGTCGCGTCCGTACTCGTCACAGCCGAAAAAATGCGTAGACGAAGGAGGGCTGTAAGACAAGCTTAGATTTTGCAGAAAAGGATCATGGCGAACCAAGAACGGACCGAACACGGCCAATAGAATGTAAATCACTACAATAACGAACCCGAGAAGCGCCGTTTTGCTGCGGATCAAGCGCCGCCAGACGGCCTTCACCTGCGAGCCGCTCCAGCGGCTTTCCCCGCCGGCCAGGCTGTCACCTGGGCTAGTCATAGCGAATCCTCGGATCCAACAAAGCGTACAGCAGGTCGACGAACAGGTTCGCGACGACGAAAACCAGAGCGATGATCAAAAGGGTCGCCTGCACCACGGGATAGTCTCTGCCCAAGATGGCGTCCACCAGAAGCCGCCCGACCCCAGGCCATGCGAACACGGACTCGGTAAGAACGGCGCCGGTCAAAAGGTATCCCACCTGCAATCCCACGACGGTGACCGTGGGGATCATCGCGTTGCGCAGAGCGTGTTTGTAGATGACGGTCCGCTCCGGCAACCCCTTGCTGTGGGCTGTGGTGATGTAATCTTGTTTCAAAACGGTCATCATGCTGGAACGCGTCATTCTGGCGATGATCCCGGCCGACCCCAAGCCCAAAACAAGGGAAGGCATCACCACATGACGCCAACTCCCCATGCCGTTGGAGGGAAGCCACCCCAAGGTGACGGAAAACAAAAGAATGAAGATGATGGCCATCCAAAAACTAGGCATAGAGACCCCAATGAGAGCGAAAAACGTCGCGATGTAATCGACGGCCGTATAACGGTAGAGGGCGGACAAAATCCCAGCGCTCACTCCCAAGACGATGGCGACGCACAGCGCGACCACAGCCAAGATTGCCGTGTTTTTCAGTCGCTTTTGGATTAACCCCATGACCGAGACCTCGTATTTCATAGAGACTAGGCTGCCGTCGAACAATCCTTTAACGAAACGGAAATATTGTGTATAAAGGGGTTTATTCAAACCAAACCGCTCGCGGATCACCATGACATCCTCCGGGGTCGCATCCGGACCAGCCAGAAGAAGAGCGGGATCGCCGGGCGTAAGATGCAGGATGAGAAACGCGAGGAAAGAAACTCCGACAATGACAGGGATGGTCAAGAAAACTCTTCGTAAAATATATCGACTCAAACGCTTTCACCTTCCTCCTAGAGAAATCAAAGCTACGGTCCAGCGCCTCATTGTTACCATATCCGAGCCCGTCACCCGCACCGTGCGCCCGTCGATTCTTTCCGTTCCGGGGATCGTCGCCGCCTGATCGCATTGCCCGCTATTATGGAAGGTTAGGAGCAGTTCAAAACGCCCGTCTCCGATGTCCACGCAAGGAGATTTCCGAGCGCGCGTCCGCTCTACGGCTTCGGCCGCGGCTGTCTTCAGCACCTTCGCGCTTTCCTCCGGAAGCAGGCAGTCGGCGGACATTCGGGTATGCGCGGTTTTGACGCAGGCCGTCACCAAAGCGTCACCCATAAGCTCCTTTGCTTCCGCACAGACGGCCAGATCGCCCGTCACGAGCCCCACAGGAATATCCTTCTGAGCGCAAACAGCCGCGTTCAGCCCCGTTTCTCCCATCTCCTTCCCGTTCAAAAAGATGGAATAGACCACTCCTCCACTGATTGTGTGATCGAGAACGGCGCGCGGCGTCCCGGCCTTGGCATGATACCCGACAAAAAAAGCGACATCGGAGGACTCAAACCCCTGCACCATAGAAAGAGGTTTGGGCGACCCTGTTAAAAGCCGTACCCTGGAGTCGAAACTCATTTCCTCTATATTCAGGTTGGTCATACGCGCATGGGCGTCGTTGACCAAAATTTCGTCGGTACCCGCATCTAGAGCGCCTTCAATGACCGCGTTTACATCATGAAGCTGCATCTTGCAGCCGAAAACGTATTCTTTTTCCGCGTGATGGGTTTGTACCCCCTGTACGACTCCCGTCGCTCCCTCCATGTCCGCGCTGATGAAAATTTTCATGCTATCGCGCCCCCGCTTTGTCGTTCATGCGTATTTTGGCGCATTATAAACATAGAAAAACGCCCCGTCAATAGTTTAATGCAATCCCTAATCTTCCCCTTCTACAGCCTTATAATAATTTGGGGAATTTACGTTTTTAAGTATAGCGTGAACGCGATTAACCTGCATTCTCGCATAATAAAGAAATATTTGGACAGTACGAGCGTTTTGCGTTATGATCTGAAGAAGATTTTTATAAATACACAATACATTTATGAATTATCCAGTGTGATCGACTCTCGCCCTGCGTTGAAGAATTGCGGGGTTTTT
>JAISQE010000103.1 GCA_031274425.1 Synergistaceae bacterium | reverse complement strand
TCCTCGATGAGATCGTAATCTAAAATCACGATGGTTACCACTTTCTTCATCTCCGCGTAGTCTTCACCTACATAAAGCTGGGCTCCGAGCATTTTCCCCGTATACCCGGTAATCCTCTCACAGTCAAACCACATCAGCCCTCCGGGTTGCCGATCTTCGCGGTGCTTTTCTATTATACCCTCTATACCTTCAACTCCTCCAGGGGCTCCTCGGCTTTGCCCGCGTTTTTCGCGTCCACCGCCGCCTCGGCGGGTGAGGGGAAGGCCGGCTTGCCCTGCACGACCTCCGCGGAGAACCCGCTGGGTTGAAACCCGCTTCGAGAGTCAGGGGTGAAAAACGCGTCCGGTAAGGCGTTTACAGCACGCGCGTTTCTGTTTGTCAAGTGCGCCGTCAACAAAAAATAAACACTTGAAATATGTACTATATCTGCTTATAATTGGCAAATTATTACAGCGACAATACGTCGACGAGTTAAATTCGTACCCGTTCAAGTCCCATGTACCCAATTCAGTAAGGAGGTGAAAACGCGATGACCGCGGTCGTGTCACGAGCGTGGTCGGGGGTATGGGCAATGGGCGGGGCAATCGCGAAGCGTGAGGCAAGCGCGTTAAAATTCGAAGGAGGTACGGTAAAGTGAAGAAATTTTTTTTGATGGTGTGTGTTGTGTTGCTGGCGGCGGGGGTTGCGTTTGGGGCGGACACGATCAAGATCGGCGTCGTCGCCACGGTGACGGGGCAGAACGCTTTCGGCGGGCAGTTGGAGCTGGAGGGAATGCAGTTGGCGAACAAGCTCTACTCCGAGGCGCTGGGAAAGAAGATCGAGCTTGTGGTCGTGGACAATAAATCCGATAAGGTGGAGTCGGCCACGGCGGCCAGCCGTTTGATCGAAAACGACAAGGTCAACGCCCTCATCGGGCCCTACGGCTCCGGCCCGACCATGGCGGCCGGCGAGGTGGCGGAGGTCGCCGGAATTCCCCTGATGGGCACCGCCTGCACCAATCCGCTGGTGACGGAGGGCAAAAAATACATTTTCAGGGCCTGTTTCATCGATCCCTTCCAGGGGGAGGCGGGCGCGAACTACGTCTACAACAACCTGGGGTACAAAAAGGCCGCGATCCTGACCGACGTGGCCAGCGACTACGCCGTGGGGCTGGCGAACTTCTTCAAGTCGAACTTCGTCAAGCTGGGCGGCACGGTCGTCGCCGATCTGAAATATCAATCCGGCGACACGGACTTTACGTCGCAGCTCACCGAGATCATCTCTCAAGCGCCCGACGTGGTGTTCATCCCCGCCTATTTCGCGGAGGGCGCGGTTATTTTGAAGCAAGGGCGCGAGCTGGGGGCCACTTTCCGGTTCATGGGCGGCGACGCCATGGACAACCCGGAAATCGTGACGCTGGGCGGCGACGCCGTGGAGGGTTTTTTGCACACCACCTTCGCCTACGATCCCTCCATGCCGGACATGAACCAAGAGGCCAAGGCGTTTACGGAGGCATGGGAGAAGGAGTACGCGGGCAAAGCGCCCAACGCCAACGCGGCTATGGGGTATGACGCTTATGTGCTTCTCTATCAGGCCATCGTGCGCGCGGGCAAAGACGACCCGCAGTCCATCCGCGACGAACTGGAAAAAACCAAGGACGTGGCGACGGTGACGGGACTGACCTCCTTCAGCGCGGAGACCCACGATCCCGTCAAAGACCTGGGCATCGTCGAGATCAAGGACGGGAAAAAAGTTTACATTTACACGATAAAGCCTTAAAATCATAACGTATTCAGTCGATTGATGAAGGCTTTATGATGTGAAGGGGGTTTTGTGATGCGTAGACTTTTGTTGGCGCTGGGAATTCTCGGGACGTTTTTGTGTTTGGGCGCTTGGGCCGCGGACGAGGTTCGTATCGGGGTTGTGCTGCCGATTTCCGGGCAGGCCGCCATGTATGGAGCTTATTGTAAAACGGGGTTGGATCTGGCTTTGAAGGAACTGGCCCCCGACATGACCATCGACGTCGGAGGCAAAAAACTGCCCCTCAAACTCATTTACGAGGACAACGAGAACAAGCCCGAAATCACGGCCAACGCCTACCGTAAGCTGATCGACCAGGACGAGGTCGCCGTCATCATCGGGCCGGAGTCCTCCTCCACGGCGCTGGCCGCGGGGCCCATAGCCCAGTCCGCGGGCATCCCCGTCGTGACCATATTCCCCACGAACCCCAAGGTCACGCAGATTGGGGATTACATCTTCCGGGCCTGCTTTATCGACCCCTTTCAGGGATCGGTGATGGCGAAGTACGCCTACAACGACCTGAACGCCCGGAAAGCCGCCATACTTTACAACAACGGCAACGACTTCTCCAAGGGGCTGACCGAGTTTTTCACCCGCACCTTCGAGGAGCTGGGCGGAAAGGTGGTCATTGTGGAGGCGTACGGGGGCAGCGACATTCGGGACTTCAACGCCCAGTTCAACAACATCAAGGCCAGCGACGCCGAGGTTCTTTTCATGCCCAACACCTACTTCGAGAGCGGGCTCCAGATGCACCAGGCCCGCGCCGCCGGCATCACCCTTCCCTTGATCGGCGGGGACGGCTGGGACACTCCCGACCTGGTGACGATCTCCAACGGCGCGGAAGAAGGGGCGGCGTATTCCTGCGCTTTCTCTCACGAGTCCACCACGCCCCAGGCCCAAAAGTTCGTCGAGGCTTATAGGGCCGCCTACAACGACGTTCCGAACTCCAACGCCGTCCTTTCCTACGAGGCGTTCAGCATCGTCTATAAGGCCATCGAGGCCGCGGGATCCCTGGACGGCGCTTCCATCCGCGACGCCATCGCCAAGACCAAGCTGGAGCTTCCCTCGGGCGTCATCGAGTTCGACGAGGAAAGAAACCCCAAGAAACCAGCCGTCATCGTGATGTACAAAGGAGGTAAAACCTCTTACGTCACCACGGTCAATCCCTGAAAACCCCCCGGACACGCCCGCCCGGCAATGGTCAAGGCATCGGCCATTGCCGGATTTTGCGATGTCTTGAGATGTCTTGAAAAAAGACGTCTTGAAAGGAAGAATGCCTTCCATGGAGCAGTTCATTCAACTATTGATTTACGGAGTCCAACTGGGGGTCATTTACGCGTTGATCGCCCTGGGTTACACGATGGTGTACGGAATCATCAATCTCATCAATTTCGCCCACGGCGACTTTGTGATGATCGGGGCCTTTACCGCTTTTTTTACGGTCAACCTCGCGGGCGTCGGGTTCTTCCCGGCAATCCTCGCGGCGATGCTTTTTCCGGCCGTCTTGAGCATCCTCATAGAACGTTTGGCCTATCGCCCGCTGCGCGACAAACCGCGGCTGTCGGCGTTGATCACGGCGATAGGGGTATCCATCTTCCTTGAAAACTTTCCCCGCATGATCCCCTTTATCGGGCCCAATTTCAGGCGTTTTCCCGAACTCATCCCCATGCGTCACTTTTACCTGCTGGGCAACGCCTCCATCAACACGATCCAGATCACGAACATCGCGGCGTCCAGCGTGCTGCTCGTTTTTTTGATATTCCTGGTCCAGTGCACGAAGGTGGGCAGGGCCATGCGCGCCGTCGCCTACAACAAAGACGCGGCGGCCCTGATGGGCGTCGACGTCAACCGGATCATCTCCATCACGTTCTTCATCGGAGCCGCGCTCGCCGGGGCCGGAGGGGTTCTCTACTCGCTGACCTACCCGATGATCGACGTCCTGATGGGGGTCTGGCTCGGGACGAAGGCCTTCATCGCCGCGGTCTTCGGAGGCATCGGCTCGATTCCGGGGGCCGTGCTGGGGGGGCTGTTGATGGGGATCATCGAGGTCTTCGCGACGGCGGTCTACTCCGAGCTGGGCTACGGGTCGGGTTTCGTCGTCCTGATCCTCGTCTTGCTGTTCAGGCCGTCGGGCCTTTTGGGCAAGGCCCCTCTGGACAAGGTGTGATCATGGGAAAAATCAAAAACTACGCCCCGGTGTTCGGCCTATTCGTCTTTTACCTTGTCTGCATGCGGCTCCGTCAGGCGGGGTACGTCAAAAACTACTGGCTCCAGGTTTTGATGTTCTCCCTGATCAACGGCATGGTGACGCTGGGGCTTTACCTCATCAACGGCATCACCGGGCAGTTCTCCATCGGCCAGGCGGGGTTCGTCTCGGTGGGCGCTTATTCCTCGGGGGTCGTGACCACCCTCCTTTTCAATTTTTCCTCCCTTCCCGCCTATGGGAAACCCTTCGTTTTTTTGCTGGCCGTGGCGGCGGGGGGGATCGTTTCGGGGATCTGCGGCTACCTGATCGGACGCCCGTCCCTGCGGTTGAAGGGGGACTATCTGGCCATAGTGACCCTGGCGTTCGGGGAAATTCTGCGCGCCATCATCCGCTGCATTCCCCAGGTGGGAGGCCCCCGCGGCTTCACCAGCATCCCCCGGTACAGCACGCTCGGGTGGATCGTCGTGTTTTTCGCCCTCACCGTCTGGCTGATCCGAAATTATATCCACTCCTCCTTCGGCCGGGCCTGCGTGTCCATCCGGGAGGACGAGCTGGCGTCCGAGACGATGGGAATCGACACCACACGGTACAAGGTGCAGGCTTTCGTCGTCGGCGCGACGGTCGCCGGCGTCGCCGGAGCCCTGCTGGCCCACGTTCTGGGCTTTCTGCATCCCGACCAGTTCAACTACGTCCGCTCGACGGACTTCCTGGTCTACCTTTACGCGGGAGGGGCCGGCGCCATGAGCGGCGCTATCGTGGGGGCCTTCATCCTGACGATTCTTCCCGAGGCGTTGCGCTTCCTCGCCGGCTGGCGGCTGGTCATCTACGGGCTCGCGCTGGTGCTGATGATGCTCTATCGCCCGACGGGGATCTGCGGCGGCAGGGAGTTTCCCTTCCTCGTCCCGCTCCCCCGGCGCGGCGCGGAAACGCGAGCCGCCCTTTCGGAGAACGGTTAGGGGGGCGTCATGACGAATACGGTAAATACGATAAATACGGTAAATATCGAAAATATCGAAGATATCTCGACGCGCCGCGATTTGCTGGCGGTTCGGAAGCTGGGCATTCGCTTCGGCGGCCTGCAGGCGGTGACCGAATTCGACCTCGACCTGGTTCCCGGCGGGCTTTATGGGATCATCGGGCCCAACGGGGCGGGCAAGACGACGGTCTTCAACATGCTCACGGGCATTTATCGCCCGACGGAGGGGCGGATTGTCTTCAAAAGCAGGGATTGGCCCGAGGGAAAGGACATGATCGGCGAAAAGATCCACAGTTTCACCGCGGCGGGGATAGCGAGAACCTTTCAGAACGTCCGGCTTTTCAAGAACCTGACGGTTTTGGAGAACATCGAAATCGCTCTGCATCGGAACGTCCGGTATGGCTTGGCGTCCGCGTTTTTCCGAACCCCCGCCATGAGGCGGCGGGAGGAAGAAGTCCGGGACGAGGCGGCGGCCCTTCTGGAACGCCTGGGGCTCCTGCCCCACGCCGGCAAGAAGGCGAGCGGCCTTCCTTACGGCCTGCAGCGGCGTCTCGAAATCGCCAGGGCGTTGGCGACCTCCCCGACGTTGCTGCTGCTGGACGAGCCGGCCGCGGGAATGAACCCCCAGGAGGTGGACCGGCTGGCCGAGGACATTCAGTGGCTCAAAGAGGAGTTCGGCCTGACGGTGCTTTTGATCGAACACCACATGGCGTTGGTGATGAGGATATGCCGCCATATCACGGTGATGAACTTCGGCAGGACCATCGCCGACGGGCCGCCGGACGCGATCAGGAACGACCGGGCGGTCATAGAGGCCTACCTGGGAAAAGGAGGCAAGTTCTAGATGCTCCTGGAGGTCAAAGACCTGAGGGTGAACTACGACGTGATAGAGGCGGTCAAGGGAGTGTCTTTTTCCGTGGGGGAAGGGGAGATCGTCGCGTTGATCGGGGCCAACGGGGCGGGAAAGACCAGCATCCTCCGGGCGGTGTCGGGGCTCGCCGACGTCCGGCAAGGGCAGGTTCTGTACGATTCGGCCGACCTGGTCGGCAGGCTCCCCCACGATATCGTGAAGCTCGGCATATCCCACGTGCCCGAGGGGAGGCTGATCTTCGCCAACTTGAGCGTGAGGGAAAACCTTCTGCTGGGCGCTTACGTCCGCGACGACAAGGAGAACTTCGGCGCGGACCTGGAAAACGTTTTCGCCGTCTTTCCCCGCCTCAAGGAGCGCGCGCGTCAGATCGGGGGGACGCTCTCGGGGGGCGAGCAGCAGATGCTCGCCGTGGGAAGGGCCATGATGAGCCGCTGCCGCCTGCTTTTACTCGACGAGCCGTCTATGGGCCTCGCGCCGATCATCGTGGAAGAGGTTTTTTCCACGATAGCGAAGCTGAAAGACATGGGGACCCCCATCCTTTTGGTGGAGCAAAACGCGAATATGGCCCTTTCCGTGGCGGACCGCGGCTACGTGCTGGAGACGGGAAAGGTGGTTTTGTCGGGCAAAGCCTCCGACCTGGCCGAGATGCCCGAGATCCGGGCTTCTTATCTTGGCAAATAAAAAAAATAAAAAAAATAAAAAAGCAAGCAGGCAAATAGCCCGTAACGATTACGAAGGAGAGATTTGAGGACATGAGAGGTTTGGAGAAATGATAAGGGTCAGTAAGCGGTGCGAAACGCGCCCCTCGTCGGGGATACGCAAGATGGGGACGATGGCGGCGGGTTACGCGAACGTTCTGAACCTGGGCATCGGGGAGCCGGATTTCAACATCGGGAGCAACGTCGCCGAGGCTTTGAAAAAAGCGGTGGACGCGGGACAAAATAAATACACCCCGACCACGGGCCTGCCGGAGCTTCGGGCCGTCGTCGCCCGTAAGCTGAAGCGCGAAAACGGCATCGACTGCGAGGCGGATTCCATTTTGATCACCCACGGCGCCAGCGAGGCCATTCAGACGGCCATTCTGGGAACGACGGACGTGGGCGACGAGGTTTTGCTGCCCGACCCATCCTGGCCCAACTATCAGGGGCAGGTGCACATGGCGGGCTGCAAAAGCTCTTTTTACCCGTTGCTGGAAAAGGACAAATTTCACGCCAGGGCGGAGCAGATCGAAAAACGCCTCACGCCCCAAACGCGCCTTCTGATCTTGAACTCCCCCTCCAACCCCACGGGCGGCGTCACGACGAGAAAAGAACTTCTGGAGATCGCTGAGCTGGTGAAGCAACGCAACCTGGCGGTGATCTCGGACGAACCCTACGAGAAACTTTTGTATGACGGCGCGGAGCATGTCAGCATCGGCTCTCTTCCCGGAATGCAGGACTACGTCTTCACCGTCAACACCTGCTCCAAAACCTACGCCATGACGGGCTTGCGCGTGGGGTACCTCCAAGGCCCGAAAGAGGCGATGGCCGCGATCGTCAAGATTCAGGAGGGGGCGTCCTCCTGCGTCAACGCCCCGGCGCAGTGGGCGGCGATCGAGGCATTCGAGGGCCCCCAGGGCTACGTGGCGGAGATGCTTTCCCAGTACGCGATCCGCCGAGGCATTTTGCTCGATGGATTGAACGCCCTTCCGGGCGTGAATTGCCTGGCTCCCGAGGGAGCCTTCTACGTTTTCCCCAATATCTCCAAGCTGGGGAGGTCCCAGCAGGTGGCGGAAGACTGGCTGAAACGCGCGCAGCTCGTCACCATCCCCGGAAACGCGTTCGGCGAGGCCGGGGAGGGGTTTTTGCGCATATGTTTCGCCGTCGGCGAGGCGACGCTGAAAGAGGCCCTGTCCCGCTTGGCGTCGATTCTGACGGAGCTGAAGCAGCGTGCATGAATGACATCGGAGCGATAACCCTCCAGGGAATGGAGGCCATTCCCGTGGAGGTCGAGGTCGAAATCACGGGCGGGCTTTTTTCCATATCGATCGTGGGGCTGCCCGACATCGCGGTGAAAGAGTCGAAGGAGCGCGTCCGCGCCGCCCTTCGCTCGGTGGGGCTGCCCCTCAAGGGGCGCGTGGCGGTCAACCTGGCCCCGGCGGATCTTCCCAAGGAGGGGGCTCTTTTGGATCTTCCCATCGCGCTGGCCATGATGCGCAGCGCGGGGCTTCTGAAACCGCAAAAGCCGGCCCTCTACATGGGGGAACTGGCGCTGGACGGCCGCCTGCGCCGCGTCCGGGGCGCCGTTCCCGCGGCGTTTTTGGCTCGCGCCAAGGGGATTCCTCTTTTCGTGCCGCGGGAAAACGCGGACGAGGTGGGACTGGTAAAGGGCGTGGAGGCCTACGCGGTGGGGGACCTGATGGAGCTGATCTCCATTTTGAAAGGCGAGGTCGAGCCCTCTCCCATCGTCTCGTCGAACACGCCCGAAGCCCCCTTCGTGGCGGAGCCGGATTTCGGCGACATCAAAGGTCAGGCCGCCGCCCGCCGCGCCGCCGAAATAGCCGCGGCGGGGCACCATAATATCTTGTTGGTGGGCTCCCCCGGCAGCGGCAAGACGCTGATCGCCCGCGCCTTGAACGGGATCCTCCCTCCCCTGAACGACGAGGAATTGATCGAAACCCTGCTGGTTCGCAGCACCTTGGGGCTCCCCGCCGAACCGGGGAGAAGACGCCCGTTCCGCACGGTCCATTTCACCGCCAGCTCCGTGGCCATCTGCGGCGGAGGCAACTCGCTCCGGCCGGGAGAGATATCGCTGGCCCATCGAGGAGTCCTTTTTTTAGACGAGTTCACTGAATTTAGGCGCGACCTGACGGAGAGCCTGAGGGCCCCCTTGGAGGACGGGCAGGTGGTCGTCAGCCGCGCGGCGGGCACCGTGACCTACCCCTCGCGGGTGCTGCTGGTGTTGGCGGCCAACCCCTGCGCGTGCGGGCACTTCGGCGACCCCGTGGAAAAATGCGTCTGCTCCACCGTGGAGCTGGAGCGTTACAAGCGCAAGCTGTCCGGGCCTATTCTGGACAGAATCGACCTGCAAATCGCCGTGCCCCGCCTTTTGCCGGAAGAGCTTTTGTCTTTTTCGGGCAACGCCGAGAACAGCGAGACCATACGCGAACGCGTCCGCAAAGCCCGCGCGACGCAGCAAAAACGCTGGGCGGATTACGGTTTTTCCTGCAACGCGGAGCTGCCCGAAAAAATCGTCCGGCGCTACCTGGAGCTGGCCCCGGAAACGCGTAATTTTCTCGCCGGCATGGCGAGCAAACTGCACCTCTCGGGGCGGGGCATCAGCCGGGTTCTGAAGGTCGCGCGCACGATCGCCGACCTGGCCGGGGAACCCCATATACGAACCCCGCACCTGGCCGAGTCGTTGATGTACCGCCGGGGCGCGGTCGGAGAGTGACGGAACAACACTCGACTTTAGAGTCTCCTCTCTCAAAAGAATATGAGGAGGCTCTATTTTTTTCTTGAATGCTCTCATCTTACTTCCGACACATTCCGCGGCTACCAGGCTTTGGGAATGAACCCCTCCGGGACGTCGATCTTCACCGTGTCGCCGGTCTGCGTGATGACGTAAAAACCCGCTTTGAGGGCGGCGGTTCTGACGGTGTCGGGCATGATAGCCCCCGCGAGAGCGCCGTAGATTTTCCGTTTGTCGCCTTTCCTGTCCTTGTTGAGGCGAAGGATCTTCAAGCGTTGCGCGTGATCGTCCACATCGTCATAAGACGGCTTCGATTTCACCTCCACACCGATAATGAACTCCCCGTTCTCCAGGAGGATATCGAACTCCGCAATTTTTTGTCCGCTGCTCTCGTCTTCGATAACCTGGCGCAGCGCGGAAATATCATCGAAGTGAAAACCAAGGGCGTTGAACTTCTGCACGATGCTGGGCGCAATCAAATGTTCAGCCAATTCTCCAAAACGGTTGCCCAGCTTCCCAATCTGCCGGTTGGTCTCTTTTATCTGCCGGGCAGTCTCCTGCATCTTCCTGTCGGTTTCCTGCATCTTCCTGTCGGTTTCCTCGCTCAACTTCTGCATACGCCGGTCCGCTTCTCCGCTTAACTTCCGCAGATATTCATCCGTGTCTTCTTTCATTTTTTGCATACGTCGGTCCGATTCCTGGAACATCGCCCAGACTTTCTCGAACGTCAAGCCCATTTCCGGTTCGCGCGCTTGCGTTGGTGTTGTCATCGCGTCTCACCTCCCACAAGAAGTATACCGCAATTGAAAGCTCAGGGGGGCGGAGCCCGTTCGTTCGCTACGCTCTCTCACTGGCCCCCCCGAGACCCCCTACCTCCCCCTAATCCCCCTAATCCCCCCGCCTCTCGCGGAGCCCGTTGGTGGTGAAACTAAGCGACCGACACGGCTCATTCTTCGCCGGTCGTCTGCTTATCGGCCCCTTCGGGGTCCTCACTGGCCCCCCCGAGATTTGATTTGAAAGCTCAGGGGGGCGGAGCTCGTTCGTTCGCTACGCTCTCTCACTGGCCCCCCCGAGATTTGATTTGAAAGCTCAGGGGGGCAGAGCCCGTTCGGTCCCTTCGGGATCCTCACTGGCCCCCCCGAGACCCCCTACCTCCCCTAACCCCCCAATCCCCCCGCCTCTTTTGGCTCCCTCTTTGGGTGCTGCTTTCGCTTGGGGGCGGGGGGGTGCTCGGGGCGGTTTTTTGTGGCGTAAACCTTGACGCCGCGCCGGGCGGGGGCGTCTATTCGCGCGTCGCGGGGCGGTGGTCGGGGGCTTCTTCCGCGCGAAAACTCCGCGCGAAAATAGACGATTTTTCTTGCATTTCTGATTTTTTTCCTTGCATTGCACAGGATTTTTCTATAAAATACCGGACATGTGGCAACTGTTCTTGTTCCGCACACATTTTATGTCCGTGGGTTTTGGCCTTGCCCGCGGCGGGCGTGGCGAGGCTGGTGTTATGGGCTTTCAGAGCTGATAGATTAGGGGTTGAGAATGCGCCAACGGGTTTTATTCAGGAAGCGTGTGTTGTAGGCGGGGAAGGATTCAATGAAGGATTTAATATTGAAAGGTAAGGTGATCTGACTTGAAGAACGTCTTGAAAAAGAGTTTTTTGTTTTTGCTGGTGATGGGTATCTTCCTGGGGGGGGGTATCGCTGAGGCGGCGTACCATTCGATACTTCGTTTTGACGGCATTTCCAATGTGAAATTGTTGGAGACAACTGGAGTAGTTCCAATTGATGTTGATACTACTCGGGCAAAGGTCAATTTTATGCCTACTCCTGATAACACTACTGGAGATATAACCATATTTCTTTCAAGAGGCATAGACAATGCGAACTATAAGATCCAATTTACGGCAAACTATAGCGCGCAAAACGGAGACATGGATCCTGGTCATTTTGTGACGTTCACTCCCGGAAGCAATCTCACTGCGCTCACCCCTGGAACAGTTTCGTTTGTAAATCGAGTAGCTTCGAAGGATTTTTCCTTTTTACTCTCTACTTCACCTTCTTCTAGCACGATTACAGCCGTAAGTAATTCTTCTGGTCCTCCAATAAATCCACAAAACGTCACGACAGTTAAAGCCACAGTTATTGTACGAAATGTTGATAGCTGGTCCGGTGGTTCGAATTCTAGCTACACTTTATTGAAAGATTCAATTTACGGTACTTTAGGCGATGTCTTCAGCCTCAAGCCTGTTACTGCAAAGCTAAACGTAAATCCTTCCACTTTTCGTTGGGATCGCGATACCATTAAAGTATTGGCCAGGGATTCCCTTTCGGCAAATGGCCTTACGTGGCGGTTGAAGCCCGGACAACTTCAGTATCTTCAAAGTGTGGAGCTAGAACTGTTGG
>JAISQE010000159.1 GCA_031274425.1 Synergistaceae bacterium | reverse complement strand
TTGGCTTAACTCAATTTTAGTGTGTTTCCCTCGCATGTTAAGTCACCTCATGGTTAAGATGACTCATTTTCACTCAAATTATGCAATTTGTAAAGTTTTAGATGTTACTTAGTACTAGTTATTACAAGAATTTTATTGTGCCATGGTTTATATTAGTCAGTTTAAATTAAGATTAATTTTTACCGTGAAAATCCATGATCAAGAAGAATAAATCCTGAATATCGCGGGCCAGACGAAGACCGCCACGCGCTCGCGGAATTCGTCTATGTCGTAGGGCGTTTCGATAAAAATTCGTTATCCCGGATGATGAAGCGGTATGGAAGGCGCGCCGCCTCTTTCGCGTAGTCGACGTTGATTCTGGGGGTCGCCAGGATGCGGCTTGCGTGAATCGATTCGGCCTCCGTGATAAAAAGACCGCCGCCACAGAGGTCCGCGCCGTAGTGTTCGCGGGTGATGCCCAACGCTATGGAGAGCTTGCCGGGGCCGTTGCAAAGTTTTTTGACGTCTCGCGTTTTTCGCCGCTCCCTCATCGCGGAGATGCCCTGTCGGGGCTCGACCGCTCGAATCAGAACGGCCTCGGGTTCGTTCTCGACGTTGGCGACCACGTTGAAACAGTTGTACATGCCATAGATCAAATAGACGTACGCATAGCCTCCGGGGCCGAACATCACGTCGGTGCGGTGCTCGCCGGAGGGGCTTTGGCGTTTGTAGGAATGGCACGCGGCGTCCTCCCGGCCGGCGTAGGCTTCGGTTTCGATGATGAGCCCCCCGGTCTCGACGCCGTCGATCACGTGAACCAGCATTTTCCCGAGCAGGGCTTGGGCGAGAGAAACCGCGTCCTGGAGGTAAAAAGAGCGCTTTAGGCGGGACAGGCTCATGTTCCCGTGTGGCGGGGGAAGCGCTCGCGCATACGGCGAAAGACGCCGGGGGGCACCATGTCCTGCACGGTGCCGCCGAACTGAAAGATGTCGCGGATGGCGCTACTCGAAAGATAGGAATACTTGGGGTCGGTGACGATAAAAAAGGTTTCGATCTCCGGCGCTAGTTGCCGGTTCATCAGAGCCATTTGAAATTCGTACTCGAAGTCGGACATGGCGCGCAGCCCGCGGATGATGACCCGCGACCTTTGCTGCCGCATGTAGTCGATCAGAAGCCCCTCGAAATGGTCCACCGTGACGTTGGGCAAGTAGGAGAGCGCCTCGTGCGCCATCATGTGGCGCTCGTCCACGCTGAACATGGAACGCTTCTGCGGGTTGACGAGAATGCTGACCTGCACCTCGTCGAAAATGGCGGCGGCGCGTTCGGCGATATAAATATGCCCGTTGGTGATGGGGTCGAACGAACCGGGGTAAACGGCGCGGACGGCGCGTTTCATGAAAGCGCCTCCCCCGGTTGCGCGTTTTTCAAAAACGTCAACGCGGTTTCGCCGTAGGAGCGAACATCCGTTACCGTCCACGGTGATAAAACGTCGAGCGACTCTCGCGACGCGTGTTCCACGACCAGGACTCCTTCCCGCTTCAAAATTTTTGTCAGAGCTTTCACGTGCAACAGCTCGCCTCCCCACCCTTGGTTGTAAGGGGGATCGGCGAAAACCACGTCGAAAAGATACCCGCGCTTGACGAGCCACGCCAGAGCCCGCCGAAGTTCCAACGAGAGGACGACGTTGCCCGTCAATCCGTCGCCCGGCCCCCCGGGCATCGCCCGCTGGATCTCGCGCGCCCGGTCTTTCACTGCCTCGACCATGACGACGGGGAAGGCCCCTCGCTTCAGCGCCTCGATCCCTACGCGGCCGGTTCCGGAGAAAAGATCGAGAAAAGAAACGCCCTCCATACCGCCCAAAATGTTGAAAAGGGCCAAAATCACCCGTCCGGACGTAGGGCGAACGTCTTTCATGATAAAAGCCCAGGGAGACGGAGCCCGTGCCGGGGCGTCGCCGAGCGTTTCATGCCTCTTCGGCCAAACGGCGGGCCAGGTCCTCGACGGAGAAACGCACCGCAGGGGTCAGGTAGGCTCTGGCGGTTCCGTCCAGTTTCACCAAGACGTCGTTGCCGCGCTCGATCACCTTCAAATAGTAACGCTGCTCGAATTCGTCGTCGGCGGACACCGTCTCCACAAGAAAAGTCCTGTGCTTTTTCTGTTCGGCGCTTATCGTGTAATATTTTTTGAAAACCCACCGGGCGTCCTCCCGGGTCCCCGACGCGTCGAGCAGAAACGCGAGTCCGCCCCCAGGCAGCGGTTTCCCCGTTTTGACGTGCATCGTTCCACACTCCTTGCCCCAAGTTTGTCTGTCGACGGTGAAGTTTTCCGTTTTGGTCACGTTCAGCCTGACGATGTTTTTTCCCATCTCCAGCCATTTGCGCTCGTATTTCGTGGTGATGGGCCGGGCGGGGTTCGTCTCGCAGGCGGCGGCGGAGAGCGCTTCATGTTGGCCCAAAATCTTCTGGGCATCCAGGGCGTACCACTCCTCGTCCGTGACCAGCTCGAAAACCCCGCCCACTTTCAAGACGGCCGCCAGTTCGTCGGCAAATTCCCTGGCCGTGACGCGGCGACGCGCATGGCGTTTTTTGGGCCACGGGCAGGGGAAGTTCATGGTGACCCGATCGAGGGACGCGTCGTCGAAAAATTCCTTCATCATAAAGCGGGCGTCGGTACAGGCGATTTTCAAGTTGCCCAAAACGCCCGGTGGGTTCCCAGCGCCCGGTGAGTTCCCGGCAGCTACCGGGGTCTCGGTTCTCAGCCTGCCGACTCTGCGCGCGCATCGCATCACGCAGGACGCGGAGACCTCCATGCCGAGGAATAACGTATCGGGACGCGCCATTGCCCCGGCGACCATGAACTCTCCGTTGCCGAACCCGATCTCGAGTTCCGCCCTGGGCAGTCCCCCCGAAAGTTCGTGGAGATCCAGCGGCAGTTTCAACTCCCGGAAGGGCAAGATGACGCCGTAATCCGTTTTTATGACAGCATGTTTCATGACCGCACGACCACGCCGCTTCTAGAACGTCCAATCGAAATCGGGAAGCCCCTCTTCTAAAATTCTTTTTTTGACGTCCTCCATGATGAACGTCAGGGCTTTTTTGTCCTTGCCCTCGCAGCGCGTGGTGATGACGGGCTGGGTGTTGGAGGCGCGAATGAGGCCCCACCCGCCGGGGTAGAGGATGCGCACGCCGTCGAGGACAAGGCCCTCGTACTCCATCAGCGCCTTGTCCCGAATGCGCGCCACCGCCGCGAATTTTTGCGCGTCGGGGCACGGGATCCGCGCCTCCTCCGTCGCGGGATAGAGAGGAATCGACGCCATCAATCGGGAAAGGTTTTCACCAGCGCCAGCGCCGGCGTTCGAAAGAATCCGTAAAAGCCGCGCCGCGGCGTAAAACGAATCGTCGAAACCGTAATATTCGTCGGCGAAAAACATGTGGCCGGAAAGCTCGCCGGCGAAAAGCGCTCCGATCTCTTTCATTTTCGCCTTGATGACGGAGTGCCCCGACTTCCAGTAGAGGACCTTGCCGCCCAACCGCTGAATTTCCTCGGGCAAGGCCATGGTGCATTTGGGTTCGACGATGGCCTCCGCCCCCGGGTGTTTTTTCAGAATTTCCGCCCAGTAGAGCGCCATCAAACGATCGCCGAAGATGACCTCTCCCCGTTCGTCCACAACCCCCAGACGGTCGGCGTCGCCGTCGAAGGCGAAGCCCACGTCGGCCTTCGTCTCCCGAACCCTTTCGATCAAGGCGGTCAGGTTCTCCCGCTTCTGAGGGTCGGGGTGGTGATTTGGAAACCGTCCGTCCGGCATCCCGAAAAGAGAAACGCACTCGCAGCCCAATCCCGAGAGGAACCGGCAGATCGTGTTGCCCGCCGTGCCGTTGCCGCTGTCGCAGACGACCTTCAACGTCCGGGGCCCCAGCTCGATTTTGGACGTCAGCATCGCGATATAGGCGTCGGAGACGGCCTCAAATTCGATGGAGCCGGGCTTGTCCGCCACGACGAATTCGCCCTTTTCCGCGATTTTGCGGATCTCCTGCACCTCGTCCCCCCATATCGTGGTCTTCCCGAAGGCGAGCTTGAGGCCGTTCATGTTGGCGGGGTTGTGGCTGCCCGTGACCATCACCCCGCCCTCCAGGTTCAGGTGGTAAAGACTCCAGTAAAGCATAGGAGTGGTGACGACGCCTATCTCGACGACGTGGATGCCGGTCGAGGCGACGCCCTCGGCGACAGCCTGGCGTATGCGCCCCGTGGAAAGCCTCACGTCACCGCCCAGGGCAATTTTTTTCACGCCCCGCTCGGTCAGCCACGTGCCGAAGCTTTTGCCGATGGTTCGGACCGCTTCGTCCGTCAGATCGGCGGAGGCGTACGGGTCCGCGACCCCCCGTATGTCGTACTCCCTGAAGATATCCGGTGAAATATGCATTGTCCTCCGCCTCCATAAAAAATAATAATTAAAGCCCGCTCCAAGCGGCTCGCTCGGCCCGCTTGGGGCCAGCGAGAACGGATTTGTCAGCGAGTTCTCTTTTCCTCCAAAACGTTTTTCACGATTTCCATGCCGCGCGCGACCAGAGCCTCGTCGGCCTGGCTTCCCATGTGCCCCACGCGAAACACGCGCTCCGCGAGGCGGCCGTAGTTTCCTCCGACGACCAGACCCCTCAGGCGCAGGGCCGCGTCGAACTCCGCCCACGTCCAGCCCTCGGGCATGTAAAAGGCGCTGACGGTGGGGGAACAAATGTCCTCGTTCACGGGAAACAATCGGATGCCCATCTCTCGCCCCAATTTGCGGCAAAGCGCCGCCGCGCGGGAATGCCGGGCGAAGGCGTTCTCCATGCCCTCCTCCATGATGGACGACAGGGAAAGATGGAGGGCATACATACTCTGCCAATCGTGGGTGTATGGCAAAAACGGGACCTCGGGCACGCTCCGCCAGGGCAGGTAGGCGTCGTAGCCGCTGTAGTTCGCCTTTTTTATGGCGTCCCACGCGCGGCCGCTGACGGTCGATATCGACAAGGACGGGGGAAGGGACAGCACCTTCTGGCTGCCCAGAAGGCCGATGTCGATGTGGTTTTCGTCCACGCCCACCGCGACCCCGCCGCCGCTCGACACGAAGTCCACTAGAAACAGCGCGTCCGCCTGGCGGGCGATCTCGCCCAGCTCTTTCAAAGGGGTCAGGGTGCCGCTGGGCGTCTCGCAGTGCACGGCGGTGATCATCTGAGGCCGAAAGCGGGAGACGGCCTCCCGAACCTTCCGGGGATCGGGAAGGGAATCGTACTCCGACGCGACGATCTCGGCCTCGATGCCGATGGCCTTCGCCATGTCCGCGAATCCCTCGCCGAAAAGCCCGCCGGCCACGGCGAGAAGCCTATCGCCCGGCTTGAGCGCGCTTTTGAGGCCGCCCCACAAAATGGACATGGCCTCGCCCGACGTGATGACGACGCTTTCTTTCGTTTCCAAAAGCTTTTGAACCAGCGCTTGGTTTTTCCCGTAAAGCTCGAAAAAGTCCGATTCCAGGTCGCTGCTTCCGAAGTCCGTCAGCCATGCCTCTCGTATTTTTCGCGGCACCGAGACGGGGCCCGGAACGAGTCCAAGGGAATATTCTTTCATGTCCGTTATTTTGCCTCCAATGCTTCAATTCATTGCTTCAATCAATTGCTTTAATCAATTTTTCGGCGAAACCCAGAAGCTCTTCCGTGGAAAGGCTGCCGGTCTCCAGCGTCAGCGTTCGATTTTTGCCGAGGGCGATGGCCAACGCCTGCCCTGTGACCTCTCCTCGCTCCAGTATCCCACGATGTCGTCCCACGTTCAAGGTTTCGTAAGTTGAAGAAAACCCCAGCGGCCCGTCGTCGGCGGCCACTTTCCCCTCGGGGACGAAAAGCGGCCCCGGTCCCGGTCCCTCCATCAGGTTGACCTCGACGCTGGCGATCGGCGCCGTTCGGCTGTAGGTGCGGTTCGCCCATTGCCCAAGGGGCTCCGATCCCTTCAGCTCCGTGATCCGCTCCGGCGAAGCCCGCCACTCGTCCAACGCGTCGGGCATAGACGCCGCGTCGGCGGTCGGCGCGAACGCCAAAATCGCCGACAATAAAGCCCAAACGGCCAAGAGCCGCGCCGCGTAAGTCGTTTTCGCCATTTTCATTATTACCATCATCATCATCATCATCATCACCTCTGTCCGTAGTAGGCGTCGGGGCCGTGTTTGCGCAAAAAGTGTCGGTCCAAAAGTTCTTTTTGCATCGGTTTCCAGTCGGGCCCCAACAGAGACAGGCTGTGCCAGGCCATCATGGCCACCTCTTCCAGGACCGCCGCGTTGTGCGCCGCCAAAGCCGCGTTTTCTCCCCAGGCGAAGGGCCCGTGTCCGTACACCAGCACTGCGGGGACGCTCACGGGCGATAGATTCCGAAAGCGTTCGACGATGGCGGCCCCGGTCTCCTCTTCGTATTTCCCGGCGATGGCCTCCGGGGTCATTTTCCCAGTGCAGGGGATCTCCCCGTAAAAATAGTCCGCGTGCGTGGTGCCCAGCGCCGGAATTCCCCGTCCGGCCTGGGCGAAAATCGTAGCCCACCGGCTGTGGGTGTGGACCACTCCGCCAATCTCGGGGAAAGCCCGGTACAACGCCACGTGAGTGGGCGTATCGGACGAGGGTTTCAGCGGCCCTTCCACCTGTCGACCCTCCAGGTCCACCACCGCCATATCCTCCGGCGATAAGACGTCGTACTCGACGCCGGAGGGTTTGATGACCGCCAGCCCCCGCTTCCGGTCGAAGCCCGAGGCGTTGCCCCAGGTAAAGGTGACCAGGCCGTATCGGGGCAAGGCCATATTGCTCTCGTACACCTGTTTTTTGAGTTCCTTCAGAGCGGCCGCGCACGTCATTGACAAAAACTCCATTCTTTCGAGAAAATCTGTTTTCGGTACTATTATAAAGGCTATTTTTTCTTCAAGTCGCCCGGACGCCTCGCGACTTTCTCGTTTTCGCCCGAACTTCGCGCGAGAATAGTGTTATCATTGGATAGTGCTATCGAATGGACCTGAAAAGGAGGTGTCATTGTGAAAGCGTTAACTGCGCATACCGATAAAATCGACGACGTGGAGGCGGCGGTTTCGGAAATTTTGGAACAGCTAAAGCCTGAGAGCGGCCTGCTCTCCAGAAGCATCGGCATTCTTTCGTGTTACGCCGATTTCGTCGAGTCCGGAGCGATGAGGGCGGTGTGCGACGCCTTGCCCTTCGAGGTGGTGGGTTTGACCACCTTGGCCAACGTCGGGCCGGGCTCCACCGGAACCATGTTGCTGACCCTCACGGTGCTCACCGGTGACGACGTCTCGTTTTCGGTGGGCTTGACCGCGCCCCTGCCCTCGGAGGACGAAGCCCCTCTGCGCGAGGAGTACGAGGCGGCCCGGGCGCGTCTCGATCGCCGGCCCTCTCTCATGCTCAGCTTCGTTCCCCTTCTCGTGAACGCCGGGGGTGATTTTTTCGTGAACGCGTTTACGAAAATTTCCGGCGGCGTGCCGAACTTCGGCGGCCTGGCCGTCGATCATAACAGCGACTACCACGACTCCTGCGTTGTCTGCAACGGCGAGGCCTACACCGACCGCTACGCTTTTATTCTCCTCTCGGGAAACGTGAGCCCCAGGTTTTTCATGGGTTCCATTTCGGCGGCGAAGATTTTCAGGGAGCGGGGGATCGTCACGGCGGCGAACGGCAACCAGCTCCAAACCGTCAACGACGTGCCGGTTTCCGATTATCTGGAGTCCCTTGGGTTCGCCAAAGGCGCGGACGGATTCATCGTCGGCCTCAACTCTTTTCCATTCGTCGTGGATTACAACGACGGCACGCCGCCCGTCATACGCGCGATCTACTCGCAGACGCCGGAGGGCCACGCGGTCGGCGGGGGAAACATTCCGGTGGGGGCGACCCTGTCCATCGGCTCCATGAATGCCAGCGAGGTGGTCGCCACGGCCGCCGAGACCATAAACGCCGCCCTGTCCTCCGGGAAATCCGAATGTTTTCTGATCTTCTCCTGCGTCGGAAGGTATTTCCACCTGGGCTACAACCCGCTGGAGGAGGCCGAAAAGGTCCAGCGTACCTTGGATGAAACGGGGATTCCCTATCACTTCGCCTACAGCGGGGGGGAACTCTGTCCGGCTTACGTGAGGGAGGGGTCGGAGTCCATCGTCAACCGCAATCACAACCTCACGTTCGTGATCTGCGCGCTGTAGACGAGAGGTCGTTCGCCCCAACCACACAAGGGAAGTGACGCCATGCCGGAAGAAGCAGCCCTCGACATCGACGTTCTGAGGGAAGAGAACAAGAAGCTGCGCGTAGAAAACAAAAGACTGAACCGCGAACTTCAATACGAACAGAGCATCAACGAACGCAACAGAATCAGCGCCGAGGCCCAGGACAACCTGAGCAAAATCGTCTCCGCCGAGAAATACAGACTGGAAAAATACATGAACCTGCTTCTCGCCAACTGCCCGGACATCATCATGTTCTTCGACCGGGAGGGGAGGATCCTCCTCGCCAGCGACTCTTACCTGCGGCTCAACAAAACCCCGGCCTTCGGCGTCATCAAGGGAAAGTCGTATCGGGAGCTTTTCGCGCCCGTCATGGAGGAGGAGCTTCTGCGGCGCGTGGACGGCATCTTTCAGACCGCCCTGGCGGAAAAACGCGCCGCCGAGACCGAGCACGCCATCGACTTCGCGAGGACCGGAAACCTTAGCCATTATTACATCCGGGCCATCCCCATGCTGGAGGAAAGCGGCGTTACGGAGGGCGCGATGTTCTTTTTCTACGACACGACGGAGATCACCCGGGCGAAGCTGGAGGCCGAGCGCGCCCGGGAGCTGGCCGAACAGTCGGCCCGAGCCAAGGCGGACTTCCTTTCCCGCATGAGCCACGAGATCCGCACTCCGATGAACGCCATCATCGGGATGACGGAACTTTTGCTCCGCAAGGAAATTCCTCAGGACGCCCTGGAGGACGCCCTAGGGATCCAGCAAGCGAGCGGCAACCTTCTCATCATCATCAACGATATTCTGGACTTCTCCAAAATCGAATCCGGCAAGCTGGACATCATCCCCGCGGAGTATAACCTGACCTCTCTCGTCAACGACGTGGTGAGCATCATCCGTATGCGCATCATGGAAAAGCCCATCCTGTTCCTGGTCAATGTCGACGCCTCCCTCCCGGACCGCCTTGTGGGGGACGAGTTCCGAATTCGCCAGGTTCTCTTGAACCTCCTCAGCAACGCGGCGAAGTATACCCACTTCGGGCACATCGCCTTCACCATCGACGGCGCGCCGGATGGGGATCGGGATGGAGACCGGATCCTTCTGCGTTTCGCGGTCTCCGACACCGGCATCGGCATCCGGGAGGAGGACATGGGAAAGCTCTTCATTGACTTTTCTCAAATCGACACCTACAGAAACAGGATGATCGAGGGAACGGGGCTGGGGCTTTCCATCGCCCAGAGCCTCTGCCGGCTCATGGGGGGCGAGATTGCGGCGCAAAGCGTCCACGGGAAGGGGAGCGTTTTCACGGCGTCCATCCCCCAAAAGATCGTGGGACACACCCGATTCGCCCAGGTGGACGACGCTCCGGCAAAAAGCGTTCTCCTCTACGAGGAGCGGCAGGTTTGCGTCGATTCCGTCACCCGCTCCCTGAAGGAGCTCGGCGTTCGGTGCAAGGCGGTCCGGGAGGCGAAGGATTTTTGGCGGGAACTGGAGACGGGAAGCTACCGGTTCGCGTTCGTTTCCTCGCGGGCCTACAAGGAGGTACGGGAGCGGGCCAAAAAGTTTTTTGCCGACTTTTCCGATTACGCCGACCACGCCGAAACGACCCTGGTGATTCTGGCGGACGCGGACAAAGCGCCGGTTCTGGAGGAGCGCGCGCTGCCCGTGCCGGTGTACAGCGCCCCCATCGCCAACGTGCTCAACGGGAAAAAGGTCGCTCAGGGCTACCGTGAACGCAAGGACGTCCTCATCGGCTTCACCGCTCCGACTGCGCGGGTTCTGATCGTCGACGACATCGCCACCAACCTCAAGGTCGTGACCGGGCTCCTGTCCCCCTACAAAATGCGGGTGGACTGCTGCGGCTCCGGCCCCGAGGCCATCAACATGATCAAGAAAAACCGCTACGACCTGGCCCTCATCGACCACATGATGCCCGGAATGGACGGAATCGAGACCGCGGCGGTCATTCGACGAATGCAGGATAGCGGCAGTCGCCAAAACCTTCCGCTGATCGCCTTCACGGCCAACGCCATGATGGGAATGCGGGAAATATTTCTGGAAAACGGCTTTGACGACTACCTCACCAAACCCATCGAGACGGAGAGGCTGAACGAGATCATGGAGGCGTGGATCCCCCTGGAAAAACGCCAGCAGGCGGGGCGGAGCGAGGATTTTCAACCTGCCCAGCCCGCCCTGCTGAAAGACCGGCGCGTGGACGGGGTCGATCTCTCCGAGGGCACGAATCGTTTTTACGGCGAGGAACCCTACTTGGAGGTCCTCCGCTCCTACTGCGTTCACACTCCCTCCCTGCTGGAGAAACTCAGGGCGTTATCGAAAGACGCGCTTTCGGAAGACGCTTTAAAAGATTACGCCGTGACGGTGCACGGACTCAAGGGATCGAGCTACGGGATCCGGGCTATGGCGGTGGGCAAAGAGGCGGAGACCCTGGAGCTCGCGGCCAAGACCGGGGACTTCGAGACGATAAAGGCGGGCAACGAATCGTTCGTGAAAACCGTCGAAAAGCTCCTGTCGGACCTGAACGGGCTGCTCGCGGAGCTAAAGGCGGACGGCGGGGAAAAACCCTCGCGGACGGTCCCCGACGAGGCCCTGCTCGAAAAGCTCCTGGCGGCCAGTAAAAGGTTCGCGCTGAACGAGATGGAAGAGATTTTGACGGAGCTCGAACACTACGAGTACGAGCGCGATGCGGACTTGATCGCCTGGCTGAGAGACCAGGCGGACAACCTGGAGTACGCCGCCATACAAAAGCGCCTGGCAAACCGAGCGACGCAAACCCCGAATGAGGGCGCTCATTCCTTTTAAATCGACCTTTTAAATTAACTTGCATATTTTGCGCGGTATATTAAAATACTGACAACATTGCGACGCGATGGGGTCTTACATCAGGGGCCTTATGTGATTTGGGGCTTATCGAATATTTTCGAAAAGGGAAGTGAAGACCATCATTTTTGCCGATGTGCCGGATATAACGAAGAGTTATAATTTAGGCGGTCAGGCGGTCAGGCGGTCAGGCGGTCAGGCGGTCATAGGCTACTTCTTTCAAAGTTTTCTCTTTAAGAGGTCGGTTGCCGTGCGTCGCTCCCATTCGTTAAATCCCCCGAAAAATACAGACTGGAAAAGCTGGAAAAATACATGAACTTGCTTCTCGCCAACTGCCCGGACATTGTTCTGTTCTTCGACCGGGACGGAGGGATCGTCTTCGCTAGCGACGCTTACCTGCGGCTCAACAAAGACAAAGCCCCGGCTCTCGGCGCCATCAAGGGAAAGTCGTACCGGGAGCTTTTCGCGCCCGTCATGGGGGAGGAACTCCTGCGGCGCGTGGACGACATCTTTCAGACCGCCCTGACGGAAAAGCGCGCCGCCGAGATCGAGCACGCCATCGACTTCGAGGGAGACGGAAACCCCAGCCGTTATTGCGTTCGGGCAATCCCCATGCTGGAGGAAAGCGGCGTCGCGGAGGGAGCGATGCTCTTTTTTTACGATACGACGGAGATCGTAAGGGCGAAACTGGAGGCCGAGCGCGCACGGGAGCTGGCCGAACAGTCGGCCCGGGCCAAGGCGGATTTCCTTTCCCGCATGAGCCACGAGATCCGCACGCCGATGAACGCCATCATCGGAATGACGGAGCTTCTGCTGCGCAAGGAAATTCCTCAAGACGCCCAGGAGGATGCTCTGGGAATCCAGCAGGCGAGCGGCAACCTTCTCACCATCGTCAACGATATTCTGGACTTCTCCAAAATCGAATCCGGCAAGCTGGACATCATCCCCGCGGAGTACAACCTGACCTCTCTCGTCAACGACGTGGTGAGCATCGTCCGTATGCGCATCATGGAAAAGCCCATCCTGTTCTTGGTCAACGTCGACGCCTCTCTCCCGGACCGCCTTGTGGGGGACGAGTTCCGAATTCGCCAGGTTCTCTTGAACCTCCTCAGCAACGCGGCGAAGTACACCCACTCCGGGCACATCGCCTTCACCGTCGACGGCGCGGCGGATGGGGACCGGATCCTTCTGCGTTTCGCGGTCTCCGACACCGGCATCGGCATCCGGGAGGAGGACATGGGAAAGCTCTTCATCGACTTTTCTCAAATCGACACCTACAGAAACAGGATGATCGAGGGAACGGGGCTGGGGCTTTCCATCGCCCAGAGCCTCTGCCGGCTCATGGGGGGCGAGATCGCGGCGCAAAGCGTCCACGGGAAGGGGAGCGTCTTCACGGCGTCCATCCCCCAAAAGATCGTGGGACACACCCGATTCGCCCAGGTGGACGACGCGCCGGCAAAAAGCGTTCTTCTCTACGAGGAGCGGTGGTTTTGCATCGACTCCGTCATCCGCTCCCTGAAGGGGCTCGGCGTTCGGTGCAAGGCGGTATGGGAGGCGAAGGATTTTTGGCGGGAGCTGGAGACGGGAAGCTACCGGTTCGCGTTCGTCTCCTCGCGGGTCTACGAGGAGGTGCGGGAGCGGGGCAAAGAGTTTTTTGCCGATTGCGCCGACACGGCCCTGGTGATCCTGACGGACGCGGACAAAGCGCCGGTTCTGGAGGAGCGCGTGCTGCCCGTGCCGGTGTACAGCGCCCCCATCGCCGACGTGCTCAACGGGAAAAAGGTCGCCCAGGGCTATCGCGAACGCAAGGACGTCCTCATCGGCTTCACCGCCCCGACGGCGCGAGTTCTGATCGTCGACGACATCGTCACCAACCTCAAGGTCGTGACTGGGCTCCTGTCCCCCTACAAAATGCGGGTGGACTGCTGCGGCTCCGGGCCCGAGGCCATCGACATGATCAAGAAAAACCGCTACGACCTGGTCCTCATCGATCACATGATGCCCGAAATGAACGGGATCGAGACCGCGGAGGCTATTCGCCGGATGCGGGGCGGCCGCAGTCGCCCAAGTCTTCCGTTAGTCGCATTCACGGCCAACGCCATGACGGGGATGCGGGAAATGTTTCTGGAAAACGGCTTTGACGACTACCTCACCAAGCCCATTGAGACGGAGAAGCTGAACGAGATCATGGAGACGTGGCTCCCCCTGGAAAAACGCCAGCAGGCGGGGCGGAGCGGGGATTTTCAGCCCGCCCAATCAGCCCTGCTGAAAGACCGGCGCGTGGACGGGGTCGATCTCTCCGAGGGCACGAAGCGTTTTTACGGCGAAGAACCCTACTTGGAGGTCCTCCGCTCCTACTGCGTGCACACGCCCTCCCTGCTGGAGAAACTCAGGGCGCTCTCGGGAGACGCGCTTTCGAAAGACGCTTTAAAGGATTACGCCGTGACGGTGCACGGACTCAAGGGATCGAGCTACGGGATCCGGGCTATGGCGGTGGGGAAAGAGGCGGAGGCCCTGGAGCTCGCGGCCAAGGTCGGGGACTTCGAGACGATAAAGGCGGGCAACGAGTCGTTCGTGAAAACCGTCGAAAAGCTCCTGTCGGACCTGAACGCGTTGCTCGCGGAGCTGAAGGCGGACGGCGGGGAAAAACCCTCGCGGCTGTCCCCCGACGAGGCCCTGCTCGAAAAGCTCCTGACGGCCAGTAAAAGGTTCGCGCTAAACGAGATGGAAGAGATCTTGACGGAGCTCGAACACTACGAGTACGAGCGCGACGCGGACTTGATCGCCTGGCTGAGAGACCAGGCGGACAACCTGGAGTACGCCGCCATACAAAAGCGCCTAGCAAACCCGGCATAACGGCAATATCGAAAAAACCAGGTCACCGGAAAAACTAAATTCCACTTAGCGGGAGTTTCAGAAACAAGGCAAACAGAAAGCGGTAAAAGCATCATAGAAGGGACTTTCATGGCTTAAAATTTGTAGTAACAAACCTTAAATTTTCTGTACCGTATCCCATCCCAAAACAATTGTGATGTCAGATTGTGGATGTCAGGAATCGGCAGAAATTGCCTCATTGTCGTTTCTGCCGCCCAATCGGCAAAGGCGCTCTTCTGCTCGTCGCGATACGATTCAACAAGATACCAGTAATTATGTCCTTTGACAATCCGTTTCTCAATGCGAGCCATTGTAGCAATAACATAATTTTTCTTATATATGCTTGCAAATTATACATAATATGGCATATATAGTCAATATTTGCCTGATAAAAGTTATAG
>JAISQE010000123.1 GCA_031274425.1 Synergistaceae bacterium | reverse complement strand
TTTGTCGATCTTCAATCCTAAATTTCGTCCGTAAATTGTAACGACACTCCATCCCGGATATAAAATCTTGAAATTTCAGCATATAAGGGATTTTTCTTTTTGACAGTACGTGATATTGTTGTTATAATAGTTGTAACGACAATATAAGGCAAGGATACTTACGATGAGTTATATCGTTGAAAATACAGTAAAAGATCACACGAATCTTCCGCGGGTGAACTACGCCCTGTTGTGTACTCGCAGTACCGCGATGCCGTTGTTCGCCTGGCCGTTGGATGGCAGCGTGTCCGACACGAAAACATTGCAAAACACCCTGCAATTCCTGGATAAGCTCGGCTATAAACCGGACTGCCTGATGATGGACCGGGGGTTCGCATCGCAGGAGAATATTACTTATATCGGAAGTTCATCCAATGAATTTTCAGACAGATTTTTAAATCCTTAAAAAGAGTGGATTTAGAGTTTTTGACCCCATTTTTTGCATGCTTACGCCTCGCCGTTACTTGTAAAGAAGACGGCGCTGTGGTATGCTGAAAAGCACATTGAGCATAAAACCTGACCTGAACTGCCTTACTAATTTTCCTTGCCTATAATAATATCATAGATTGACATTTAGCAAGCGATTAAAAAATAGTGCATGCTTACACATATGGATGGACTTTCGCACAAATGATTGCCATAAAAGGCTTTATAAATAGACTTACTATTCAGATGGTGAACTTCCGGTTTAACGCTTTGTCGTGCTCAATACGTATCCTCCGGCAAGGCGATGTCAAATGTTGCGCGTCGTTCGGTTTGTCCGTCAAAATGAAGCAGGACGAACTACGCCCGGACCGCCAAAACAAACCCCTAACCCAGCAGGCAGGCGCTTGGATTATAATTTCACTGAACGAGGATGAGAGGTTCATCAAAATTATGTGAAGGCGTGGTGGCGGGTTTGACTGGTAACTGGTTGGACGAGGCGTGGAAGGATATGCTCATTCAAGGCGTCGACGACGCGATAGAGTTTTTCATGCCTGCCCTGGCGGCGGACAGGGACTACACGAAAGCCGCGGAACTGCTCAGCGACGATATGCCCGGCTTGGAGGCGGACACGGATAAGGGAGGGCGAGTTCTGGACATCTGCTTGTCCATATATCTGCTGGGCGGCAACACGCAGCGCGTGGCTCTCGCGATAGAGCAACAGCATAGGCGTGATCCCGAGTTCGCGAGGCGCATGTACACCACGTTTTACAGAGCGAGCGACCGTCTGGCTTACCCTGTCACGTCCCTTGCCGTATTCACCGACAAGAGCTGGCACGCGGGGCCGTATGAGTACGAGTGTTACGGCACGAGGCTTCATTTCGAGTATAATGTTTTCAGAGTCGCGGAGGCGGATATAGAAAGCCTTAGGCGTGACCCGCGCCCGTTTGCCGTTGTGGTTCTTGCCGGGGCGCTGATGCTCGAGGCCGGGGACGACCCGAATGACCGTGAAAAATACGCGCGTGAGCTTCTCGGCTTGATGATGGAGCGAAATTACGACAAACGCAAAAAGAAGGCCATTCTAAACTTCGTGAGAAGAGTATTCAGGGTGCAAGACGACGATATGAGTCCGGGCATAAAGGAGGAATGGGGTATGAAAGCGATCCCGATAGAGGAAGCCGCAAAAGAAATATGGATACGGCAGGCGACGGAAGAAGGAATAGAAAGAGGAATAGAAAGAGGAATAGAAAGAGGGATAGAAAGAGGAATAGAAAGAGGGATAGAAGAAGGCAAGGAAGCCGCGAAAGTTGAGCTCGCTCGGAATTTCTTGAAAATGGGTTTACCGGTTGAACAGATAGCGAGCGGGACTGGCCTTTCAGTAGAGGAAATCAGCGGGCTGCCGCACTCGTAAGATTGATGTGGAAACCGCGTAAGCGAATCGCTTAGAGGCTTCACCAGAGAGCCAGCACTGATATTACCCGGTCGAGAAACGCCGGACCGCGCGAGGACGTTGGCGCCGTCAGTGATCAAAAATTATCCGGCAGGTCGTTTTCCAGCAAAACGACCTTTTGCCTTCCGACCGCGTCGAGCTCGGCCGCCTTGGCGAGAGCCTGGGAAATGCCGTCCGCCACGAAGATTTTCTCCTGGGGGTAGCCGGCGTCCGTCAGGCCCTTTCGGATGCTCTCCGTCTGGCGTTTTCCGACGAGAATCACGAAATCGCAGACTTGGCTGGCCTGAGCTCCGAATTTTTCGTTGAGTTCGTCCTGTCGGGTTCCCAACTCGATCATGCCGGGGGTCACCAGTATTTTACAGCCGTCGAACAGGGCCAGCACGTCGAGGGCCGCCTTCGCCCCGGCGGAGTTCGCGTTGTACGCGTCGTCGATGAGGACGCCCCCGCCGTGGCGGATCAATTGCAGCCTATGGGGGACGCTTTCCAGCCTGCGCACGCCCATCGCGACGGCCTTCCGGTCGACGCCCAGAAAATCCGCCACAGCCACCGCGCCCAGGACGTTTTCCACGTTGTGGGCCCCGATCAGTTTCGTCTCGAAGGGCACCTCCACGGAGTCGGGCATCCTGACGAAAAAGGAACTTCCCTCCCCCGACGTGACCACGTCCCGCGCCCGATAGTCGCAGTCGTCGGAAAAACCGTAGGTGACGGTTCGGCCCTTTTTCCCCCGGCGAAGGTATTCGGATCGGACGTGTTCGTTGCTCAGGTTCAGGAAGACCGCCCCGTCGTTGGGCAGGGCGTCGGCCAGCTCGAATTTCGTTTCGACGATACGCTCCAGCGACTTGAAGGACTCCAGGTGTTGGGGGCCGATGGCGGTGAGGATTCCGTGCCGGGGCTTCACAATCTCGCAAATTTCCTTTATGTCGCCCGGGTTTCTCGCCCCCATCTCGCAGACGAAGACCTCATGAAAGGGCTTCAACCTCTCGCGCAGGGTTCTCACGACCCCCAGCGTCGTGTTGAAGCTCTCCGGCGTCGTTAGGACGTCGTACTTGAGGGACAGGAGCTTGTGCAGGAAAAATTTCGTGCTGGTTTTGCCGTAGCTTCCCGTCACCCCCACGACCAACAGGCCGGGGTGTTCGTGCAACCTCCGTCTCGCGTCCTCCACGTACCGGCGGTTGATCAACTTTTCCAGCGGGCTGTTCACCCAGTCGGCCAACAGAACGAAGGCCGGCGTCAACAGGTGGGCGATCGCGAGACAGGCCGTTTGAGCCCTGAGGTCCCCCACACGGAGGGACAGAGCCAAAACCGCGACGAGAAAAAGCCCGTAGGTCGCGAGCGTCCTTTTGACGCGGTTCGTGTAGACCAGGGGTTTTTTGGCCTGGCGCGGTCTGTTGCGCCAAAGTTGAGCGAGGTAGAAAACGAAGGAAAAGGCAAAAATTACGCCGTCCTTCGCCGACAGGAACAGTAGGGGGAAAATGAGGAGCGCGGCGGCGTTTTTATGGAGCCAGTCGCTTTTGTTTTTCGCGAGCCAGCGGAGCTGCACCCCCACTTTGTAGGAGTTCAATTGGAACATGTGCAGGCAATGCAAGACGGCGGCACAGTGGCTGCATGCGAACACGAACAGCGCAAACCCTTGTATGAGGATCATGACGTCTTCTCGATGCCGAGAAACGAATCGAGCACTTTTCCGAATACGAAGGGCTGGTCCAGAAAGGAGAAATGGCCGGCGTTTTTCAAGGTGACCAGTCCAGAGTCCGGGATCAGGCGCTCCATGATTTGTCCGTCCCCCAAGGGCGTTTCGCGGTCGTTTTCGCCCCAGATCAGCAGAGCGGGGCAGGGGATGGAGGAAAAAAGAGGCGTCAGGTCCTCGTTCACGATCTTCACGAGACACTCCCGCATTCGCGGGGACGCGTTGCGATAGTCGGCCGAGCCGCTTTTGCGCCGCCAGTTTTCCAGGGCACCGGGAAAAAGACTCTCCACGACCGGGAGCGACAGGGCTTTTTTGACGCACTTGTAAACGGCCCCGCGCAGCCTTTGCCGGATCGTTCGTCTGGGTTTGACCCCCGCGCTGTTCACCAAAACGATTTTCGCGATCCGAAACGGAAACGCCTTTTGGGCTGCTTGGGCCGCCAGTTTGATGGCGACGCGCCCCCCCATGGAATGCCCGATCAAGACGACCTCGTCGATTTCGAGTTTCCTCAAAAAGGAAGCGACGAAATCCGCGTAGTCGTCCACCCCCCACGGGGCGGGAGGCTCTCCGCTGCCGCCGAAACCCGGAAGGTTCAACGCGCACGCCCTGCGCGTCATACGGTCCATGTAAAAGCGAAACACCGAGAAATCGGAACCCCAGCCGTGCAAAAACAAAACCGCGCTCCCCGGCGACGAGCGTCGCTCTTGGAACTCATTGTCGTAATAACAGACGTCGATCCCATCGAGGCGCATTTTCTTGCAATACGTTTCTTCATGCGTTTCTTTAACATAGTTCGCTTTTTTGTCGCACATCCGCACACTCAATCTCCGAAATTGGAATTTGTCTGATGATAAGTACCCCGAACCCACCCTCATCTGCGATAAACTGGCATATGGTTATAAAAAGTAACATTTGAGCTGTACGAATGTAATTCGTATTGGACTTAATGTGTTAGTGAAGGAATCGAACCTTCGGAGTTGTCCCTCGCTCCACCACCATGAACCCTTACGAGGATTCAACGTTTATGCCCACCTTTATCGAACAGACTACCTGCTTATCATTTATTCCAAATCTGTTGTCCAGTTGATGCCCTGAATCTGCGTGTCCAATTCCCTGAACTTCTGGGATAGCTCATCGATCTGTCTTTGCGTTTCACTTTGGGAAATGACTACATTCATTTTCACTTCGGCATGTGTAAGTCTATGATCCTTTTCCTGCGCCTTTCCCGTGATGGCCGTCAGAAGATTGCGTTGCTTCATCAGCATATCTCGCTCCACGATAGCTTCTGAAATTGTTTTCTCGTTCGGCAATAATACAGCGTTGTTTCTCGAATTGATTTTATTAATCAATGCGCCAAGACGAGTAATTAAATCAAATGCTTCTTTGATCAGTACATTAGGGTCTTCAAGTGGTTTGTCGTTATCTTGAACCTTAATGTTGACAAGAATGCGACTCTGCAAATTTTCAATCTTTTTCTGATACTCTGACCGTTGCAACAATGCTTCAGCCAATTTCATGATTAATCCCCTCCTTTATACTTGATAACTTTCCCTCCAAATTCCAATTTTTACGGTAATTTATTGTAACATAACAAGTTTACGCTCCTGGGTTTGAATGTTTATCGATTCAGCAGAAAATTCTTTTTTGTAGTAGACTAAAATTGTAGGCAAGAGAAATAATTTTTCGATCTGAGGAGCGATGTTGTGGATGTCCCTGCATAGGAAGATACTTGTCTTGATAGCCGTCATCGTCGTTATCGTCTCCGGCATGAGCGCGATTTCGTTTTACCGTTCTTATGCCCGGTTGAACGACGCGATCAACTCCACGGGATCGAGTTTCATCAGGCGGGCCGCCGTCATGATCGATTTGTTTTTCGACCAATTCCGCGCAATGGCCCGTGACGTGGGAATTTTTTACGCCCTGCTGGACGAAAACGGCGTCTTCGCGAACCAAGATACGGGAGAAGCCGACGAGTCCGGGTTCGCGAAATATCTGGCCCGCTTCCTGGAGGAAAACAAACCCTTCGGCATCACCAACATATTCATCGTGAGCGCGAAAACGGGACGGGTCCTGGACGGAACCGGCTGGCGCGACGTGGACGATAAGGACTACCGCGGCTCCGCGTGGTATCGGGAGGGCATGGATTCCGACCAGGTCGTCCTCGGCAATCCCTATTACGACCCCATTACCGGCCAGGGCGTCTTCAACGCCATGTACAGCGTGCGGGACAGGGACGGAAACCCCCTCGGCCTGCTGGGCATCGTCGTCAAAGTGGACGACGTGCGCGAGTTGATACACTCCCAGCGTTTGGGCGACATGGAGGGGTATCCGATTTTCCTGGACGGCGACGGCTACCTCTGGAACGACGTCCCGTGGATGCCCGAGGCGTCGAAGGACGTGCCCGCCTGGGGCCGCGACAAGATCACCGCGCCCTCCGACCTCATCCCCGAGGATCTCGCCGCCCTGGGCGACGTCATGGTGCGGCGCGAGGAGGGCTGGGGCGATTTCGAGGCGAATGCCCGCCAATGGCGGATTTTTCACGCCCCATCGAAGAACGCTCACCTCATCGTCGGGTATTTGTTTCCCAAAGACCTGCTCCACAATCAACTGATCCATCTGGTTCTCTTCTCGCTCGCCTCGACCGTGGGGACCATCGGACTCATCCTGTTCGTCCTGATTCCCGTCAGCGGCAATCTCAGGCACACGGTGCAGCGGATCGAACACACCGCGCGCGCCATCAAGGCGACCTTCGCGCCTTCGGAGAACGATTCCGCGCTCGACACCGGCGAGGAGTTTTTCCGGCAGGAGCGGATCGACCGGATGGCGATGTCCCTGCGGTCGATCATGGACGAGATCCAGGAGCAAATGGAGCACACCCACTTCAAGGAGTTCCGGGAAATCCTCGGCGGCATCCACTCCACTCTGACGGTGGTGGCCGAACAGCAGGCGGACCTCACCGCCCACGCCGAGGAAATCATGGCCATCAACAGCAACGTGCAGAGCATCAACGCGCAGTTGGCCCGGCGCGAGATCGTCTGGTCCGGCCTCCTGGAGATCACCCAGTCCATCACCTCCACCCTGAACTTCCACGTGGCGCTGGAGCGCGTCGTCGACGCGGTCAAGAACGTCACCCAGGCTTACGGCATCGGCATTCTGGTGGTGGAGGGAGACGAACTCGTCCCCTTGATCTTCTCCGGCTATCAAGACGAGGAAAGCGACCTGGAAAAGTACCGCATTCCCTTGAGCGCCTCCTCCTTGGCCGCTCGCGCCATCCAGACGCACGCCGTGCAGTGGGTGGAGGACGTGCACTCGGACGACGAATATCACGAGATCGACAAAAAAGTGCGGTCCCAGGTGGAGTTTCCCCTTTACCAGGGGGAGCAGATACTGGGCGTCATGATGATCTCCTTCGACAAACGTTACCGCCGAAGCGAGGATTTCCTGTCCATGATAGCCCCGGTGGGGGCGTCTTTGGCCGGCTATCTGAACACGTGGAAGGCGCACAAAGAAGTCCGTTCCTCCTACGAATACCTGATGATGAAGTTTCAGGAGATCGCCGACATCTATCACCACGAGACGGCCTCGCACCTGATCCGCGTCGGGCGCTACTCGGCCATGGCCGCGGCGTGGCTGGGTTGCTCCCTCCAGGAGCAGCAGGACATACTGATCTTCTCGCGGGCCCACGACCTGGGGAAGATACGCGTGCCCGTGGAGATCGTGATCAAGCCGAGCGGCTTGAGCCTGGAGGAGTTCCAGATCATGAAGAACCACACGATATGGGGAGCCGACCTGATCGGCAGCGCCGAATGGCTGACGATGGCCCGCAATATCTGCCTCTACCACCACGAGAAATGGGACGGCACCGGCTATCCGCACGGGCTGCGGGGCAACGCCATCCCCATCGAGGGGCGCATCGTGGCGCTGGTCGACGTGTACGACGCGCTGCGCTCTCCCAGGTCCTACAAAGAGGGGTACGACCATGAAAAGACGGTGGACATCATCGCGAACGGCGACGGGCGAACCCTGCCGGCGCACTTCGACCCCGATCTGCTGGAGTTTTTCAAACGCAAGCACAAGGAAATGAGCCGGATTTTCGATGAAACCGAGGAAGATTGAACGGAAAGCTGAACGGAAGGTTGAGCCTGAATGGAGGGTTGAACCTGAATGGAAGGTTGAACTTGAACGGAAGGTTGAACTTTCCCCGGCGTTGCGCGTGTGGTCCGCGGACGCCGCGCTGATTGCCTGCGCGTTTTTCTGGGGGCTGGGGTTCGTCGCCATGAAAGACGCGCTCTCCGTCTACCCGACCCATTGGCTGCTTTTTTTCCGTTTCGGCGGCGGATCCGTGCTGGTGGGGGCCTGTTTTTTCAGGCGGATCGCCAAGATCACCAGGGGCGATTTCGTCGGGGGGATCGTCATCGGGGTCTTTTTGTTTCTGGGCATGAGTATGCAGACGCTGGGGCTGAACTACACCTCGGCGGGGAAACAGGCGTTTCTCACCGCCATCTACGTGGTGATGGTGCCCTTTCTCGTCTGGGGGCTCGACCGCGTTTTTCCCGGCTGGTTTTCCATCCTGGGGTCCGTCGTCTGTTTCGCGGGCATGGGGCTCTTGACGTCGGACGTGGCCGAACCCCTCAACCGTGGAGACGTCCTGACCGCCGTCTCCGCCGTGTTTTTCGCCGCCCAGATCGTCGCGACCGCCCGTTACGCGTTTTTAGGCGATCCCCTGGTTCTCACCTTCGTCCAGTTTTGCGTCACCGCCGTTTTGTCCCTCTGCGGGGCGCTCCTTTTCGACGGTCCCCTGACGCCGCGGGGGCTGGAGGGACTTCCGGCGATAGCCTTCGCCACGTTTTTCTGCACGTTTCTTTGTTTTCTCGTCCAGAACGTGGCGCAAAAATACACGCCCCCCACTCACGCCTCGATTCTTCTGGGGCTGGAGTCGGTCTTCGGGCTCTTGGGCGGCGTCGTCCTCCTCGGCGAGGTCTTCACCCTCAAGATGAGCGCTGGCTGCGCTCTGATTTTCGCGGCGATTCTTTTCGTCGAGCTGATCCCCGCTCTTTTCCCGGGCCCGCAGCCCCTCCCGGAGGCACGAGTTTCCCCGCCCCGATAAGATCCCCCCGCCCCGCCTTCAGGAGCGCTTCCCTCGCCAGGGCGTGGTTTTGCGCCGCCCGGTGCTGGAGGAGCGCTCGCTGCATTCTGCGCTCCCGCGGGTTTCGGACGACGACGACGCTTTTTCCGGTGAAGGGGTCGAGTTCCGTGTAGTACATGCAGGTCGCCAGGCTGCCGGGGGTCGGGATGAAGTCCTGCGCCTGTTCGGGGCAGAACTCCAGTTCCGCGGCGAACAGGGCCAGCTCGATCGCCTCGGAAAGCCCCGCGCCGGGGTGGCAGGTCATGAAGTACGGCACCAGGTACTGCTTTTTTTCCAACCGCCGGTTGGTCGCGCGAAAAAGCTCCATGAACCTCCGATAGCAGCCGATGTCTCCTTTTCGCATCGTCCGCAGCACCGAGGGCGACGCGTGCTCCGGGGCGACCTTCAACTGCCCGCTGACGTGGCGCCGGCACAGTTCGGTCAAAAACTCCCGCCCCTTTTCGCCGTCCGCCATCAGATAGTCGTAGCGCAACCCCGAGCGCACGAACACCTTCTTGACCCCCTTGACGGCCCGCGCCTTGCGCAGAAGCTCCAGATAATCGGCGTGCGACGTGTCGAGATGCCTGCAAGGCTGGGGAAACAGGCACTCCCTGTTTTTGCAGGCGCCCCGCGTCGCCTGCGCTCGGCAGGCCGGATGCCGGAAGTTCGCCGTAGGCCCTCCGATGTCGTGGACGTACCCCTTGAAATCCTTCATGCGCGTCAGGCGTTCGACCTCTCTCAGAATGGAGTCGTGGCTCCGCGCCTGAACGATCCGCCCTTGATGCGCGTGGATCGAGCAGAAGGCGCAGCTTCCGAAGCAGCCGCGGTGGCTGGTGACGCTGAACTTCACCTCCGCCAGGGCGGGCACGCCGCCGAGGGCGTCATACTTGGGATGCCACGCGCGGGCGTAGGGCAGGTCGTAAATTTCGTCCATCATCTCCTCCGTCAGGGGCGGAGCGGGCGGCAACTGCACCAGGTACTTCCTCTGGGCCTCGTACCGCTGAACCAGCGCCTTGCCCCGGATGGGGTCCTGCTCCATCGACGCCAGGCGAAAGGCCTCGGCAAAGGCTTTCTTGTCGTCCTTCACCGCCTCCCAGGAGGGAAGCTCCACGAAAGAATCCAGGTGTTCCACGTCCTCCGCGGCGTAGCACGTCCCCGGCGCCTGGAGCAGCGCGTCCGCCGGGTACCCCTCGTCGAGAAGCTCCGCGATCTGGAGGATCTGGCGTTCTCCCATCCCGAAGACCAGCACGTCGGCTTGGCTGTCGAGAAGAATCGATCGCCGCGGCGCGTCCGACCAGTAGTCGTAGTGCGCGAAACGGCGCAGACTGGCCTCGACCCCCCCGATGACGAGGGCGATGCCGCCCCAAATTTCCCTGATCTTTTGGCAGTAGACGATGGTGGCGCGGTCGGGGCGCAGCCCGGTTTGACCTCCGGGGGAATAAGCGTCCGAACCGCGCGTTTTTTTGTCCGCCGTCCGCCTGTTCAGCATCGAGTCCAGGTTGCCGGCTCCGACCAGAACGCCCAATCGGGGACGCCCCATGACCGTGAAATCGTCCGTGCTCCGCCAGTCGGGCTGAGCGACGACGCCCACGCGATACCCGCGCCGCTCCAGCAGTCGCCCGATAAGCGCCGCCGCGAAGCTGGGGTGGTCCACATAAGCGTCCCCGGTGACGAACAAGAAATCGAGCGTGTCCCACCCCCGAGCCTCCATGTCGGCGCGGCGCACGGGCAGAAAACTCATAGAGGCTTTAATAGAAGAGGCTTTAGCGGAAGAGACTTTGACGTCGGTCGATTCCAGTTGTCGTTTTACTTCGTCTACACCTCGATCGGCAGCTCGGTTTTGTCCTGGGTGGGAAAGGTGGAGGTCCATGTTTTGATCGGCAGCCCCCAAATCTTGATGAAGCCCACGGCGGCGGAATGATCGAAGGCGTCGCCCTCGGAATACGTGGCCAGGTCGTGCTTGTAGATGCTCTTGCTCGCTTTCATTCCGCGCACCACGGCTTGACCCTTGAAAAGGCGCAGCTTCACCGTCCCGTTGACATACTGCTGGGTTTCGTTCACAAAAGCCTCGATGCAGTTTTTGAGGGGAGAGTACCAGTAGCCCTCGTAGGCCAGTTCCGCAAACTTGACTTCCAACTCTTTCTTCGCGGCGAGGACGCGTTTATCGAGGGTCATGGTCTCCAGCGCGCGATGGGCGTTGATCAAGGCGATAGGCGCGGGGCATTCGTAAACCTCGCGGCTCTTGAACCCGACCAAACGGTCCTCGACCATGTCGACCCGTCCGACCCCGTGTTTTCCCGCGAGTTTGTTCAGCGCCAAGATCAGCTTCACCCCGTCCATCTTCTCGCCGTCCAAGGCCACGGGAATCCCCTTTTCGAAGGAGACCTCCACGTAGTCGGGGGCGTCGGGGGCGGTCAAGGGGTTCGCGGTCAGCTCGTAAGCGTCCTCCGGAGGCTCGTTCCAAGGGTCTTCCAGGAGGCCGCACTCGATGGAGCGTCCCCACAGGTTTTCGTCGATGCTGTAGGGGGAGGCCGCCGTGGCCTTGACGGGGATGCCGTGGTCGATGGCGTACTGCATCTCCGCCTCCCGGCTGAAGTGCCAATCCCGCACGGGGGCCAGGACGTCGAGTTTCGGGTTCAGCGCGTTGGCGCAGACCTCTATGCGCACCTGATCCTGTCCCTTTCCCGTGCAGCCGTGGGCGACCGCCGCCGCGCCCTCTTTATTGGCGATGTCGACCAGGGTCTTGGCGATTAAAGGGCGAGAAAGGGCCGACGTCAAGGGATACGTCCCCTGATACATGCCGTTGGCCTTGAGCGAGGGCCAGACGAAGTTCTCGACGAAGGTCTTCTTCAGGTCGAAAATATATGCTTTCACCGAACCGCTGTGCAACGATTTGCTCTTCGCCGCCTCGAGGTCGATGACCTCCTGCCCTACGTCCGCCGTCATCGTCACCACGTCGTAACCCTGCTCCGAAAGCCAGACGACGGCCACAGACGTATCCAATCCCCCGCTGTACGCAAGAACGACTTTGCCTTTTTTGCTCGCGTTGCCTGCCATGCTTAAAACGTCCTTCCGAAAAAAATTAGAGCCCCCGGCTCGCATCGCCTTCGGCTCGCATAAAAACTCTCGGCTTTATTATAATATTTTATGAACCATCGTCAACTGCTAATGTAAAAAATTTACTTGAGTTTTATTTTGGTC
>JAISQE010000178.1 GCA_031274425.1 Synergistaceae bacterium | reverse complement strand
CCAAGACACAACGCTCTATTCTGGAGGCATTCGGACTTGGTGAGAATGAAATCAAGTCCTATATCATGGATAATTGATCATCTGATTGTATGTGCTCAAACTATCGCGGGATTTAGGTTGTACCCAATCGATCGCCTCAGCGAAAGGGACCAAGGAAAAAACGCTTTTACATGACTAAAAAAACTGTCGTTTAGCTTAAGTTGACAACAGTGGATTTACGATACAAACAGAGCTCTCGGACAATTCTCCGGAAGAGCGGGAAAAAGCAACAGCAACTCGAGCCTCGGGGCGGACGGCATGCCGGTTCCCGACTTTGCCCTGCCGGAGAGTTACAATTTTATAGCCTTCGGCGGAGAGCTGTGGACAGCGCCGAGCCCAATTATTCCGCTGAACTGGTCGAAAGCCTCCATGACGCTCATGCTGAAAGAGTACGAAACTGTTTTGGATCGATAAAATCGGTCCGCCCGCGTTGCTTGGCGATGGCGCGCCCAATGTTTTCAGGGACAGGCCCTTCCTTTTATTATTGTCGATTTACGGATTATTCTTTAAAGATCGGTGCGGCTGGGGCGGGGACCAGGATCTCGCCTTCCATTCCGACCGTCGTGCCGACTTTGTAATAGCCCTGTACGCTGCCCTTGTTTTCGTTGGCGGCAAGATCTCCCCGGGAGAGTTGGCCGACGATGCCCCCCGCGGCTTCGCCGCCCTTGACGGAGCCCTTGTTGTCGCTCTTGTTCACGCTGCCGTTGGCCAGATAGCCCGCTATGCCGCCGACGGCGCTGACGCCGAGAACCGAGGCGTTGGAAACGCACCCGACGACATCGCCTCCGGCAAGCTCGCCGGCTATGCCGCCGATACGCGTCTTGCCGCGAATATCTCCCCAGGCGACGCAATTCGCAACCTCGCCCGTCACCATGCGGCCCACGACGCCGCCCACATTTCCGTCCCCGGTAACCTGTCCGTTGAAAACCGCTTTGTTGATGTCGCCGTTATCGATGATATGCCCGACGATGCCGCCGATGTTCCGTCCGCCTTGAACGGTCAGGGCGTCCGTGCGGCACTCCAGAAGGTCGCCGGCGAGAATACTCCCCACGATCCCTCCCACGTCCTCTCCGCCCTCTATCCGTCCCGTCGCCGAACCCGCGCGTATCGCCGCTTGGTCCATGGTGCCGATCACCCCGCCGACGCCGGTGTTGCCTTTGACGTTGCCGGAGAAACTGCAATTTTGCAGCACGCCCCCAAGCGCGCTGCCCACGATGCCTCCCACCGAGGAAATTCCGGTCACCGAACCGGCAACCGAACAGTCCTCCACGCCGGAATGTTTCATAAACGCGACGAGCCCCCCCACGTTGGCCTCGCCAGCGACTTCCACGTACTGCAAGTTGACGCGGCGCACGATGGCCTTTTCGATGGAGCCGAACAACCCCACCGACGGCCTCTGGCCGTTGCCCGCGCGAAGATTCCAAATGGCGTGCCCGGCGCCGTCGAAAACGCCCATAAAGGGACGGCTTCCGTTTCTGTCGAGAAAGCCGATAGGAAGCCATGCCGCTCCCGCGAGGTCGATATCCGCGTCCAGCTTGACGTGCTTGCCCGCGTACGTGTTGCCGCCGTTCACCGAGGAGGAGAAGGCCGCGAGCTGCGCCGCGCTGCGGATCACATAGGGGCTTTTCTGGGTTCCGTCCCCGCCCGCGAAAAGCGAAGGGGTCTTGCTCGCCCGGCCCGCGCGTCCCCTGACGACCCTTTTGGCGGCTTCGCCCGCGGAGGGGAAAGAAAGAACCAGCAATGAAACCGTAAACAATATGGAAAAAACGACAACAAACGTTCTAGTCGGTTTATTCACGAACCCACACGCTCCTTAAAAACGAATTTTGCATCGAAAACTTTTTGCGCCAAGACAATATCATCTTTTTATCATCATCATTTATCGCGCCCTTATCTTACCAAATCTTACCAAATAAAGCGCTTCTTCGGAAACATGAAAAACGGAAGTTCGCCCTCTATATCGTGATATGATTTCTAAAACCGCATGAAGCGCAACTATATCGTAGACGGAACCCCGGCGTCCATGTGAAATTCGCGCCGCGGGGGAGGGGAAAACTACGGCCGAGAGGGGTGAACATTCGATGTCGGACGCGATCGATGAGGGATATGTTCGTGTGGCGGCGGCGACGCCGCGTATCCGGGTCGCCGATTGCATGCACAACGCGGAGCGGGTTCTCGAACTGATGGAAAAAGCCGTGAGGGAAGAGGTTCGGCTTCTGTGTCTTCCAGAACTTTGTCTCACCGGCTACACCTGCGGGGACCTGTTTTTGCAGGACACGCTGATCCGCGGCGCGGAGAAAGCCCTGGCCTTTCTCGTCGAAAAAAGCGCGGGCCTCCCGCTTCTCGTCATCGTGGGGACGCCTTTCGCCCAGGGGGGGAAGCTGTTCAACACGGCGGCGGTCTTCAGCGGCGGAAAGCTTCTGGGGCTCGTCCCCAAAACCCACCTTCCCAACTACAACGAGTTCTACGAGCTGCGCCACTTTTCCCCCGCGCCTCGGGAGACCCGCGCCGCCCGGTTCGACGGCCGCGACGTCCCCCTGGGCACGCGCCTCCTGTTTCAGCGGGAGGGCGGCTCCGGCTTCCGGGTGGCCGTGGAGATCTGCGAGGACCTGTGGGTTCCCGTCCCGCCCAGCTCCTTTCACGCGATGGCCGGGGCGTCGATCATCGTGAACCCCTCGGCCAGCGACGAGGTCGTGGGAAAGGCCGCCTATCGGCGCTCCCTCGTCGCCGGTCAGTCGGCGCGCCTCGTCTGCGGCTACGTCTATGTGGACGCGGGACGCGGCGAAAGCAGTACCGACATGGTCTTCGCCGGGCACAACTTCATCTGCGAAAACGGCGAGGTCCTGTCCGAGTCCCCTCCGTTCGGGGACGCTTGGGCCACGACGGAGATCGACCTGCACGCCCTCGAATACGACCGCAGGCGTGTGAATACCTTCAGCTCCCCGTCCTCGCTCGCTTCTTCCTATACCGTCGTCCCGTTTTCGCTGGACACGCGGCTTTCCGCTCTGAGCCGGCCGGTGGACCCCCACCCCTTCGTTCCCAAAGACGCTCGGGAGAAAAACGCGCGATGCGAACTCATCCTCGACATGCAGGCGGCCGGGCTCGAAAAACGGCTGGAACATACCCACGCCCGAACGGCCGTTCTCGGGATCTCCGGGGGGCTGGACAGTTGCCTGGCGCTTCTCGTGGCCGTCAGGGCGACGAAGAAGCTCGGCCGCCCTTTGTCGGACGTCATCGCGGTGACCATGCCCTGTTTCGGCACCACCGCCCGCACGAAGTCCAACGCGCGGCGGCTGTGCGAAACCATGGGCGTCGACTGCCGCGAGATCGACGTCACCGCGTCCGTCCGAACGCATCTGCGCGACATCGGTCAGCCCGAGGAGACGCGGGACATCGTCTACGAGAACGCTCAGGCCCGCGTCAGGATGCTGACCCTGATGGACCTGGCCAACCAGACGGGTGGGATCGTCGTCGGCACGGGGGACCTCTCCGAGTTAGCCCTGGGCTGGGCGACCTACAACGGCGACCACATGAGCATGTACGGCGTCAACGCCGGCGTCCCCAAAACCCTGGTGCGGCATATCGTCGGATATGTGGCGGCCGCCGCGAAACCCTCGCCGCTGACGGAGGTGTTGGAGGACATCCTCGCCACCCCGGTGAGTCCGGAGCTTCTGCCTCCCTCGGGGGACCGCATCCTCCAGCAGACCGAGGACCTGGTCGGACCCTACGAGTTGCACGACTTCTTCCTCTACCACGTGGTCCGGTGGGGGCGCTCTCCCGCCAAGGTCTACGCCCTCAGCCGCGTCGCGTTCGAGAAAACGTACGACCCGGACGTTATCTTGAAGTGGCTGAAGGTGTTTTATCGCCGATTTTTCGCTCAGCAGTTCAAGCGCAGTTGCATTCCCGACGCCCCCAAGATCGGGTCCGTCAGCCTCTCGCCGCGCAGCGACTGGCGAATGCCCAGCGACGCCTCCTGTGAGGCCTGGCTGAAAGAGCTAGGGCAATAATTAGGGTTTGAACGCTTACGAAATCTCATGCTCCTTATCGTCTAAACATTGATGATATAATGATTTTAAGAGGATATTTCCGCGAGGGGATATACATAAAAGGGGGTTCCTATTGTGAAGAAAAATTTTCTGTTGGTGCTGTTTGTTCTGCTGTTTTGCGGGAGCGCGTTTGCGGCTAGCGAAAGTGATATTGAGCTGTTCCTGACTGAGTACGACGACGGTTCTTCGATCTTGGAGAGCGACCTGACCTCGCTCGAACCGTACAGGGGAATCAGGCTGCTTTTTAAATGTCTCGACGCCGGTACCAGTGTCGACGACGTAAGGATCACCTCGGAACCCACCCTCGATGGATTTTTCGTATCGCAGCTTGTGGCTACATCCGGTGGAAAAGGGATAAGCGCGAGTTTTGAACTTCGCTCCGAGCAGGAGGCGACTCTTACTGTGGCGGCCGATTACGGTAGCGAAACGGTGACGCGTTCGTTTACGATCAAGGCGGAAAAAGGCGAGAGGGTCAACGTGCCTGCTACGGGAATCGACCTGCTCGACCCCATCAAGGATACGCCTCAGAAGTCTATAGAGGTGACCCTGGAAAAAGGCGACTCTGTAACGGTCTACTATCAAATTACGCCGGAAAACGCCACAAATAAGAGCATAAAGGTCGAGTCGGTCATTTCGAACATCGCTAAAGTAAGCGATACCGATGAATATAGCACCACCATCACGGCGCAAGCAAAAGGGACCACCGAGGTGAACTTCACGACGGAAGACGGTGGATTTACCGCCACTTGCAAGGTCACCGTGACGGAGACGGAGAGCCCTCAGACCGGCGGTAGCGGTGGGAGCGGCGGCTGCGACGCGGGCGCTTTCGGCATCATCGCGCTGGCTACGGCCTGTTTCGCGGGCATTCGGCACAGGCGTCGTTAAAGCAGCGAAATAACGGAACTCAGGAGCAAAATTCCCATAAGGATGTTCATCGTTCTGAAAACGCGAGGAGAGCGGATCAGGCGTCCTGACAGCTCTCCCCCGAAACTCCAGGCGACAAGACTGGCGAAAGACATGAAAGAGAACATTCCGCAGAAAAAGGCCAGTTTTACCGAAAGCGTGTCCTGGCCAATATAGGTTGTCGCGCCTGTGACCGCGAGAAGCCAGGCTTTGGGGTTCATCCACTGAAACAGGACGCCGTCCGAAAACGCGGGGCACTTGTCGGGTTTGTCGAGATTGCCGACAGCGGAGGCTTGAGCGGGTACGTTTTTTTCGCTCCTGTTCTGGCGCGGATCCGCTGTCGCGATCTTCCACGAAAGGTAAACGATGTAAGCGATCCCCGCGTACTTGATGTAGTCGTAGGACTGTGGGAAGGCGCGGAAAAACTCCCCAAGTCCCAAGGCGACGGCGAGGATCAGCAAGGGCAGTCCTGTCGCGACTCCAAGGCCATAGGGAATCGTGCGAAAAAAACCATAGTTGAGCCCCGTCGAAAAAGCGACGGTGTTGTTGGGTCCCGGCGTGAAGGCCATTCCGAAAGAAAACGTGACCACAGCCCACATAAACTCGAAAGTCAAAGTCATATCCACGTTGCCCCGCCTCATCCGGCGCGGTGGAGGGTGTTTTCCGAGCATAATACCGCTCTGCCGGCTATCAGCACGCGATCGCCTTCGTCTTCGCAATATAACGTGCCGTTTCGCGCCGAGCGTTGCTTTGCCGCCGGATCTTTTACGGCAAAGACCGTCTCGGGCAGGTTGTTTTCACGGGCGATTTTCTGCATGAACGCGTCGTCGGGCCAGGAATCCATGACGCAAACAGAGGCCAGGTTGCCCTCAAACACCTGATCCGCAAAAGCGTCCACATGATAGAATTTCATGGGATACACACCTCCTGCTCGATTTTGCCTCATTCTAGCATTGCCATTGTAATAGATACAACCTTAAAATTGTAATCAATCACTTGAACCGCGCGGTCGTCTCCGCGGGACGCGACGCGCTGAAGCGCCCTGGCGCGGCGCATCTGTTTGGGCATAGCTACCCCACGGGGGCATAGCATGCACCCCGTCTTCGCGGTGCGCCCGGCATGGGCGCGAGCTTTAGGGTGGAAGTCCCGAACATGCCCGACAGGGGGAAATGTTAGCCGAACGGCAAGGGTGTTCATCGTGAGATGAAATCTGAAGGAAGCCG
>JAISQE010000175.1 GCA_031274425.1 Synergistaceae bacterium | reverse complement strand
CTCGCCGCGCGCGAGCTTCTTCTTGTCGCCGCCGAATCCGATCTCCGCAAAAAACTCCGTAAAAGCCGACGCCGGGGTGACGCTGAGCACGTTGACATATTTCATAACAAATTCCTCCTTAAATATAGATGAATAGATAGAGCTGCCTTGTTTGCCTTGTCTTCGTCCTATCTGCGCTAATCTCACTCGTTCACCGCCAGGCGATCCCCCCTTTCCACAAGGTCGTCCCAGGTTATGGCGTTTTTTGAAATGGCGTACAGGGCGAGCCGGTCCGCTATGTTGTATTTCAGACTGACACAGGAAGTCGTCAGGCTGTTGCGGGATTTGTGCGCGCACCCACCGGTGCAGTTCGGCAGAATGCCGCATTGATCGCATTGGCGCGATGCGAAAAGCGCGTCGGATGTCCACGTCTTATAGAGCGGCATGTCTTCGATGGAGTCGGCGTCGTCCAAACCGCATATTCTCTCGGAAGGATACGAGACCGTGTTCCAGCATTTATGAACGTCGCCGTTGGGGAGCAGCACGAATCCGTTGGGCTTTACGGCGGCGCAGAGGCTGAAGAGCTGGATGGGAAGCGACGCGCACGCAAGCCCCATCTCCACCGCCCTCTCGATGAAACCTGCCTCGACGGCGGCGTACTCGTCCAGCCCCATGACCTTGTCCACGACCCGGAGGCACTCCTGGGAACAGATGTCTACCGGCGCGAAGTACACTCGAAAATTTTTTCTCCCCGACAGCCCGGCCTCGCGGAGGTGGGCGAGAAGGCCGTCCACGCCGTCTTTGTTCCTTTTGTCCACGTTTACCCTGACGGTTATGGAGAAGTCCTCGACCGATACGGACTCCGCCACGTTCCGCAGTATTCTGTCGAAGGTAGCCCCGCCGTTTTTCAAAATTCGCCGGGTGTCGTGGGTTGCCCTGTCGCCGTCCAGGGTCACTTGAGCATTTGTAACCTTCGCGGCGAGCAGGCGCTCTGTCATTTCTCGCGTCAAAAAGTAGCCGTTCGTCACGATCTGAGAGTTATAGGCGATCTTTTTCTCCCGGCAGTGCTCCGCCAGCTCATTCGACATGGAGATGACCCGATCTGGAGCCAACAGCGGTTCCCCGCCGTACCAGGCCACGGTACACCCTCGCCTTCCCTCGGTTCTTTTTTTGACGAACCTGATGATCCCACGCTTCGTTTCCTCGTTCATCGCGCCGAGGCGAGCTTCGTCGTTCTGGTAACAGTAGTCGCAGCCGAAGTTGCAGGCGAGCGTGGGCGCTATGGTGAAGCTGGCCCAGGACCCGTCGTAGCGCGCGAGGTTTACGATCCGGTCCACGAGCTTTCTCTCGTCGGAATTTTCGTTCATCACGAACAGTCCTTTTTCGAGGTTTTCCAGCACCGTGCAAAGATATCTATTGTTGCCCGCGACGGCCAGCGCCTTCCCGTTGTCCGCGCCTCCCTCGACGAGATCGTAGATCCTACGGTCCGTTTCCTCCCAGACAGCTAGAGCGCCGCTCACTCCGTTATACGCCAGCGTAGAACCGCCCTTGAGCGGAACCAGAACGTTATACAGCGACGGCTTGTACATCGAGATATTTTTACGCATTCCACGCGCCTCCACTTTCATGCCTCCAGTTCGCGAAATCGCTCCTTAGATCGCAAACTCGTTCCTCAAGGCCAATCCTAGATACTGCCCGCCGTACTTCAGGGCAAGCCCGTTTTCCACAAAGGAGTCGAGGATGCCTTTAGCCGTCTCCGAAGCGCAGATTTTCGAAGCCCGCTCCAGTAGCGACGCCTCCGGGGCGATATCGTCCAGCATGGCGTAAATTGCGGCCTCGTTGGGTTCGAGAAGGATTTTGACGACTTTTCCGCTCCGCGTATCCCGGATGGACGATCCGCCGTCGGTCACGCAAAGCGTGGGCTTATCCTCTCTTTCCCAGCGGCCTTTCCATTTCTCGACCTCCTCGCGGATGGACTTCCAGCCTTCTTCCAAAGATTCCCGGTCCCCTTTCCACTTCGCGTCAAAAACATACGCCACTCTCGCGAGGTCGAACTCGGCGGGGAAGAGCGCTTCGTACTGCCGGGCCGGCTTCATTTCGTCGAGATAGCGGCCCGAGTTTCGCCAATACTCGCTGTACTTATAGATCTGAACGAAGCCGATCTCATGGGGCGGGGGGAGGTGGATCAGCCTGGGGAGCAGCGCGGCGATTTCCCGGCAGTCCTCGGTTGTTTCCCCGCCCGATCCCAGAAGAACGAACCAGAAAAGAGAAATCCCATATTGCCTGGCGCACTTCAGGAAGAAGATGTTCTGTATCGCGGAAACTCCCTTCCTCATCAGCTTCAGCACATGGTCCGAAAGGCTCTCGATCCCGGGTTGCAGCGCCCAAAACCCCGCTTCCGCGAGGGCCTTGACCTCGCTCCTGTTCGTGCTCGCCTTGACGCAGGAGAACAACCTGACGCCGCCCTCGGGCTTGGAAAAAGCGTTTTCCAACTCCGGCAGGAACGTGTTGAAAACGTCCGTCGACAGGTTGGCGTCCGTCGCGGCAAAACTCGATACTCCGTACTTCCGGCGATATTCTTTGAGGACGGAGAGCACGTTCTCCGTTGATTTCAGCCTGTATGGTCCGTCTCTGTTGATCCCGCAGAACGTGCACTGACATTTGTCGCGCCACCAGCAGCCCCGTGAAGTCTCGAAGGGGATATGAAACAACTGCGGGTTATCTTTGTAAAACCGCGTCATGCCGTGCTCTTCGAGGCCCGCGAAGTAGTCGTCGAAGTCGGGGACAATCCCGTTGTCGAAGGCCTCCGCTGGAGCGCAGCCGCCCGGGGTTTTGTAAATTTTCCCCGTCGCTCGGTCCCGGTGTGCCATGCCGCGCAGTCCGTCGAGAGGTTCTCCGGCAATGAGCCTACGAAACGCCTCGGCAACCACGTCGTCCGCCTCGGACGTGGACACCGCGTCGATCCACTCGACTTTGTCGAAAACCTCCAGACCCATCTCTCCGTAAAAAGCGCAACCGCCGTAGACGAGCTTCACGTCGGGCATCGTTTCGTGAAGCATCCGTCCCAGGGCCAGTGACGGAAAGAGTAGGGACAGGGAGCTGAAACCAACCACGGCAAGATCCGAAATACTCCCCAATCTCGCCGCGCATTCTTCCATAAAGCCTGGCACGATCTCGCGCCTTATCCGGCGCAGCCAGTCCATATCGAACCCGGAATCTCGGCAGGCGAACAACCCGTCCAGAGCCGCGTCCTCGCGAGCGGCGTCCCAACCCCAGGCGAGGCCGGCGAAAAGCCACTCGCACACGCCCGCTTCCACCTGCGATCCGTATTTCGCCAGGGCCTCGTATTTCTCATAGCCAACTTTCCTCGCGAAATCGGCGCTGAAGTGCAGGCTCGCCGCCTCCATGCCCGCATCTTTGAGCAGGGCGGATATCAGCCCCGCGCCGATGGGCGGATTCACCAAAGACGCGAAAGGCATGTTGATCAGGCAGATCATGATCGCAACACAGAAGGGCAGGGCTCGCTCAGACTACGTCTTCGCTGCTCCCCCTGAAATCTCTTGGATCGAAGTTCAGAGAAGCGCCCCTTCATACCGCGACGGTAAATTTTTCTTCGCGCTTCCATACCTTGAATCCCTCCCTCAGAGCGAGCCCCAAGTGGAGTTCCCCGCTCCTCATCGCGAAACCGTGGGTCACGAAGGCATCCAATATCCGTTCGGCATCCTCCGGCGGGCAGATGCGGGAGGCTTTTTCCATCAGCATCCACTTCGGGACAATGTCGTCCAACATGCGGTACAAGGCCGCTTCGGTGGGCTCTAACACGATTTTTACGGGCTTTTCGGGCCTGGAGTCGTACAGTGCCGCACGCCCCTCCTCTTCCTTGTAAAAAAGACACGGCACCTCGTCGAACATCCAGCGTCTCCGCCACTCCGAGACGGCACGGGAGACTCCGTCGTAGGACGCCGGTTCAGCAAACGGTTTCACGTCGAAGTAATACGCGAGCCTGTCGAGGTCGAAATCCTCCGGAAAGAGGCATGGGTACCATCCGGCGGGCCTGATTTCCTCGAAATAACGTTCCCGCTCTCTCCAGTACGCGCTGAATCTGTGCACCTGCACCGTCCAGCAATCGTCAGCGGGGGGGGTGAGGTGCGTGATTTTAGGCACGAGGTCCGCGATCTCGTCGCAGTCGGACTGCGTTTCGCCGTAACTTCCTAGAATCACGTACCACATCAGATATATGCCGTACTGCCTGGCGCACTTCAGGAAAAAAACGTTCTGGATCGCCGAAACGCCTTTATTCATGAGCTTCAGCACGTGATCCGACAAGCTCTCGATGCCGGGCTGAGCCACTATGAGCCCCGCGTCGGCGAGGGTTTTGATCTGCGCCCGGCTCATGTTCGCCTTCAGGCAATAGAAAAGTGAAACGCCGTCGGGGGAAATTTCCTTGAGTCTCGGCAGAAACGTGTCGAAATACCCCATCGACAGGTTGTTGTCCGTGGCCTCGAAACGATACGCGCCGAACTTGTCGTGATAGTGTTTGAGAACTTTCAGCACGTTCTCCGGCGATTTTGCCCGATAGGCCTCGCTGACGCCGTTCAGCCCGCAGAACGTGCAGGGACATTTCTCGTGCCACCAGCAGCCTCGGGAGCTCTCGAAGGGGATGGCGACGGGGGTCAATTTTTTTTCGTAAAACTCCATCAGCTTGTGCTTTTGGGCGGCCTCGAAATAACCGTCCATGTCGGGGACGATGCCGTTGTCGAGGGCCTCTAGCGATACGTAAGAGCCGGGAGTCTTGTAAACTTTCCCCGTCCGGCGGTCCCGGTGCATCATCCCATGGAGTCCTTCGAGAGGAACGTCGTTCTGAAGCCTGCGGAACGCCTCCGCCAGTACGTCGTCGGCCTCCGAGTTGGAAAGGGCGTCGATCCACTCCAGTCTGTCGAACACCTCTTCCCCCGTCTCGTCGTGAAACACGGACCCTCCGTAGATCAGCTTCACGTCGGGCATCCGGTCGTGAAGCATCTTCCCGAGAGCGAGAGAGGGGATCTGAAAAAACAGGCAACTGAAACCGACGATGGAAAGCCCCGATATCCGCCCTATTTTATCGACGCAGTTTTCCATGAAACCCGGCATGACGTCACGCCGCAGTTCCCGCAGGCGGCGGGCTAGGGGAGAATCGTCCGGCAGGCCGGAATACGCGAGCAGCCTGCCGAGAGATTCTTCCGCCCGCGATGCGTCCCAATCCCATGCGATGGGAGCGAACAGCCATTGCAGTAAATACGACGGAACCTTTCCCCTATGAAGAAAAAGAAGGTATTCCGAGACCCCCATCATCGCGGCGAAATCGAAGTTAAAGTAGCAGGTCGTCACTTCCATTCCAGCCTCTTTCAGAATCCCCGAGACGAGAGGCAGACCTATCGATTGTTTTCTCAAATCCACAAACGGCATATTAACCAGACAGATCATTGCATCATCTTCTTTAAAATACTGGATTAAAATAAAAACTTCTATTGGCCCAAAAGTTTAAAGAATGTTTCTTGTTTCAATAGTGTCAAAGGGCACTGTCTAAAGTCATATTTGGCGCTCGCGACAGGGGCGCTATCCCGGATCGTTCAGCAGAAGCACCAGTTGAGACCGTTTTTGAAAACCAAAACGCAGCAACAAAGCTGAGATAATGTTTTTCAAGGTGCCGAGCGCCAGTCCTAGTTCGGACGCGATCGCGGCGTTCGTCATTCCCCTGGCGATCATTTCGATGATCTTGATCTCGCGAGGGGCCAATTTGCCAGCATCGACAACATAATCGTCGTTTTTCCGGGATTGCAGAAATCTGGCGACCAGGTTGCGGTCGAAGACGAATATCTCCGTGCTCACGTTCATGATGGCGCGAATGAGCGCTTTCTTCGATACGTCTTTCAAGACGTATCCGTCGCAGCCCAATATGAGCATCTTCACAAGGTAGTCGACGTCCGAGAATTCGGATATGAGCAAAGTTTTGGCGAGGGGGACGGATTTTTTCACCTTGTCCAGCGTCTCCGCTTGATATTTGACGTCCCGTCCGGCGGAGTGGAACAGGATGACGTCAGTCCCTTCGGGGGTTACACAAGTCTCACCCGCGTCGAAACCGGAGCAGACCGTTATCTCAAGGTCGGGGGCGTCCGATAAAACGCAAAAAAGACCCGCCCTGAAAATCTCGCAGTCGTCGAAGACGGCAAGCCTCAGTTTTTCAGGTTTCGATATATTTTCCGCGCTCATTAATTTCGAGTGCATCAATTCGAGAGCCTGACCACGTATCTGTGCATGAGAACGTGTCTGCCCAGCCTGCTTTTGTACGACCGAAGGCCCTCGCTGCCCATGTCCTCCGAGTAGTTGACGTAGCAACAATTCCCGCCGAAACGCTCCATCAGGGCGGCGTTGAGGTATTCGTTGAGGCCTCTCGTCCCCCGGCGAACTTTCTTTGACAGGAAGAGCAGCGTGTCCTTCTGTCGGCATACGGTTCCGAAAGCGAGCACTTCCCCTCCCGATTCAATCAGGAGTCCGTCCATATCGAGAGCGTCCCAGCCGTCGACCATGCGCGACACAACCTCTAGCTCGCACCCGCAAAAACAGGATGAACACTCCCGACCCGCGCAGTACGTTCTTTCGGTGACGGAACAGACGACGTCTTTGTCGGACGCGGAAATTTCACGGACATCAGGGCGAAAATCGCGAATGAAACGCCGCATCGCCTCCCTGGCGGATTTCTTTTCGGTCGCCGCGATGAAATCGTTTCTCGTGAAGACGTAGTCGCTCCAGTCCGTATCGTAACTCACGTCGATTTCGTAGTTTTCGAGGGAGACGAAATGCGGCAGCATAAAACCGGGCGTCTCGTGAAACGAACAGATCAGCCCCTCGCGCTCGAACTCCGAAAAGATCTCGTCGACGGCGGCGGCAAAGCTCCCGTCGCCGAGAATGCCGAGCGGCGGGAGGGCGAAGGTTTCGCGGGCCATCAGGTCCTCCGTCACCAGGCAGAGATGCCCGTCGAAAATTTTATAACGGTTGAGCGACGCGAAATTCCACGAGTAGAGACTCTGAAAGTAGCACGGCGAGGTGAGCACGCCTGGAAGGAGCTGAATATAATCATCGTAGAGAGCCTTTGTTTCTAAAGTAAGCGGCTCGAAAGGCTTGAACCTGCCCTCTGTTTGGTCCACGGCCAAACGGTCTGCGACCTCCATTGTTTCCTCAATCAACGCGTTGCAAATTTTTTTCATCTCCTTACAGTCTCACATCCCTACTAGGGTAATGATATGTCAATGTAAAAACAATTCCTATCCAGGGTGTTTTTATGGCTGTAATTATGGGTGGCATTGGGGTTGTAAAGAATGGCCTGATTCATGAAAACACCCTCAATTAACCCATGGCACACCCTTCAATACACCCTGTGGGGGAATTGCGCTCACGCCTGTTTATCGTTATGTTTAGCTAATATGTATCTTGTCAAGGGAGAGAGAATATGCGTGAGCTTTTTTTTCTGTGGAAAAAATTTATTTTTTCGACCTTCGGCTCGGTCGTTTTGCTGACGGTTTCGGGGGTGATGGGTTTTAACGCGGGGCGACCGGCCTGTGCGGAGCCGTTGCGTGTGGATCTCGCCAGGGCCTGTGAACTAGCTCTCGGCAACGACAACGGCATCAAAGCGGCGGAATCCGACGTCGCGAAAGCGAACGAGGAGCGGCGGCAAGCGCACAGGTCCCGGGGCGTGACCCTGAAGATCGAGCACAACTCCGTCAGGGTACACTATCAAAATGAGAACGACATCGACGTCAACTCGTTCCAGAACACCATATCCGCCACATATCCCCTTTACACCGGAGGGTTGATCGAGTCCTCCATAGCCGCCTCGGAGCACGAACTGCGGTCCACGCTTCTGAGCCTCGAGCGCACCCGTCAGAACGTAAGGCTTTCCGTGGCGAACGCGTTTTACACGATGCTTCGCACGGAGGATATGGCGAAGCTCGCCGGCGACGCGGTAAAACGCTTAGAGGAGCACGTCCGTAACGTTTCCGCTCAGCATCGGAACGGCAAGGTCAGCAAAGCCGACCTGCTGCGCTCGGAGGTCGAGCTGATCAACGCCCGGCAGCAGATGAGCCAGGCCGAAAAGGAACACAGCGTCGCGATCAAAACGCTGAATAACGCCATGGGAATATCGATTGACACGGAGCTCTCCTATAACGGGAAAATGGTCCACGTCCCCTTCGGCCGTACCCTGGAGGAATGCCTCGAATACGCTCTCTCGCGTCACCCAAATCTTGGGATCGCCAAGACGCTGGAGGCGAAGGCTAAGGCGGGAATCGCCGCGGCGAAGAGCGAGAAGAAGCCCACAGTGTCCCTTGCCGTGAGTCAGGCTTTGCTTTCGACGCAGAACTGGCCGGGGATTGACGACGACAATTTCCAGATCGCCCTTCACGGCGAGTACACGTTTTCGGACGCTGGGGTCGTCTCCGCAAAGATCAGAAGCGCGAAAGAAGATCTCAAAAAAGCGGGCTACAACTCTGAATCCGCCCGTGATTCGATCGTCCTGGACGTCACGAGGTGTTTTATAGATGTAGAAGAAGCGGGGCGCAGAATAGAAACAGGGCTGGACGCGCTCGACAAGGCTCAGGAGACCTATAGGATATCGCTTGCGCGTTACAGAGAGGGCGTGGGGACGAACATCGACGTGCTAGACGCGCAGACGGCGCTGAACCAGGCTAACTCCAACTACACTCAAGCTTTGTGCGACTACAATATCGCGCTGGCGCGGATCGAAAACGCGATGGGCGTTCCCGTTGCGGAAAATATGAATCGATAAGGCGGACGACGGCCATGAAAAAATTCTATTTCGCCGTTACGTTCGTCATTTTGCTCCTCTCGGCGTCGTTCCTCGGATACGGAGTGTATCTCAACGAGACGAGCAACAGCCACATAGAGACGATGCTGGCCGAGCGGGCTGTGGGCCTGAGCGGCA
>JAISQE010000021.1 GCA_031274425.1 Synergistaceae bacterium | reverse complement strand
GCCGCCACATTGGGGACAACTCTTCGACTCCTTCTGAAAGAAGTTGTATAATGGACTCGACTCGTAGTTTTTCAGGATCTTTCACTGAATTCCCCGATTGCCCTTCTCTCGGACTGGAAGGAATGGCACTTCGGGTAATTTCCTTTCTTTTTTCTCCTACTTTACTCCATATGCGGACATTTTTCCCGCTCCCGGTTCGGACATTTTTCCCGCGCCGAAACATTATAGTATAAGGGATTGTTCGTTTAAAATTATATCCTCAACACTCTCTTCTTCGCCCTTACCCCAGCATTGCCAGAAATTCGGCTTCGTCGACGATCCTGACGCCTAATGTTTTTGCTTTTTCCAGCTTTGAACCGGCCTTCTCCCCCGCGACGACGAGGGACGTTTTGGAGCTGACGCTGCTCGCGGTTTTGCCGCCCAGCGCTTTCACCTGTTTCTCGGCCTCGTTTCGCGCAATGGAGAGAAGCTCTCCCGTGAACACCACCGTCATGCCCGTGAAAATTCCCTCCCGCGGGACCTTGATCCCGGCTCTGTCGTCCCGGAGGCTGAGGGCGGTCACGCCGCTTTCCTCAAAGCACGTCAAAAGCTCCCCATTGGCAGGGTCTCGGAAAAAAGCCTCCACCGAAGAGGCGATTACAGGGCCGATTCCCTCGACAAGAGCCAGTTCCTCCTCGGAGACGCTCCGCAGAGCCTCCATGGAACCGAAGTGGTCGCCCAATATCTCCGCGATTTTATTTCCGACGAAACGGATTCCCAGCGCGGCGATCAACGCCGACAACGGCCGTTTTTTCGATTCCTCGACGGCATCCAGCAGGTTTTGGGCGGATTTGTCCCCCATGCGGTCCAGGCCCGCAAGGTCCTCTTTCGTCAGCGTGTAGATGTCGGGCAGGCTTCGGATGATTTTTTTCTCGACCATCTGCTCGGCCAACTTGTCGCCGAGTCCTCGGATATCCATGCCGCCTCGGGAGGCAAAGTAACGGATGCCCTCTTTCAACTGCGCCGGGCAGGAGCTTCGGTTGGGGCATCTCACCGCGACCTCCCCTGGCAAACGCACCACCGGCGAACCGCAAGCGGGGCATTTCTCCGGCATCTCGAAAGGGACCTCCGCTCCGGTCCGCGCGTCCTTCTCCACCTCCAGGATTTCGGGAATGATCTCTCCCGCCTTGTGAAGCCTCACCCTATCCCCGACCCGTATGTCCTTGCGCCGCACTTCGTCCTCGTTGTGCAGGCCGGCGCGTTGAACCGTCGTGCCCCCGACCTGAACCGGATCGAGATTCGCGACGGGAGTCAGCACGCCTGTGCGCCCTACGGAGATATCTATACTCAAAACCCGCGTGAAAACCACCTCCGGCGGGTATTTGAAGGCGACGGCCCATCGCGGGGCGTGGGACGTGGAACCCAGGCGATCCCAGAGGGCGATGTCGTCCAGTTTGACGACGACGCCGTCCGTGACGTAATTTAGGTCGAAACGCCGTTCGCGCCATTTTTCGATGAAAGCGGTCACCTCCTCCGCCGAGTCGCAAAACGCCCAGGCCTCCTGCGTGGGCAGGCCATGATCGGCCAGCCAGCGCAACGTGTCGCTTTGCCTGAAAACGCCTCGCCCCGGGGCGTCTACGATGTAGTACAAAAATATGGAAAGCCCCCGCGCCGCCGTGATTTTGGAATCCAACTGACGCAGACTCCCCGCCGCGGCGTTGCGCGGATTGGCGAAAAGAGCCTCCCCGTTTTCCTCTCGAACCCGGTTCAACTCGGCAAATTGTTCGCGTGTGATGAGGACCTCGCCCCGCACTTCCAATCTGCCGGGGACGGTTTTTTTCAACCGCAGCGGAAGGGTTTTGACGGTACGCAGATTTTCCGTCACATCCTCCCCTACCCGGCCGTCTCCGCGGGTGGCCCCCCGCACGAACACGCCGTCCTCGTAGATCAACGACACGGCGAGCCCGTCGATCTTCATCTCACACACCAAAGCCCCCTGCCCCTCGATCGCCGCCTCCAGCCGGTCGATAAAAGACCGTAACTCGCCCGTGTCGAAAACGTTGTCGAGGGACAGCATGGGGCGTTCGTGCCGGATCTTGACAAATTTTTCCAGCGCGGCGCTTCCGACGCGCTTCGTCGGCGAATCGGGGCGCGCCAGCTCAGGATAAGCCCTTTCCATCTCCCAAAGCTCGCGCAGGAGAGCGTCGTATTCCGCATCCGAAATGACGGGGGCGTCATCCTTGTAATAGAGCCGCGCGTGATGTGAAAGCTGCTCGTAAAGCTCGGCCACGCGGCGTTCGATATCGTTCAAAACCAACCCCCCTTCCCTTTTTACGCTTATCTTTTACGCGCATCTTCTAAACTCAACCGGAACAAACGAGGCCCGTCCCCTGTGTTGAACGAGACGAGCCTCATGGTTTCACCTAACGGCAATTTTCGAAATTTCGCCCCGCTTCACATCGTCAAAAGCGTCAGCATGACGCCTGCCGCCACCGCCGTGCCGATGACGCCGGCCACGTTGGGTCCCATGGCGTGCATCAAAAGGTAGCTGCCGGGGTTCTCGGACTGAGCCACGCGCTGCACTACCCGCGCCGCCATCGGAACGGCCGAGACGCCGGCCGAGCCGATCATCGGGTTGATGCGCCCGCCGCTCAGGACCTTCATGAGCTGACCGAAGAGCACCCCTCCCGCCGTGCTGCACATAAAGGCGATCAGGCCCAAAATGATGATCTTGATCGTTCCCTCCTGAAGAAACCTCTCCGCCCCCATGGTTCCCCCCACCGCCAAACCCAAAAACACGGTGGTGATGTTCAGAATCTCGTTCTGGGCGGCCTGGCTCAAGCGGTCCGTCGCACCGCATTCCCGGAGCAGGTTGCCGAACATCAGCATACCCACCAGAGGCACGCAGGCGGGAAGGATCAATCCCGACACGATGGTGCAGATGATCGGGAAAAGGACGCGTTCTTTTTTGGACACGGGGCGAAGCTGCGCCATCTTGATGGCGCGGTCGGCCTTCGTCGTCAAAAGTTTGATGATGGGCGGCTGGATCAAGGGCACGAGGGACATGTAGCTGTAGGCCGCCACCGCGATGGCCGGCAAAATCTGCGCCTGCCCCAGTTTCATCGTCAGGTAGATGCTGGTCGGCCCGTCCGCCCCGCCGATGATGCCGATGCTGGCCGCCTCCTTGAGGTTGAAGCCCCAATAATTAGCCCCGATAAACGCCATAAAAACGCCGAATTGAGCGGCGGCCCCCAGCAGGAACGTGATTGGGTTGGCGAGGAGCGGGCCGAAGTCCGTCAAGGCCCCGATGCCCAAAAAGATGATGATGGGGTAGATCTCGTGTTCCGCGCCGAAGTAGACATAGCGCAAAAACCCGCCCTCGTCCATGATGCCCGACAGGGGCAGATTGACGAGCAACGCTCCGAACGCGATGGGCACCAAAAGCAGGGGCTCGAACCCCTTTCCGATGGCCAAATAAAGCAATATGAGCGCCACGCACACCATGACGAAATACCCGGGCATGGACACCCCGAAAAGCTCGGTGTTGATTGTGAATAGCTCCGAAAAACCCGACGAGGCCCACAGGTCCCCTATCGATTTCAGGTACATTTCCATCTTAACGATATCCTCCTAAGTTTTCAGGAGTTATCCAAGAACGATCAGGACATCTCCGGTGTTTACGGAATCCCCGCTTTTGACGCGAACCTCTTTGACGGTTCCGGCCGTTGGGGCAAAAATTTCGTTTTCCATTTTCATGGCCTCGAGCATCAAGACGAGATCTCCGCTGTTGACGGTTGCGCCCACGGCGACTTTTACGTCCAGCACCTTCCCCGGCATGGGAGCCTCGATCGTGCTCGTTCCCGCGGCAACAGGAGCCGCAACGGGAACAGCCGCGGGGGCTGGGGTCGGCGCGGGAGCGGCAACAGGGGCCGGCGCGGCCGGGGCGACCCTGGCTACGGGAGCGAAAGCCGCCGCGGGGGCGGAGGCGACGCCTCCCAATTCCTCAACCTCGACCGTGTACGCCGTACCATCAACCGTCACTTTGTACTTCAAACTCATAACATAAATACCCCTTTCCATATTTAATGAGATTTTATTTGATTTTTTTGATTTCGCGAACAAAAGTCAAAAAAATTTCAAGTTACTGTTTTTAGGTTATTGTTTCCAAGTTACTGTTGTTTCCAAGATGGAATAAAACGCCGGCTGCTGGACTCCACCACCGCCATCGTGCGCCATATCCGCGTCGTTTCCGAAGAAAATGCCCTTTGCTGCTGTTGTGGGTGCGAGGCGGGCGCGATATTGACGACTCTGCCTCTCCCTTGCGTCGCCGCCAGAATCGCCGCAGTAATGGCCGCCACATGCCGCGCCTTTACGTCCGTCGACTGGGCCTGAGATGGGGCTTGAGGCTGAGGTCGAGCGGCGCTCGCGACGGGAGGCGTCCCGCCCGCCGTCGCGCTGCCGGTTACCATGCGCATGGCATAAATCACGACCGTCAAACCGCCCAACACGATAAAAACAATCGAAAAAGCGATGCAACTGTAGATAATCGCCTCTACGACCACCGAACTCTGTGACTCCATATATCTCCACTCCTATCGCATTTAGTGGGGAATTACCCCGTGTTTTTTGTTCGGGCGTCCCACCCTCTTGCTGTCCATCCCGCAAAGGGCGAGCCACAATTCTTTACGAGTCTCCTCGGGCAGAATCACCCTGTCGACGAGTCCCCGTTCAGCGGCCACGTAGGGCGTGGCAAAGGCGTTGCGGTACTCGTCTATTTTCTCCAAACGCGTCGCCCCCGGATCGGCAGCTGCGTCGATTTCTTTTTTGAACACGATGTTGGCCGCGCCTTCGGCCCCCATGACGGCGATCTCGGACTGAGGCCAAGCCAGAACCAAATCCGCCCCCAAAGCTTTGCTGCTCATGGCCAAGTACGCTCCGCCGTAGGCCTTGCGCAAAATGACGGTAATCAGCGGCACGCTGGCCTCGCTGTAGGCGTAAAGCAGCTTTGCGCCGTGACGAATGATGCCGTTGTGCTCTTGAGCGACGCCCGGCAGATAACCGGGGACGTCCACGAACGTCACGATCGGCAGATTGAACGCGTCGCAATGCCGGATAAAACGACTGGCTTTATCGGACGCGTCGATGTCGAGGCATCCCGCCATGACTTTCGCTTGGTTGGCGATGATCCCGACGGAACGTCCCCCCACGCGCCCGTAACCCGTGAGGATATTCTGAGCCCAGCCGGCCTGGACTTCCGTAAAAACTCCGTCGTCCAATACATGCACCAAAATGTCGTGGACATCGTAACTTTTATTGGGGTTCGTCGGAACGATCTCGCGCAATTCCGCGTCCATACGCTCGACGTTGTCGCCTGTCTCCGTCGTCGGGGCGTTATCCAAGTTGTTGGAGGGCAAGTAAGAAAGGACTTTACGGACTTGAGCGAAGCACTCCTCCTCGGTTTTAGCGGTGAAGTGGGCGTTGCCGCTTCTGGTATTGTGGGTTTTGGCCCCGCCAAGTTCTTCGCTGGTGACCTCCTCGCCCGTGACGGCCTTGATGACGGCCGGACCCGTGATATGCATCACGCCGGTACCCTCTACCATAAAGACGAAATCCGTCAAAGCCGGGCTATAGACCGCGCCGCCCGCCGTCGGTCCCATAATGACCGAGATTTGTGGAATAACGCCGCTCGAAAGGGTATTGCGAAAGAAAATTTTGCCATAACCGTTCAGGGAGTCGACGGCCTCTTGAATGCGAGCGCCTCCCGAGTCGTTGATGCCGACCACGGGGCAGCCCATTTGGACCGCCATATCCATGATTTTACAGATCTTGTCGGCGTGCTTCTCGCCTAACGAACCGCCCAGTACCGTAAAATCCTGGCTGAAGACAAAAACTTTACGGCCGTCGATCGTCCCCCAACCGGTGACGACTCCATCACCCAAGGGTTTCGTCTTTTCGATGCCGAAATTCGTACACCTGTGGGTTACGAGTTCGTCAATTTCCACAAAAGTCCCGGGATCCAGGAGTTGAGAGATACGCTCTCTGGCCGTTCCCTTTCCTTTTTCCTTTTGTTTGGCAACCGCTTTCTCCCCTCCTCCCGCAAGAGCAGAGGCCCGTTTTGCCTTTAACTCTTCGCAAAGCTCTTCGATATTGCGACTTCCCATAGCTGAAAAGTTCCCCCTTTGAGATCGATCATTATGCGTCGACCCTATGATTCAACGTCACCTCTGTAATGCGCGTAATGTACTTCAAATTTCATCTCTAGCAGAAACATAGCTTGTAGAGTAACATATTTTAAGATTGGAGGATAGTCCTTTATTTCCATGTTTCCATGTTACGCCCTGTTACGCCGGGGGAACTCCAATCCCGCGTTCCGCGTCGGTTCCGGGAACGAGAGAGTCGCAGACGGCGGCGCAAATTCCCGCAACCGCCATCGGGGTTTTCAGGATAGCCCAAATCATGCCCCCCAAAGTCGCCAGAAACTCGCCTCTGGACGGATCCGTAAAAACTTTCTGCACCGCATCTTGCCCGATCCAGTTCGGCAGCCCCATCGCCATCAAAAAAGCGAAGCCGACAATGAGAATGTTGCGCTGGCTCCCCAGGTCCGCGCGCGTCAAGACCTGGATCCCCAGGGCCCCGATCGTTCCGAACAACGCGATGTACGCTCCTCCGATAACGGGCGCGGGCATGGTCGCCACAAGAGCGCCGAACTTGCCCAACATGCTCATGCCGATGAGCAACACCGCCCCCGTACGGACCACGTTCCGCGACGCCACGCCGGTGAGGCTGATCAACCCGATGTTTTCGGTGTAGGACGTCGTGCCGACGGAACCCAAAAGCCCCGAAATCGCGCAGTTGAATCCCTCCGCTCCGATGCCGCGGCTGATGGTCCCCGGCGTTGGATCGTCCAAACCGGATACGTAGGAGCAAGAATGGTAGTCCCCTATCGACTCGATCATGACGGCGAAGAAACCCGCCAAAAGAGCGCCGATCGCGAGGAAACTAAACTTCGGGACGCCCCAGGGCATGAAAATATCCCCCCGCCACACGGGGGCGCTCGCCACGTTTTGAAAATCGACGAAGACGGGATGACCCGCTTCGACCCAACCCGCCTGGGTCGCGGCGGCGCACGCCAGATAGGCGAGAAGGATGGCGCATAGAATGGCGAAAATATTGACGATCTTGTTCTTCATCACCAAACTGAAGAGAAAAATCATCGCGACCACCAGCAGGGAAACCGGCCAAAATCGAGACGCGTTGTCGACGGCGACGGGCGCGAGAGAAAAACCGATCGCCATGATGGTCGGCCCGATGACGATCGGCGTGATGACTTTACGGATAATCCCCACCAAACCGGTGTAACCCAAAACGGAGAGCACGATCCCCCCAACGATCAAACCGCCCCCGACGTACTGCATAACGGTTTCGGGTCCGGACGCGCTGTAAGCTCCTATGACCGTCATGATCGGCGGAATGAAACTAAAGCTGGAACCCTGTACGATAGGCAACCCCGTGCCGAGTTTCGGGTGAGTCTGGATCAGCGTCGCGATCCCCATGCCGAAGTACACGCATCCAATAAATTTGGCAAGTTGCTCCGGATTCATTCCCATCGCCGGTCCGAAAATCAGAGGAACCAGAGTCGTCGCGCCAAAAAGCGTCAAAACGTGTTGCGCTCCCGCGAGGACCATAATCGGAAACGGCGGAGTATCGTTCAGTCCATAAATTACCTGCCTTTTTGCCATAAAAACTCCTCCATCGTTCGAAGTCTTAAAGAATATGCTTTGCATTTATTGTAGCTCAACCTCCTATTTTATGCATGTGGCCTCGCGTTTGGCTCAAGACCATGCCCACCTTCGGCTTCAGAGCCGCCGCCACGCAAAGCCCTTCCCGTACTCCTTCTTCGTCGCGCGCCCGCAGCGCGTCGAGAATCGAGACCTGCTTTTCGCTGAAAAGACACGATCGCGCTTGCCCGGTGGCGGTGATGCGCAGACGATTGCAAGAGGAACAAAAATGCCGAGAGACGGCGGGTATGACGCCCACGCGTTGCCCCGTAGCCGCGTTGACGTAGTAAACGGCGGGCCCGGAGAAAACGTCTCTTTCGTCCTTCTTGCCCTTTTTGCCTTTCTTGCCTACAATCGGAAGTCTCCGGGAAAAACGTTCGCTCCTCCAAGAACGTCCCTTCCAACCGGGCGAGGACTTCCGTAAAAGGCACGAAGTTTTCTTTGCGCCAAACCCGCGAGTCCAAAGGCATGAATTCGATGAAGCGCAGGATTAGTTTTTTATGAAAGGCAAAGTCGACTAGATCCTCGACGGCATCGTCGTTGAAGCCGCGTATCAAGACCGTGTTCAGCTTAATCCGCTTACGTACAAGAGGCTCGCCGCCTGTGAAGCGAATCTTTTGTACGCCAAGTTTCTCCAGCGCCTCGATCAAGAAAAAAATATCCTCGTAAGAAAGAACGCTTTCATGAGGCACCCAGGGGACGCCGCCTGCGGGCATGCAGTACCGGCATCGATAATTGCAGCGATCCGTCACGGAAATGCGGACATAGTTCAACTCCCGACCGAAAAGATCCCACACCTGCCCCACCTCGATACGAAAAGGCCCCTAAGGTCTTGTAAGTCCCGCGCGCCTTAGGAGCCTCTTTTTCATTTAAAAAGCTAAAAAATACTTATTCCTACTTCATTTATTATGCTTTTTTTATTACCTTGGAGGAACGATGAAAGCTCCTTGAAAACCGGTTTGGCTCATTCGAGTGGCCAAAGCCAGCGCGTCCTCCCGAGTCGGTCCGGCTTGAATCAACACTCTATGCAACGACTTTCCCGCGACCACCGTCGCCGAGTAGCCGGCCTTGGTGACTTGCTGGGACACGGCATCCGCCGCGGCTCGTGTGGAAAACGCGCCTACTTGCACCATCCAAGATGGTTTTGCCGGCTCCGGCTCCTTGGGGGGCTCGGAAACGGGCGGCGTTCGTCTTTCCGCAACAGGGTTTGCTACCGGCTGAGGCTTGGGCTGCTCCCTCACGACGGGCACCGGTCGAGGTTGAGATTGGGATTGGGGTTTGGGAGGAGGCGATGGTTGCGGCACGACCACCGTAACCTCTTGCGGCGCGGACGGATTGGACGCGGACTTGCTGTCGTAAGGGACCGCCAACACATCTAAGGTCGTCAACTGTGTCCGCCGCTCTTCGCTATTCGAGGGAACAGACGACACGACCACGGGCGAAGACGCGACAGAAGACGTATCGTCGGGCAACGGCGCATCTTTTTGCTTATCAACGACGCCTTCTTCCGCTTGGGCAGGTTTCCCCCCTTGCGGAACGCGAGAAGGCCCCTCTATTACCGGCAGAGGCGCTTGATCTTCCTCGAGGCCGGAGAAGAAAAAAAACTTCCCGGCAACCACAAGGAGCACTATGGCGATAATGCCCACCAAGGGAAGCATAATATCTCCGAAGGATACAACGGACCCTTTGGTTTTGAAACGCCTCGTCTCTCTTAATGGCAAACCGTTAGCTCCTTCCGTAAAAATCCTTTTGCCGATTTTTCGCCGGCTCTTTCGTTATGTCTTTTTATTTTCTATTGTACTACCGCGGCAGTCGATTTGCGTTATTTTATTTTCGTTTCCTCAAAATAGCGGGCGTATCGTACGTCGCCGTGGGCATCTCGGGCATCCCCTTGAACATATCCTCGCCGCCTATCGACAGGTCCGCCTCGTCGACCGAAAAGGTGTGCGTTCCCCCCCCTTTTAAACCCGGCCGTACCGACACCACGGAAAATCCCGGCTTATACGCCGGTGCGGGAGGGCGCTCGCCGCTTTCGGAAAAACCCGTCGCAATAACGGTGATGCGTATTATATTGCCCGCGTCCTCGTTGATGCTGTGGCCCCATATAACCTGCGCGTCTTCGTGCGCGGTCTCGTTGATAATATTTGCCGCTTTGGTTATCTCGAAGAGGCCCACATCCGGCCCTGTTTCGATATTGAAAAGGATGCCCTTGGCTCCCTTCAAAGGCAAAGACATGAGCGGAGATTTGATCGCGGCCTTTGCCGCCATTTCGGCTCTGTTATCGCCTTCTCCGACCCCAATGCCCATGATCGCGGAACCCGCGTTTCTCATAACCGTCCTCACGTCCGCAAAGTCGACGTTGATGTCGCCGGGCTTCAAGATGAGATCCGTCACGCCCTGCACCGCCTGCCGCAGGACTTCGTTCGCCATTTTATAGGCGTCCGTGCTCTTGGTTTTATCATCCGCCTGAGTGAGAAGCTTGTCGTTTTCGACGACCAGAAGCGCGTCGACTTTCTCCTTGAGTTTGACGATGCCTTCCTGCGCGACCATAGAGCGCTTCTTCATCTCGAAGCTAAACGGCGTCGTCACCACCCCCACAACGAGGACGCCCATGTCTTTCGCCACTTCCGCGATGATGGGGGCGGCCCCGGTCCCGGTCCCCCCGCCCATGCCCGCGGTGACGAAGACCATATCGGCGCCGTTGATGTACTCGCGTATGCGGTCTATGGACTCTTTGGCGGCGTCCATCCCGATTTGCGGGTCGGCCCCGGCTCCCAGGCCTTTCGTAAGCTTCTCGCCCAAAATGATCTTGTGCGGAGCCTTGTTCACACCGAGCGCTCTCGAATCCGTATTCGCCGCCACGAACTCGACGCCCTCGACCCCGCTTTCGATGATGTGGTTAAGAGCATTGCCGCCGCCGCCGCCCACCCCGATGACCAGAATATGCTCCCGCTGTTTGAGTATCTCAGGAAGATGAAAAACCTGATTTTGATCCATTATATGCCCTCCCGCCTGTTAAGACCGCAGCATCTATTAAAAAAGTTCTTTTGTCAACTCTTTAAATCTTTCCCACATGTTCTTCATTCCCTCTCCGGCTCGCTGTGGCTCGGGATAATCTCTTTGGTCGTTCGTATGCCGACTGACGCGAGATCCCCTGCGAGACCCGCCGCGCCACAAAGAAACGGGCGAATCGATAAAACGATATGGGTTGCGTTCCTTGCTCAACATATAGCGTATTGTTCCTGTCGCGTTGATATAACTGGTGTCGTCACGTCCCGGAGGCATTTGATGATAAGAATCTCTAGGGTCCGCCACCCGCACCGGCATTTTAAAAATATCCGAAAGCAGGTCCTCGATGCCGGGGGTCTTCGCGACGCCCCCCGACAAAATAAAACCTCCCGGAAACAGCTTGGGGTCATGTTCGGGAATCAACGGCGCCACGTGCTCGGTAAAAAGTTCTTCTAGACGGCAACCGATTACCTCCAGCGCCATATTCGGGTCTATCGCTCTTTGCTGCTGTCCTTTAGAGTCCAACTTTATGAGGTCGTCGTTTTCCGCGGCAAAAAGGCGTTTTTTCAGCTCTTCCGCTTTATTGAGGGGCAAACGCAACACGCTTGCCAGGTCATTGGTGATATGGTCTCCCCCGATAGGGACAATTCCCACCTTCACAGGACGGCCATCTCTGTAAAACGTGAGCCCCGTCGTGCCTCCGCCTATGCAGAGCGATATGGCGCCGATGCGCATTTCCTCCTCCGTCAAGGCCCCCAGCGCCGAGGTGATAGGTTTGATCACCAGGCCCTCCACCTCTATGCCGGAGGCCTCCACGCAGTTCACCACGTTATGCACATAAGGCATGGGAACGGTGATCGTCTGCAGCTCCATTTCCAGGCGCATTCCCGTCATTCCCAAGGGATCGTCGATGCCAAAATTTCCGTCGATGGAATATCGAACGGGGATCGTATGAAGCGCAACTTTGTTCGCGGGTATGGAAAGCTCCGTCTGAGCGGCTTCGATGACACGCTCCACGTCTTCGACCTCAACGGGGCGCGCCCTGAGCCCCAACGACACCATCCCCCTCGACATGACGCTGTTGACGTCGATCGCGTTGAAGGAGACCATCGCCTGACTCAGTTTGAAGCCAACCATATTTTCCGCGTCTTTGACCGCATTCCGGACGGATCGCACCGCCTGTTCCAAGTTCACGATCAGACCCTTACGGATACCCAACGAAGGGGTGGATCCTATGCCGATGATCTGAACTATATCACGCGAACGAGGATCCCTTTCCGCCACGATCACGGCGATCTTGGTGGTGCCCACGCCAAGTCCTATTAAGGTGTCCGGTTCCCTGAACAATTATTTCGAACTCCCTTCTCCTGCGCCCAAGGACAAGCTGTCGACGACGATCTTTTCTTCATAGGTGGCGTCAATCAAATGATTGCCGCCTTCTTTCCGAAGACGCTCCAGAATGTGATCGAGTGCGATGTTGAGCTCTCGCCCCCGATATTTGTCCTTTTGAAGCAAGATCATCAACTCTTGTCCCCCGCGAATAAACCGCAGCTTAAAAAGATCGGCGCCAGCCCGGCGATCCAAAACGATCTCCTCTATATTTTCAAACCAGGGTTCATTTCCGAATCCCGTCAAAAAATCTTCAATCACATCCACCGAAAAAAGCGAAGGAAAAACCCCGTTCGGCAGAGAACGCACGTCTTCACTCGACTCGGCGGGCAAAAACGGAACCCGCCACAAAGGTTTTCGGGGAAGTTCCAAACCCGCGACTTTAAGGCTTCCATCGGCGATATTCCACATCCGGCCTTCCCGCGATATACACCATACCTGTCCTCTCCATTCGAGAAGCACCCATGGCGAAAGTAACTTTATATCCGTGACGAACATCCCGATTCCCGTCATACGAGTATCCACGAGAACGGGAAGAGTTCGCTCCAAAAAAGCCCCTATCACCCGTGACTTGCGCGAAAACGCGGGCCAAAAGCGAAAACACTGGGAAGGGAATATATCCCAAAATCGCTTTTCCAAAGCCGGATCCGTGACCTTGACGCGAAACTCTCGCATCGACATCCACACGTAACGTTCGTTCAGGCGCCATAGTCCCCCCAACAACATCGAACACAGTATGATCTTAAACCATCGAAACCTCCTGAAAGCCATAAAAATACCTGTATTTCAAACGAAAAAAAAGGTCAATTGCCAAAACCCAGCAACTTTATTTCAGGTTCAAGGCATACCCCGGTCTTTTGAAATACTATATCACGACATGATTCCATTAGTCTAAAAATATCTGCCCCCGTAGCGTTGTTTCTATTGAGCAGAAAATTTGCGTGAAGCTCTGAGACAACAGCGCCTCCCACGTGCAACCCCTTGCACCCGGATATATCCAAAAGCCGTCCGGCGCTGTCCCCCGGAGGGTTTTTAAAAGCGCACCCCGCGCTTTTCACGCCGTGAGGCTGATTTGTCCGCGCTCGGCGAAAAATTTTGACGTTTTGCTCGATTTCCGAGCGAGGCGCTTGTTGAAATTTCATTTTACAGCTCGCCAAGAAACGAACGGGAGAAGAAGACGAAAAAAGCGAAAAACGACGGTAGGAATAATCGAATTCGCCGCGCTTCCATCTTTGAACGTCACCGCCTTCTTCGATCGTCGTCGCCTCTTCCAGGAGATCGCCTACGCTCCTCCCTCCAGCCCCAGCGTTACCGGCGACCGCTCCGCCAATCGTGCCAGGAATGCCGTGCGCGAATTCCGCGCCCGTAAACCCTTCTTTCCAGACATGAGAAACCACCAGAGGAAACGGACAACCCGCGTCCACCTCCAGCACAGCCGTCGAACCATCCGCGTCCCATCGCCAGCCGTTCAATCGTCGAGTCGAAAGGACGACCCCCTCGATTTCGCCGTCCGCAAAAACCACATTCGTCCCTCCCCCTAAAATATACAGAGGAAAATGCTCTTTGCCGTGTATTCGGAACAATACGGAAACGTCTCGCATCTCCGCCGGCTCCATAAACAACTCCCCTCGCCCCCCGGCGCCCAACGCGGACAAAGAAGCCAAGTCTCGTCCTTCTTCCAGCGGGCAGGTCATGTTGTTCTTCAAATCCGTTTTCCACATTATATTACTTCCACAAAAATTGTTATTATTCGCACATCGTCTTACACACGCGGGGCCTTGTCTTCCAATTCAGAGACCCTCTCTTCCAACTCTTCAAACTCAGTTGCATTATAATCTAAGGAGCATTTTTGCGGAAGTTGAGAAACTCTTTTCAAATAAGCTTCGCCCAATTGAGAAACATTGCCCGCCCCCAGCGTTATGAGGACGTCGTCTTTGCCCAGAAGGGAATCCAATCTCGCGAGAGCGTCGTTTTCGTCGCTGCAGAATATGGAACGGTGCCCGTCGGCGTGCATTATATTGAAAATATCCTCCGACGTGATTTCCTGCGAACTCTCTCCCGCGGCGTAAATGGGCAACAACAAGGCGATGTCCGCCGCTTCCAACGCGGACGCGATCTCGCGATAAAAGGCGGAGGTCCGGGTGTAACGGTGGGGTTGAAAAATCGCCACGAGCCGCCGGCCTGGATAGGCGTCCCGCATCGCGGAAAGCGATGCCGTGATTTCCGTCGGATGATGCGCGTAGTCGTCGATTACCTGAACTCTGTCTCTTTCTCCCAATTTTTCGAGCCTGCGCCTGGCCCCTCGAAATTCACGCAACGTTTTTGCCGCCGTCTCGAAAGGAATGCCCACCGACGAGGCCGTCGCGCAAGCCACAAGCGCGTTCATGACGTTATGATCCCCGGAAATGGTCAATTCCATTTTTCCCAGAGTTTCCCCGTTACAGGCCACGGAAAAAACGACCCCGCCGCCTTCTTTGCGCGCCACGTCGTAAGCCCCCCAATTCCAACTCTTCCCCCAACCGCAGGTCACGAGCTTGGGATCGTTCTTCAGCTCTCCGATCAAGGATTGCGCGCCCGCGTCTTCCGCGCAGACCACCAAAGGAGTGTCGGGCTTTCTCGCGCCGGCGAAACGGATAAACGCCGAGACGACGTCTTCTCTTGTATGAAAGTAATTGACATGATCCCAGTCGACGTTTGTTATCGCCGTCACCGCGGGTTTGAAGAACTCGAAGGACCCGTCGCTTTCATCTATCTCCGCGACGAAAAAATCGCTTTTGCCGACACGGGCGTTTACTCCGATATCGCAGACCTCCGCGCCGATGGCCAACGTGGGCGCGTATCCCGCGCTCTCTAAAATCAGGCCGACCATGGAGGACGTCGTGGTTTTTCCGTGGGTTCCCGCCACGCCGATTCCCTGAGACGCGTTAAAGAGCCAGCTCAACGCCAGTCCCCGGCCCGCCGTCCGAATTCCCCGCCTCCGCGCCGCGAGCAGCTCTTCGTGATTCGAATCCACGGCGCTGCTGTAAACCACCAATTGGGGAGAAAATTTTTCTATATGTAAAGGCGAATGACCGACGACGCAATCGATGCCCAAATTTTCGATCTTGACAGTGTACTCGCTCCGGGCAAGGTCGCAGCCCTCCACCGCGAATCCTTTTCCGGCCAACAATAAAGCCAACGCGCTCATACCCGCCCCGCCGATGCCCATAAGATGAACGCGTTCGATGCCCTCAAATTCTCCAGGTACTTTCACGTAAAATTTCCTCCATACTCGGCGTCGCCAGATTCAACGCGACGGCCACTATCGGCATTATATATCAAGACGCCTCTCGCGTCCTTCCCGCCCGAAGCGCCATAAAGCCGAAGACGCGGCGTCGATCGCGGATTCATTTTCGCGTCCCTTTTCGCCCCGCGCCTCCCGCGCGCGCGTTACGAATTTCGAGAAAACTTCTCTCAAAGCGTCGCCTTCAGCGTTCTCGTTCCCGTCTTCTTTCCAAATCGAGTTGCCCGTCAAAGCGGAGAAACATTCGGCGTTGGCTTCTTGGTGCCCGTCCGCGGCCGATTTCCATGGAATCGCCAAGGTCGGTATTCCGTAACTCGCGACTTCGGCCAGAGTGGAAGCCCCAGCCCGGCAAACCACGGCGTCGCATAGGGAATAAAACGGATTCATATTCCACCGCCGACCGACAAAATGAATTCTTTTTTCGAAAGCGGGGGCGGGAATATCGTTCAATACGACGAAAACGCAGCTTTCGCCATCGCCTCCCGCCACGCTTTCGGATACTTTCTCGACCAATGTCGATAACGCCGCGCTACTGAGCGAGCCGCCGACGACGCCTACGACAAAATCTCCGTCCTTCACGTCGATCTCCAGAGCCGAGGCGGCCTCTTTTCGGGAAATCTTCCTCAGAGGACGGACGGGAACGCCTACAGGCGCGAAGCCGTCCACCCCACGGCATTCGTTCCAGCCCGAGGCGATCGGCACGCGAAGGCGCGCCGCCAAGCGCGTCACTTTTCCGGCGCAAGCGTTTTGTTCGTGCGCGATCACGCGAATCCCGAGAAGACGACACCACAGAAGAGGCATCAGCGAAACATAGCCGCCAAAAAGAAAACATAGGTCTGGACGTTCCCGTCTCAAAAAATACCCCGTTTGGCAGAATGAATGAAGGAGTTCCATCCATCGTCGAAAATTTCGAGTCCTGGAGGAACTCCCCAACGGAGAACCCGATAGAGACAGTCGATACGGCCGGATCCCCTGCGACGCGTAAATTTCGCCCTCTAAAGGCCGGCTGCCCGAAAGATAAAAAACGCGTTCCGCTTTTTTCTGGTCCAGGATCCAACGACCGAAGGCCAAAGCGGGGAAAATATGCCCTCCTGTTCCTCCGGCGACGATCAGAATTTTCTCCGCTTTCGCGGGCGTTTCCTTTTTCGCGGGCATTTTTTCAACACCCCTCAGGTCCGAAGGACGCCGCCTGGTGAATCGCGAAAGGCCAATTCTTTCCCGACGCGCATCAAAATCCCCACCTTCACCCACATAAAGACGAGAGCGGTTCCGCCCGCGCTCAAAAAAGGCAAGGGAATTCCCGTGAGGGGCATTAATTTCATGACGCCTCCAAAGTTGACGAACATCGGGAATAAAATGGAAGCCGTCACCCCCCAGATCAAAACGGAGGTATAGGGATCGTTGCTGCGCCGATAGAGCGAATACGACTTGACGGTCCAGATGGCGTAGAGGGATACGACGAAAAGCGTGCCCACTAAGCCGAACTCTTCCCCAATGGCCGGGAAAATATAATCCGTGTGAGCCGCCGGAAGGTAGTTCAGCTTTTGCAGACCCTTCCCTACCCCTACCCCTAAAATTCCTCCGTTGCTGAAGGCGACCAAGCCCTGAATAATTTGGAATCCCCTGTCCAGAGGATCGTCCCAAGGATCGATGAAAGCCATAAGACGCCTCATGCGATAGGGTTCCATGTAAATCATCGCGACAAAAGCCATCCCCAGAAATAACGCGCCTATAAGAGGATATTTCCACCCCCTGCCCACCACGTGCATCGACATGCAGATGCCGAAAACGAGGATAATCCCCCCCATATTGGGCTGTAAAAAAAGAGGGAACGCCGAGAGCATAGCGAGAGAAAAAGACGGCCGGCAAAAGCATTGAAAACCCTCCCGCCTGGAGGTTGCCAGGCGATCGGCCAAAAACAGGGGAACGGCCAACGTCAAAATCTCCAGCGGCTGAAATTGTATTCCGAAGAGGCTTAGCCACCTGCGGGCGCCTCCCACTTTGACGCCGATCCCCGGAATCAAGGTCCCCAAAACCAACAGCACGGACACGCTCCACAAAAGCCAGCTCGAACGGCGAATCACGTAGAGAGGAGTGAGGTAGCAACAACACATGAGCGCCAAACCCAGCCCCAAAAACAGAAATTGCCTGGAGGCCAGCCAGTACGGCGAACTTCCGTCCGGGCCGCTTTTGGAGGTCAAAGAAGCGATCATGACAATGCTGCAACAACTCAGGACCAGCGGTATGATCCATAAAGCCCACATGTTGTGCGCGGCTCGTCTTTCGCGCCCCAGCGAGAACTCGGGCAAGGGTCTACTTTCTTTGACCCTCCCTCCCCGAACCCCGCGCCGCGCTTCAGCTCTCCAGGCCCCGGACAACGGCACGGAAATGCTCCCCTCTCTTTTTATAACTTTCGTACATATCCCAACTTGTGCAGGCGGGGGAAAGCAAAACGACCATTCCCGGACGAGCGAGCTTCCGCGCCAAATGCACGGCCATTTCCATGTCGGCGGCTCGGTGCGTATTTGCGAAACCGGCCTTTTTCAACGCGGCTTCGATTCGATTTTTTTCCGCCCCGATCAACACGGCGGCGTCGGCTTCCTTCACAACCGCCTCCGCCAAAGCCTCATAATCCTCGCCTTTGCCCTTCCCCCCCAGGATGGCGATCTTACGTCCCTCAATGGACGTCAACGCCGTAACCGACGCCGCGACATTGGTTCCTTTGGAATCGTCGATGTAGGTCACTCCATCGACGGCGGCGACCAGCTCGCAGCGGTGCGCCAGGGGGCTGAAATCGGTCAAGACCTCTCGCGCGTCGGAGACCACGACGTCGAGCAATCGCGCCGCCGCAAGAGCCATAGCGACGTTTTCCAGGTTATGACGTCCCAGAAGCGTCGTATCGTCGTACCGGAAAAGGGGATGCTCCTTCCCTTCAAGGCGCAATACGGCAAGGTCCTTCCCCATGAAAATATGCCCTGCCGTCCCGTTTTTCGGTTTTTCGCTCCAGCTCAACACGACCGTCCTGCCGAACTTCTCCAGGCGAAGCGCCTGACAGTCGCGATCCTGCACGACGCTCCACCCATCGGAGTCCTGGAGAGACAGCAGTTTCGCCTTGGCCGCGACGTAGTTCTCGTAACTCCCGTGCCAATCGATGTGGTCCGGGGCCAAATTCGTGACGACGCCGACAGCGCTCTTCAAATGATGGGCCCAATGAAGCTGAAAGCTGCTGAGCTCCAGCACCACATAGTCGAAAGGTTCCCGCGTAAAAAGCGAGGCGGCTTCGCCGATGTTGCCTCCCACTCCGGTCTTGAATCCCATCTTCTGAAGGATATGCCCGGAAAGCGCGGTCGTAGTGCTTTTTCCGTTGCTTCCCGTTATGCCGACGATACGCCCCTCGATCCGGGGAGCGACGAAGTCCAGCTCCCCCATGACGGGGACCTTGCGCCGCTCCGCCTCTCGAACGCAAAAGGCTCCGGGGGAGATGCCCGAGCTGAGCAACAACGTGTCGGCTTCAAAGGCGCGGTCGCTGTGACCTCCCGTCTCCCATTCGATATTCGCGTTTCTCAAGCGCTCGGCCACATCGCCGGCCAGCGCGTTTCGTTCTTCCGACACAAAAACTTCCGCGCCTAAACCACGCGCGAGAAGGGCCAAAGCGGTCCCGCTCACCCCCGCTCCAATCACCGTAACTCGTTTGGAACTCCAGTCCTCGATGTCTATCTTGATGTCTACCTTGGTATCTATGTCGATCACCCGCTAAAGACCCAGAATCTGAACGCACAAGGCCGCCAAAAACGCGGCGCCCACGGCGTGAACAACCAAAAAGCGCGAGGTCACCGTCGTTTCGTCCCAGCCTAGGCGCTGAAAATGATGGTGCAAGGGCGCCATCCTAAAAATCTTCTTATTGAATTTACGGATCGCGATAATTTGTACGGCGGACGAAAGCAATTCGATTCCAAACAGGAACCCGGCGGGGATCAACGCTCCAATTGCGCCTCCCTGCACGCACAAAGCGACGAGCGCGCCCCCCAAGAAATGCGAACCGGCATCGCCCATAAAAATGCGGGCCGGGCGAACATTATAAAGCAAAAAACTCGCCGTGACGCCTAGGAGGACGGCAAACGCCACAGACAAAAAACTCGAACACGTCAGAAGGTATCCCAGCACGCCCAGAGAGATCATGAAGGTCCCTCCCGCCAGTCCATCCAGCCCATCCGTCACGTTCACGGCATTCATCATCCCAACCGCGGCCAGCACGGTTACGGGGACGGCAAGCCAAAACGGACACGCGAAACCCGGCCATAAAACGAGGCCCTTTTGCAATAAAGCCCATACGACCCAAAAAAAGGCCGTTATTACTTGGATCGTCAGCTTGCGGAGGCTGGTGAAACCTTCGCTCGATCGATTGCTGACCTTGAGCCAGTCGTCCACAAAACCAATAATCGCACAGGCGATCGGCAACCCCCAAAAGAGAAGGGCGTCGGCGTCGAATCCCAGCCCCAAAGCGACAAGAGCCGACACGGCAAAAGCGACTCCGCCCATCGTCGGAGTCGCGCTTTTGACCTCCACGTCGATGCCGACTCCATAACTTTTTTGAACCTGAGCCACGCGCAAGCGCCGCTGCAGAAAAATTAGAAGGCGTTGCAACGCGGTTCCTCCGCCGAAACTCAAAACCCCGGCGATAATCGCGTATCTCATATCGACAGCAGTTTCGCTCATCTGGCCAACCGTATCCACTCTTCGACCGTTTCCGCGTCGCTGTAGGGAATTTTTTGATCTTTGATCGTCAAAAATTTTTCCGGCCCCTTGCCCGAGACCACCAGCACGTCGTCAGGCCCCGCAATACAAAGCGCTGTGGAAATCGCTTCTTTCCTGTCCAAAATAACCTGATATCTGGCCCCCTTGCCCTTTTCTCTATTTCGATTTTCGATCCCCCGCACAATGCTGTCCGCGATCAAAGCCGGGTCCTCGTCGCGAGGATTGTCCATAGTGACGAGAATCAGATCGGCCAAAGACGCGGCCACAGCGCCCAATGCCGGTCGATTGGACGGATAACGCCCTCCCCCGTGCCCAAAAATAGAAATCAACTTTCCACTGCAAAACCCCCGCGCTACCGACAAAATATTGCCAAGCGCTTCGGGCGTATGGGCAAAATCGATGACGCAACAAGCGCCGTTCGGTATCCTGTGTTTTTCCAATCTCCCCGGAACCTGAGGAATTGCCGCTATTCCTTTCGCGATGACGGCATCGTCGAACCGGCCTCTCAACGCGGTAACCGCCGCCAGCGCGTTGGTGACGTTGAAGTCCCCCACAAGGGGGCTTTTCAGCGACAAGGGAGGCGTTTCGGCTCCCCTCTTTCCGACGGCGGAGGAGACGGTGAAGGAGGAACCGTCCATGCCCAACTCCACATCCGACGCGTCGGCGAAACCGAACCCCCTCGCGTCCGGAAATTCTTTCAACAAGCGAACTCCGTAAAGATCGTCCGAGTTGATCGCCGCGACCCGGCCTTCCTTGGAGTATTTCGTAAACAGAAGGCGTTTTGCCTGAAAATAATTTTCCATATTTTTATGAAAATCCAGATGCTCGGAGTTGAGGTTGGTAAAAACGGCCACGTCGAAACGACAGCCGTTCAAGCGCCCGACTTGAAGACCGTGTGAAGAGGTTTCCATCACACAGGCCCCGCACTTATTTTTCACCATTGCCGCCAAGTGTCTTTGAATGTCGCAGCTTTCGGGCGTGGTCCTTTCCGCGTCGCGCTCCCGGTTCCCGTCGCTCTCGACGATCGTTCCCAGCAGACCGCTCTTGATTCCCGCCGCTTGAAGGATACTGCGCAAAATATAGGTCGTGGTGCTTTTGCCGTTGGTGCCCGTGACGCCGATCATCAGAAGCTTGGAGGCGGGTTCTCCATACACGAGAGCGGCCAGGTCGCCCATGACCTCTCGTGTGGATTCGACAAGAAGGACGGGCAGATCGGTCTTTACAGGGCGTTCGCACACAAACGCCACCGCGCCGGCGGCTTCCGCGACGGCGGCATATTGGTGGCCGTCGCTCTTTTCTCCCTCGATACAACAAAAAATCGATCCGGGCTGAACCTTGCGGCTGTCGGAGAAAACGCCGGAAACCGTGGGGTTTCCGCCCGCGCCGTCATAGACGAATACAAACCCTTTTTTCGCCAAAGCTTGAGTAAGAGCCGACAATTTCATAAGATTTCCTCCCTGCCCGACTCGAAAACTTCCAAGTCCGCCATGCCCTCGACAATTTTTTTGAACGCGGGGCCGGCCACTTCGCCTCCGTAATACTTCCCGCTCGTGGGTTCGCCGACGACGACGAGCATCAAGTATTGCGGATCGCTGTACGGCCAGAAACCCACGAAAGAAGACACGTGACGACCCTTCGCGTAGGCCCCTTTTTCGGCGACCTGCGCCGTGCCCGTCTTAGCGGCGATTTCCGTGATCGTCGTGTTTGCCTGCCGCCCCGTTCCAGAAAGTACCGTCTCGCGCATGACCTTGCGCAACCATCGGCTAGTTTCGGGGGTCAAGACCTCGCGGATCACGTTTTTACTTCCCCGATAGACGGTCGTACCCGTGGAGTCCATGGCTTCTTGCACAAGATAGGGGCTCAAAAGCTTGCCTCCGTTAACGACGGCCGCTACAGCCGTGATCAACTGCAGTGGAGTCATGGCCAGCCCTTGACCAATGGAGATGTTCGCGGGCACGACGCCTCTCCACTGCCCCGGAGAGGCCAGAATGCCTTTTTCCGCGCCTTTCAACTCGATTTCGCTGGGCTTGCCGAATCCCCAATTGAGAAGAGCGCGGTACATATCGAGAGGTTTGGCCCGTGTCCCAATCTGAGCCATGCCCACATTCGACGATTTGATGAGGACGTCGGCCGTAGAAATCTCCCCCATAGCCTTTTGGTAGGCCTCCGATATGAATCCATCGGCTATTTTCAGCCGCGCGGGGCAATGAAAAACCTCGTTCGTGCGCACCAATCCGCTTTCGAGAGCGATCCCCATAAAAACGGGCTTGAAGGTCGATCCCGGTTCATAAGCCCTCCCAATCGCGTTATTGATGATGTTTTTGGAGTTGAGGAGCTCTTCGCGGTTATTGGGGTTGAAAGTGGGCCAGCTTGCCATGGAAAGCACGGCGCCCGTATTTGGGTTCATGCATATAACGGCTCCCCACTTGGCTCCATGTTCGGACGCGACTTCGTTCAGGTACTTTTCTACGATGTATTGGATTCTCACGTCGATCGTAAGCGTGACCATGGAAACATTCGTTCCTCGGTCATAGATTCCCTCGCCTCCCACTATCAGAGAACGCCCTCCCGACTGACGGATCATTATCTTGTACCCTTGAGGATCGTAAAGCGTCGAATCCCATGCCAGTTCGATGCCGGCTTGACCGTTGTCGTCGATATCGCAAAAACCCAGAACGTGAGACAAAAGAGTCCCGTTGGGATATTCTCTCTTTTTCTCTTTTTCTTCATAAAGCCCTTTGAGGTTCAGCTCCCGGATTTTTTTGGCTATCTCGGGCGGCACCATCCGCACCAACCTCACGTAACGGCCCTCCAGCGGCCCCGATATTTTTTTGAGAACGCTTTCCGGGACCAGCCCCTCAAGCGCGGATGCGCTCAAAGGGGACCATCGTTCAGGATCGATGAAAAAACTGGACGCGGGAACGGATAAAGCGAGAATGTTGTTTTTGTTGTCCTGAACGAACCCTCGGTTGTATTTGACAGGAGTGCGACTCCAATATTGAGTCTGCGCCTGAGAAAGCACACGGGGATCCGGAAAACAATGATATTCGACCAGCTTCAAAATCACGAAGCCAAAAAGAGCGATAAAAAAGAGCCAGGGGCTGAAAAAATAACGTTTGGACGCCATCGTTTTTTCTATATTCCATTTCTATTTCGACCGGATAAGGTGCCCGTCGAGAAACTCAGTTCACAGTGAACCCTAAAATCGAAAATACGCTCGAACGCCATCCTTTTTGCGGTTCCGGAGAGGGGATGGCGACAACATGCGTAGCGGGGACATTGACGATTTCGACTTGTTTGACTTTGTCCATGCCCAGCATATCCTTGCAATAGCTGTATATCTTTATGGGCGAAGCCAGTCCCGAAAAAACTTGCTTGAGCTCCACTTCCTCCGCGGAATAACGCTCGATGCTCCCGTCAATACTGCTCAAAAGCTGTTCCAATCGAGAGACTTGAAGCCGAAAAAAACCCAGGACGACAATCGCCGTAAATGAAACCACGGCTACCGTAAAAATAAGTCTCCTCTTACGCATGGTCATATCTTCATCCCCCGCTTCGTTTGCTTTTATTTCGTTTGTCGTTGGATCTTCTGTCCGCTTTTTGCGGAAAATCGAAAGCCCCGGAGTTTTGCGCTACGTGCCTTAAAATTTTTTTCTATTTCCTCAAATTCGGCGCATACAGGATGTTTGGTGAGAACAGTCCCCCTTTTTTCCTCCGTTTCCCATGTTCTGAACGTATGCTTGACGATGCGGTCCTCCAGCGAATGATACGAAACAACGATCACCACCGCCTCGGGAGACGAAAGCCTCCTGACCGACGCAAGACCCGTTTCCAGTTCTTCGAGTTCCTCGTTGACGTAGATGCGAAGCGCTTGAAAAACGCGGCGGGCCGGGTGCGTGCCCATTTTCCTCTGCGCCGGCGCGGGCAATACATCTCGTATGAGCGCCACAAGCTCGCCCGTGGTCTTCAACGGACTTCCTCGTTTCCGGGTTTCCTCTATCCTTGCCGCAATCTGGCGCGAGTAACGTTCCTCTCCGTACCTCCAGAAAATCTTCGCCAGTTCGCCCGCGGAAAGCCTCTCCAAAACCTCTGTCGCGGTTTGAGCCGACCCGTCGGGGTTCATTCTCATGTCCAGCGGACCGTCGCTTTGGAACGAAAACCCCCGTTCCGCCTCCGTCAACTGCATATTGGAGACGCCCAAGTCGAAAACGAAGGCGTCGAAAGGCGCGAAATCATCCAACACCTCTTCCATGTCGCCGAAATTCATGTGCAACGCCTTGAAGCGCGACGCGTATTCCGAAAGCCGGGCCTCCGACCGGGCAATGGCGGAAGAATCCCTATCCAGCGCGTAAACTCGCGCGTCTGGGAAACTGCGTAAAATTTCCTCGGAATACCCCCCCAGACCCAGCGTACAGTCGACGATCTTTTTCATGTCTTTCGAGCCGCCGGAACGCAAAAACTCGATCACTCGCGCCAGCAGCACCGGTTCGTGTTCCGATGGGGACGACATCTCAAAAACCCGCGTTCTTCGCCAATTTGGGCAAGTTTTCCAAACCGGACTTCCACTTCGTCGCCCAAAGTTCTTTATCCCAAATTTCCACGTGGTCACGAACTCCGTTGACAACGACTTCCTGATTCAATCGGGCATATTCCCGAAGCACTTGAGGCAGCAAAACCCTCCCCATCCCATCTATAAAAATTTCGTGCGCGCTACTCAACATGATGCGCACAAAATCCCTGTTCTCGTCATCCGAGTAAAAAGGCATGTTCTTGATTTTTTCCGAGAAATTCTCCCATTCCGTCTCGGAGTAGAGGGAAACGCAATTTTCCAACCCGGCGGCGGCCACGACGGCATCGCTCAGTTTTTCACGGATTTTCGCCGGAAGAACAAGGCGGGCCTTCGTATCTAGCCGATGTTCGTACGTTCCCATCAACATGCTAAAATCTCCCACTCAATGACAATTCAATGACAACTTTTGCCACTTTCCCCCACAATACCACTCTCAGTTAATAACTAAAGGGACGTTAAGACCATTTGAAATAGTCTTAACGTCCCTTTTCAATAAAAATAATGAGCAGTTCGTAAGCCGGGTTCTGTGTTCAGGTAACCATTTATCTCCGAAACGCCTTACGACGTTCCTCAAGCGATCGACCCAGGGGTCGGCGGGCCGCCTCTTTCCCCTCTATTCGATCTTGCTCCGGATGGGGTTTGCCAAGCATGCGATTCACACCGCATCCGGTAGGCTCTTACCCTACCTTTTCACCATTACCCTCGGAGAACAAACGCCCAACATGGCGTGTTTTGCCTGTTGGTTGTCCGTCTCGGGGCTGTTTGCTTTCTGTGGCACTTTCCTTCAGCTCGCGCCGACCGGGCGTTACCCGGCATCCTGCCCTATGGAGCCCGGACTTTCCTCCCCGACATCGACGACGCGATACCGCAGCGGTTACCAGAACTGCTCATCTTTCCCAAGATTATAACCCGATTCCACAGTCGCCGCATTAAAGATCTCACATAAAACAACTTCACATACAGCTTCACATAAAATAATTTCAATCGAGGAATAGAATTCTCACTGGCGTTTCATTTCTCGGTGGGCGATATCGCGGCGAAAAACGCGGCCTTCGAATTCGACGCTCTCGACGCGCCCGTAGGATCGAGCAAGGGCTTCTTCCAGGGTCTTGCCTCTCGCGGCAACGCCCAACACCCGGCCTCCGGCCGTCACCAACTCGCCCTGGGCGTTCCTTGCCGTTCCCGCGTGGAAAACCCAGGAGTTTTGCGTCAAATCCTCCGACACCGATTTTTCGCGAATGGAGTACCCCGTGAGGTACTCCCCCGGATATCCGGACGACGCCATCACCACGCACACCGCTTTTTCGGGCCGCCATTCGAGGGTTTGTCCCGCCAAATCCCCTTTCGCGCACGCGTAGGCGACGTCAAGAAGGTCCGTTTTCAACAACGGCATCAACACCTGGGTCTCCGGGTCGCCGAAACGGGCGTTGAACTCGACGACCTTCGGCCCCTCCGGGGTGAGCATCAGGCCGATATAAAGACATCCGCGATAATCGAGGTCCTCCTGGCGCAAAGCGTTTTGCAACGGGCGGAGGATCCTTGCGTCTACCTCCTCCGCGACCTCCGGCGAGAACGCGGATACCGGCGCGTAAGTCCCCATTCCGCCGGTATTCGGCCCCGTATCGCCCTCTCCGACGCGTTTGTGATCCTGAACGGGAAGCATCGGAAGAATCGTCTTACCGTCGGTAAACGTAAGCAACGACACCTCCTCACCGGTCATGCATTCCTCGACGACCACCTCTCGCCCCGCTTCCCCAAAGCGTCCGCTCATCATCGCGTCAAGCGCCGCCAACGCATCCTCGAGGTTTTCCGCCACGACGACTCCCTTGCCCTGGGCCAGACCGTCGGCTTTGATCACGATCGGCTCCTTCGGCAAAGACCCGATGTACCGCTTCGCGTCGCCGTTCGAGGCAAAGGCGCGATAAGCGGCCGTCGGAATACCGTGCCGCGTCATAAAATCCTTGGCGAACTTTTTGGAGCTCTCCAGGAGCGCCCCCTTCGCTCCCGGGCCGAAGCAGGGAATTCCCTCTTCCTTCAAACGGTCGGCCAAGCCCAGGGCCAAGGGGGCTTCCGGCCCGACGACGACCAGATCGACGCTTTCCCTTGCGGCGAAGGCGACAATTTCGCCGAGGTCCGTTGCCTCCAATGGAGCGAGTCGCGCCGTTTTTTCCATCCCGGGATTGCCCGGCGCGGCGTAGAGTTTCGTCAAGCGAGGGCTTTCCGCCAGCTTCCACGCCAAGGCATGCTCACGTCCGCCACTGCCGATGAGTAGGACCTTCATCATTCACTCCCGAAAATATTCAATTTAATATTCCAATATTAACATTTAATGCTTAAAATGCCGGACGCCCGTATGGAACATCGCGAGACCGCGTTCGTCCGCGACGTCGATGGACTCCTTGTCGCGCAAAGAGCCTCCGGGCTGAACGACGGCGGTTACGCCGCTTTCCGCGGCCAACCGCACCGTGTCGGCAAAGGGAAAAAACGCATCCGACGCCAATACCGCCCCCCGCGCTTTTTCGCCGGCTTGTTCCAGGGCGATTCTAGCCGCGCCCACGCGATTCATCTGTCCAGCCCCAATGCCCACCGTAGTACGGTCTTTTGCTAGAACGATCGCGTTCGACTTCACCTGTTTGACGACCTTCCACGCAAATATTAGGTCTTCAAATTCCGTTTCGGTCGGACGCCTAGCGGTGACGGCGGTCCAGCCGTCTGGAGGGGCGCTCTGAAGGTCCCGCTCCTGAACGAGGAACCCTCCTTGAATACTTCTCCATTCCAATGAGGGAACGACCGGCCAGACCGCTTCGGGAACCTCCAGCAAGCGCAGGTTGGGCTTGGCCCCAAGAATTTTTCTCGCTTCCTCAGAGTAATCTGGGGCGAGGATCACCTCCCAGAAAACGCCCTGTAAAGCCTCGGCCAATTCCCTCGTCACCGGCCGGTTGACGGCGAGGATGCCCCCAAAGGCCGACACCGGGTCAGCCTCGTAGGCTTTTCCGAACGCTTCCTCGATCGTCGTCCCCAGGGCAGCGCCGCAGGGGTTGGTGTGTTTGACGACGACGGCGGCGGGCTGTGGCCCGTCCAACTCCTGTACGATCTTGAACGCGCTGTCGGCGTCGAGCCAGTTGTTGTAGGACAGTTCTTTACCTTGAAGCTGAAGCGCGTCGACGAAAGAGGGCGTCCGGGTTGCGTCGCGGTAAAGAGCGGCCGACTGGCCGGGGTTTTCCCCGTAGCGCAAGGTCGACAGCCTTTCGGTCTCCGGCGAAAGCCGCTTTGGGAAAATTTCCTCTTCTCGGCCGGCCGACGAGACGGCGGCCAACGTCGCGTGAATGCAGGCATCGTACTCCGCCGTGTGCTGGAAGGCATTGAGGGCCAATCGGATACGTTCGTCTTTCGCGCAGTCTCCGTCATGCCGCAGTCGGCGCAAAACGCCCTCGTAGTCGTCCGGGTGAACGACGATCACGACATCTTCGTGATTTTTCGCGGCGGAACGAATCATCGCCGGTCCGCCGATGTCGATATTCTCGATCAACTCGTCCCAGGAAGCATTCCGCCTCGCCGTCTCCCGAAAAGGATACAGGTTCACGGCAACCAGGTCGATGGGGACGATACGCTCTTTTTGCAGGGCCTCCCGATGCCCCGGATCGTTCCGTCGGGCCAAGATTCCCCCGTGAACGGCGGGATGCAAGGTCTTCACTCGCCCGTCCAGAATTTCGGGGAAATGCGTTACGTCGGAGATATAGATCACGGGAATGCCTGCGTCGGCAAGCGCTTTGTAGGTCCCGCCGGTCGAGACGATCTCGATTCCCAACGAGGAAAGGCCTCCGGCGAACTCTACAATTCCCGTTTTGTCCGAGACGCTGATCAACGCGCGTTTGATTTTGCACTTCAGCATTTTCTCTCGGATCCCTCTCTCAAAGGCCGGGCTTTTTTTTCAATTTCAAAGCATCGAGAGCCAATGCGGCCAATCCGGCCACACCATAGGAAATACCCCCGTCATTCGCGATAAAATCGGGCGAATGCAGCGGAAAATTATCCCGCCCCTCCTGCCCGACCCCCAGCCGGAAGTGCGCGCCGGGAACATGCTCTAAATATAAAGCGAAGTCTTCCCCTCCCATCGAAGGCTCGGGGAGCGTGCGGACATGTTCTTCTCCGAAATTGCGCCGGAAGCTTTCCTGCATCATATCGAACAAAGCGTCGTCGTTGACCACGGGAGGAAGTCCGGGAGATGCCTTGAAACTACCCGAACCGCGCAGCATGGCCGCAGTTCCTTCCACGATGCGCCCGGCGGCCTCGACAATCTGTCGGTTTACGTCTTTGGACAGGGTGCGTATCGTACCCTCGATGAAGACTTCCTCGGGGATGATGTTGCCCGCGGTGCCGCCCGTTATTTTCCCGAGCGTCAAAACGCCCGTATCCAACGGAGCTATCTCGCGCGCCACGATCGACTGAAGCGCGCATATAACGTGTCCGGCAATCAAGATGGGGTCGACGCAGCGGTGAGGGTGCGCCGCGTGTCCCTGCTTGCCTTTGACGCGAATTTCGATGCTCTGCGCGCTCGCCAGAACGGCGCCCCGGCGAAATCCGACCGTGCCGACGGGCAAGTCCGGCCACACGTGGAGCGCAAAAATCGATTGCATTTCCGGGTTCTGCAGCACGCCGTCCGCGATCATCCGCGAAGCGCCGCCCGCGCCCTCCTCGCCCGGCTGGAAGATCAGTTTTACCGTTCCCTGAAACTCCGATCGAAGGCTGTACAGCACCTGGGCCGCGCCCAGAAGGCAGGCCGTGTGCACGTCATGCCCGCAGACGTGAGCCGCTCCGGGGTTCACGGACTTATACGGCAAATCATTGCGCTCGTTCACGGGCAAGGCGTCCATATCCGCGCGAAGGCCGACGCAAGCGTTTCCCGGCTGTCCTTGTTGTCCTTGTATCAAAGCCACAAGCCCAGTGCCCCCACAACGCCTCACCTCCGAGACTCCGATTTCCTTCAAAACCTTCTCCACAAAGACGGCCGTGGCCTCCGTTTCCATGCCCAACTCAGGATGCGCGTGAATATGGCGTCGCCACTCTCGAACCCGTGCTTCGACTTCTTTGGCGTTGTGCAGTATGTTCACAAAAAACTCCCCCCCATCTTTTTCCGGGAACTCGGCGTGTGGAAAATCACATGGCGGAGGCGTGTGGGGATCGAACCCACCAAGGACAGCGCAAACCACCCCTCACCGGGTTTGAAGCCCGGGCCCGTCACCAGACGAATCGCACCCCCGTAAAATAAAAATAGTTTAAACCGCGACACCGCAAAAGTCTATAGAGTCCGCCTTTTACGGACGGACTCCGAGCGTTTTCCGGCCGGACTACAAGTTTGCGGCAAGCAAAGACGCGGCTTTCAAAATGTGCTTGGCCAATACGGAGGTCGTTACCGCGCCAACGCCTCCGCGAACGGGCGTGATCATGGAAACTAGGGGCGAGACGGCGTCATAGTCCACATCTCCGCATAAATTGCCGTCTTCCATATTGATGCCGACGTCGACGACAATACTTTTGGAGGAAACGAACGCGGGAGTCACCATGTGGGCCCGCCCTGCGGCCGCGACGAGAATATCCGCTTCGCGGCAAATCTCTCGCACGTTTTGGGTTTTCGTGTGACACATCGTGACGGTTGCGTCCTTCTTCAGCATCAACATGGCGAGGGGACGGCCAACCACCATGCTGCGCCCGACGATCGCCACGTTCTTGCCCGTCAAAGTCACTCCCCAATGCGACAACAGCTCCATGACGGCAACGGACGTACAGGGCGCAAAACCATCCTCCTCGCCGGCGAAAACCTTCGCAACGTTCAAAGGGTTCATTCCGTCCATATCTTTCAAGGGATCGATCGCCCGCCTCGCCGCATCTTCATCCAGATGCTTCGGCAGGGGCCGAAACAACAAAATCCCCTGTAATGCCGAAGAAGCGCCCACCTTCACAAACTCCGCGAGGAAATCTTTGGAGTCGATCTTTTCGGGGAACTCGAAAACGCGCGTCGCAATCCCCAATTCCTTAAAACGCTTCAAAACGCCGCGCTCATAAGCGAGGTCGTCGGCGCGCGACCCGACGCGGACAACGCCCAACGTCGGATCGACTCCCTTTCGCCTCAATTTTTCCAGCTCCGTCAGAAGCGTTTCTCTCATTGCCGCGGCAACATCCGAGCCTTTCATGATCGTAGCCATTCGGAACCCTCTTTCGTCGGAATTCTTTCGGGAGACTCCATACGCCGGTTCAACAAAAAGTTCTCTGTCGCAGTATTGCCGGGCCCAGCGGCTTATTCCGGCCTGACCTTTTTAAAGAACAAAGCCTTCTTTTGAGCGGCGTCGCAGACCAGCATGACGCCATCTTTATCTTTGGGATTATGGAATTCGTCCATCGTCAGGACGGCATGCATCAACTTCAACCCCCGCGTAGCCTCGAGAGCGTCGCGCACTTTCACGGGGTCGTCGGTGCCGGCCCGCTCGATCGCGTCTTTGAGCCAATATACGCAATCATAGGCCATAACGGCGTTCATAAACTCTTTGCACTCGGTGCCCGTCTTGGCTTCGTATTTGTCGAAAAAGGGCTTCAACACGGGGTCGTACTGATCCACGTGGCTGACCCAGTACGTGTTGCCGAGGGCGTCGCCCGCGACCTCCCACATGAAATCCCCGTAGCCGTCGCCGCCGACAACCACCAGGCCGATCCCCAATTCGCGCGCCTGCTTGATCGCCAAGGGCAAGGCTTTGCCCATAAAGGGAAAGATCATCACGTCCGCGCCGCTGTCTTTGATGTTGGTGAGCTGCGACCGAAAATCGACATCCTCGCCGCGAAAGCCCTCGTCGGCGACGATCTCTCCGCCAAATTCCTTGAAGCTCTCGACAAAAAACTCTCGTTGCCCCTGCGAGTAATCGCTCGACACGTCGTAAAGAACCGCCGCTTTTTTGAACCCCAGGTCCTTGGACGCAAAGTAGGCCATCATGCGGCCTTGATACGGATCCAGGAAACAGATGCGAAAGTTGTAAGGACGTACTTTGCCCGTCTCGTCAACGGTAACCAGCGGGTTTGTGGGGAGGGTTCCGATGTGGGGAACCTGTCCCCTGTTGAAAATAGGAGCGCCCGCGATGCAAAGACCGCTTCCGCTGGGGCCGATGACCGCCACGACCTTGTCCGACTCGACCAAACGCCGCGCGGCATTCACCATATCCTCTTGACGCGTGCGGCAGTCGTACATGATCAATTCGATCTGTTTTCCAAGAATGCCGCCCGCTGCGTTGATCTCCTCGACGGCTATCTTGACCGATTCGACTTCCGCCACTCCATAGGCCGCGAAGTCGCCCGTCACCGTAGCGATCTCGCCTATCTTGATCGTATCCGCTCCCAGCGCCGGAAGCGCCGACGACACCGACAAAATCGACAACACAACCCACAACACCGTCAACTTCTTCATTTTCTTCATTAACAAAACCCTCCTCAAAGAATTTAAGTTTAGAAGCTCAAGAAGTTTCATTCGATCCCGTTCCTCAACGTCAACATCAAATCAACATCGACGCCGGCTTCGCACATTGTATTTCATCGAATCTGTTCCGTAAATCCGTAAAGAACTCAATCAAGAAACGGCGTCAAGCGGGAGAATCGGTCCGCGACAAGCAGTGGAACCTTTGTGGTATGATGATACGAACATCACGGCTCAAAACCGCGCACAATGTTGGCCAAACACAAGGATCAAGCACAAGGATGGATGCAAACATGCACAAGTACAAACTGGTAGCCTTCGATCTGGACGAGACTCTCCTGCGCCCCGACTCTTCCCTTTCCGAATATGCGGTCGACGTCCTGCGCGCGATAGATAAAAGCGGCGTAAAAGTCGTCCCCTGCACGGGGCGTCCCCACGCGGGCACCCTTTCTCACCTGAGACGAATCGGCCTGGATACTCCGGGCGTTTTCTGCAACGGCGCTCAGCTTCGCACCTCTTTAAGCGGCAAGATCATGGACGAATGCCCTCTGCCCCTCGACGATGCCCGAGCGGTAATACGCATAGGGCTGGAAATGGAAGGACATCCGCGCGTCTACATGGACGACCGCGTTTACGTTTCTCATATCACCGAGGAAGACAAAGGCTACGCCAAGCGCACAGGCTCCGTTATGGAGGCGGTCGGAGATCTTTTCGCCTTTTTGAGCAAAACTCCGAACAAAGCCCCTTTGAAGATTATCAATTTAATGCCCAACGCCGAGTCCATCCCCGCGATTTTCGAAAAAAGCAGCCGTTTTTTCAAAGAAAAAGTCTACGTCACGCAGAGCCTCCCGACTTTTATCGAATACATGCACACAGGAGCGACAAAAGGCAAGGGGCTGAAAAAACTGGCCGATCGCTGGGGGTTCTCCAAAGAAGAAATTCTCGTCGCGGGCGACCACTTCAACGACCTGACGATGTTCGCGGAAGCCGGTTTTTCCATCGCCCCCCAAAACGCCCAAGCCCCGGTGCGCGAGGCCGCCTCGTGCGTCTGCCTCGGCAACGCGGAGGACGGCGTCGTCAAAAAACTAGCGGAGATCTTCGAGGTTTCGTGACTTTGTTTTGAATTTTGTTTTAAATGAACTTCTCTTACAGCCCGCCCATCATCATCGCGGCAAAGACCTTGGCGTTGTTGACAATGTGGCCGATCTCCGCATACTCGTCAGGCTGGTGGGCGGTATCGCACTCCTGTTGCCAGACGGCCGCCGGGATGCCCTTGCGCCGAAAGAAGGCCGCGAACGTCCCCCCTCCGATACCGCCCAAGGTTGGCTCGACCCCCAAGGTCCCCTTCACGGAAGCCGCGAGAAGGGCGAGGATCTCGCTGTCCGCCGGCGTAGGGGGCGCGGCGTCGCTGCGTTCGACCTCCAGCTCTATCGTCGCGCCCGTACGCCGGGCTACCTCGCCCCTCACCCGTTCGACCACGGCGATAACGTCGTCAAGCGGAACGGACGGCAGGACGCGGCAGTCGAAACCGAAACGCTCTTTGCCCGGCACCGTGTTCAGATTCGGGACGTTAGCCAAACGCCGCGTCGGCTCGAATGTGGAAACGGGCGGCTCGAATAACGCGTCCTCCTCCAGGAATGCCTTGTGGAGCGCCTCGTCGACTTCGACGGAAAGGATGTTTGCCGCGCGGCAGGCGTTCAATCCCGTATGAGGCATACTGGCGTGGGCCTGCTTGCCCATGACGGCGAACTCCAATTTCAGCCCAGACTTTTCGGAAATTTCGATGAAGTCCCCCTTCTCGTTGCCTCCGTCGGGGGCGATCACCAAGTCGTCGCCGCGAAAGAGGCCGCGCTCGACCAAGGGTTTGACGCCGTAGGAGCTGCCCATCTCCTCGTCCGCAAGAAAGCCGAGGCAAACGGTAAAAGCGGGAACGACGTTCAGGTTCGATAGCGCCTTCAGCGCATACAACGAGGCGATCAGAGCCATTCCGTTGTCGCTGACGCCCCGGCCGTAAAGCCGTTCTCCCTCGACGACAGGAAGATAGGGACTGCGGGTCCAAAGCGACAGATCCCCCTCCGGGACGATGTCCGTATGGGTGAGAATACACAGGCGGCGCGAAGAGGTTCCCTCGCGCTCCAGAAAAAGAGAGGGGCGGTTACCCGTCGGCGATTTGTCGTCGTCCACTCGCTGCCATTCCACTTTTCCCAACCCCAGCTCGAAGATCAATTTTTCGATCTCCTTCGCCTTCTCCTCCTCGCCCGTGCCCCCATTGTGAGGGGAAACGGCGGGAATACGACAAATACGGCTCAGGGCCGCAACCATGTCGCCCCTGAGCCGTTCCGCTTCGCTAAATATTTTATCTTTCACGTTTTACACCCAGCTCCCGCGTCTTCTTACAGGAAAACTCCCCTAAGCCTTTCGACGTCGGCTACCCGCTGAATCGCGGCCATAAACGCGGCGCGGCGCATCTTGACTTTCCTGCTCTGGGCGTAGTCCCACACCAACTTGAAGTTGCCTTTCATGATGTGCATCAGTCGGCTGTTGTACTCCTCCTCGGTCCAGAAATAACCGGACAGATTCTGCGCCCACTCGAAATAGGACCCGATGACGCCGCCCGAGTTAGCTAGGAAGTCGGGGACCACAAGGACGCCCTTTTTATCCAGAATAGCGTCTCCTTCGGGAGTTACGGGGCCATTTGCGCCCTCCACGATATATTTCGCCTTCACCTCGCCGACCGTTTTGTCGTTGATCGCGCCCTCGAGAGCGCAGGGGAACAAAATATCGCATTCCGCGAACAGGACGTCGGAAAGACCTTTTTTCTCGCAACCGTCGCAGGTGAAGCCCTCAAGGAGCTTTTTGGGATGAGAAGAAATGTGCTCGAACGCCTTTTTGATGTCGATGCCCTTGGGAGAGTAGTAAGTCCCCGTAACGTCGCTGATGGCGAGAACCTTGGCTCCGGCCTCGACCATCGTCGAAGCCGTGTAGCTTCCCACGTTGCCGAAACCTTGAACGGCGACCGTCGCGGCCTTCGGTTCCTTGCCCAAGGCTCTGAGCAATTCGAGCCCGCAAGTGGCTACGCCGTATCCGGTGGCCGCCGTCCGGCCTTTGGAGCCCCAATAACTGATGGGCTTGCCCGTGAAAACGCCGGGTTCCACATGTCCGCGAAGTTTGCTGATGGTGTCCATGAACCACACCATCTCCTGCCCGCCCGTATTGACGTCCGGAGCCGGAACGTCCTGCCACGTGCCGATGATCGGGGCGATACGAGCCGCGAAAGCACGGGACATACGTTCTTTTTCTTTGGCGGACATCGTCAGGGGATCGCAGGCGATGCCCCCTTTGGCTCCGCCGTAAGGGATACCCGCCAGGGAGCACTTCCATGTCATCAACATGGCGAGAGCTTCACACTCGTCGACGTCCACATCGGGGTGAAAGCGAATGCCGCCTTTGGCCGGGCCGATGGCGGAGGAATGCTGTACACGATATCCCTTGAAGACTCGAATTGAACCATCGTCCATCTCCACGGGAACGGAGACCTCAAGCCTGCGTTCAGAACTGCTCAGTATCGCTATCAGGTTCTCGCTGAGCCCCATCTCTTCGGCCGCGCCATAAAAATTTTTCAGCGCGGTGTCCAACAATACGTTCGTCGCCGTTCTTCTCGTTACAGACATCACAGACACCTCCATAAATTCAAAAAATGCCTTCTTCAAAAAATACCTTCATCAATCCGGGCGCTTTGTACCAGACGCTTCACAACCGCAACCCTGTGTAAAACACGCTATTGTAGATGATAGCATATCTTTATCTAGAAAAGGTGCGTCAAATACGAAAATTTATTTCCTTAGTTTATACACGATTCGAGGCGCGGACGTACGGAACTTCTTCGCCGTCCTGCGCCAACAAAGTCACCTTCTGCTCGGCCTCGTCTAAAAAAATCCGGCTCTCCCGTATCAAGGCCACCCCGCGCTCGAACATCGAGAGCGCCTCGTCCAAAGGCAGCTTGCCCTCCTCCAATCGCTTCAATATCTCGTCCAGTTGCTCCAGGTTTTCGTCGAATTTCACCGCCGTCCTCCTCCTCATTCTATTTTTCTTCTCAATTCTATCCTTCTCGTCGCTCCGACTCGATAATACGTGTGCCCGGGCGGACGCGTTTCCACCCGGGCACATATTCCGCACACTCAGGGAGGGCGAAGCCCGCTCCAAGCGTTGCCATATAGCGATACCGCGCCGACTCCGGCTTATTCCCACTCTATCGTCGCGGGGGGCTTCGAGGTCACGTCCAGAACGACGCGGTTGATGCCGCGCACTTCATTGCAAACACGCTTCGCGACGACGTCAAGCAAATCCGCGGGAAGCCGCGTCCAGTCGGCGGTCATGGCATCCGCGGAATTGACGGCGCGCAACGCGAGCACCTCGCTGTAGGTGCGTCCGTCGCCCATCACCCCAACCGATCTCACCGGCAGGAGAACGCAGAACGATTGCCAGATGCCGTCGTAAAGCCCCGCCCGTACGAGTTCTTCCTTGAAAATAGCGTCCGCGGCCCGCAGAACGTCCAGGCGCTCTTTCGTGATCTCCCCCAGGCAGCGCACGGCCAACCCCGGTCCCGGGAAGGGGTGACGGTCCACGATCCCGCTGGGGACGCCCAAGAGACGCCCAATCTCCCGCACCTCATCCTTAAATAGGTCCCGCAGGGGTTCCAGCAGCTTCAACTTCATGTGCTCCGGCAACCCCCCGACGTTGTGGTGGGACTTGATGACCGCCGAGCCTTTTTTGCTGCCGCTTTCGATCACGTCAGGGTAGATCGTTCCCTGCAAAAGCCACTCGACCGCCCCGATTTTGGCCGATTCCTCGTCGAAGACCTTGATGAAAAGCTCACCGATGATTTTGCGCTTGCTCTCGGGATCGGTCACGCCCGAAAGCCGTCCAAGAAAAAGGCCCGAGGCGTCCACATGCCGCACGGACAACCCCAGGCCGTCGTAGGAATCCAGAACTTGACGTGCCTCATGGAGGCGCATCAACCCATGATCGACGAAAATACACTCCAATTGCTTACCTATCGCTCTGTGAACGAGGGCGGCGGCGACGCTGGAATCCACGCCGCCCGAAAGGCCGCAGACGACGCGCCCCGCTCCGATCCGGGCGCGAATTTCTTCCACGGATCGTTCTATCCAGTTTCCCAGGTCCCAGTCGCCCTTACAGCCGCAAATATCGAAAAGGAAATGCCTTAAAACCAGCGATCCATGCTGCGTGTGCCCCACCTCCGGGTGAAATTGAAGCCCGAAGAAACACCCGTCGTCGCTTTCCATCGCCGCGATCACTCCATGTTTCGTATCCGCCGTCGCGCGAAAATTGGGCGGAACCTGCTTCACTCGATCTCCGTGGCTCATCAGGACATCGAATGAATCTGGAATTCCCTTGAACAGCCTGGATTTTCCCTCTCTTCTGATAGGCGTGGTTCCGTACTCTGGTTTTTCACCGCTGACGACCTGTCCGCCCAAATATTTGGCCAAAAGCTGCATCCCGTAACAGACACCCAGAACCGGCGCCCCCAGCGTCAGAATTTCCCTCTGAACGGAGATAGCGCCTTCGTCGTTGACGCTATCGGGGCCTCCCGAAATGACGACGCCGGACGGAGCGTGTTCTCGAACGCGCTCCACCGACACATCCCACGGCAACACCGTGCTGTGGATTTTCATCTCCCGCACGCGCCGCGCGATCAACTGGGTAAACTGCGATCCGCAGTCAATGATCACGATATTATCCAAACGATCAACCTCCCGATTCGACGATCCGCCGGATACGGCCAGCGAATCGAGTTGAGTAAAACCAAGTCGACGTTATTGCCGCGTTACGTCCTGGGGTGCCCAATACTCCGTAAAAACAAGCTTTCCAGACGTGCCCCTGTGAACGGCAGCCGGCTTGTTCAGCGGATTGTGGGTTGCCTCGTCAACCGTCCAGGTGAAGTGCGTCACCTGAAAACCCTTCGTATTTTCCATAGCGTCGCGGATTGCGGGGCCTTCTGCCCTGCCGGCGCGGGTGATGGCGTTCGCGATGAACAGCACGACGTCGTACGCGGCGACAAGGTTCGTGGGCTCCGTCACCCTTTTCCCGAACTCCTTTTCGTACTTCGCGTTGAGATCCAAAACCTTGGGGTCGGCGTAGCTCATCGCCTGGATCCAGAAACTCCCCTCCATCGCATCGTCGCCCGCGATCTCGAAAATGTTGGGGCTCACCCCGTCCCCTCCCATGAAATACGGCTTCCATCCGGACTCCACCGCCTGCTTGATGACGAGACCCATCTCTTTATAAAGCATCGTCATGGCGATAGCGTCGGCGCCCCAGTTCTTCGCCTCCGTCAACTGCGCGCGAAAATCCACGTCGCCCCCCCGGAAAGCCCAAAACTTGTGTTTCACTCCCAGCTCTTCCGCCCGTTTCCGGGTGAACTCCGCCAAGCCCTCGGAGTAGGCGTCCCCGATGTCGCCGAGGATCGCTATTTTTTTTGCCCCGCATTTCTCGACCAGATAGTCCGCGATGACCTTCCCTTGATAGGGATCGGTGTAGGCGATGCGGAACATATAAGGACGCACCTTTCCCGTATCGGGGTCGACCGTGACCGCCGGGTTGGTGGCGGCGGTGGCGACCACCGGCACCTGGCTTTTATCCACAATGGAAGCTATCGCGAGCTGAATGCTGCTGTAGTTGCTGCCCCCGATGGCGACGACCTTGTCCTCGAAAATCATGCGCCTCACCGCGTTGACCGCGTCCTCCGGCTTCCCCTTGGTGTCGTAACATATCAGCTCCACCGGCCTGCCCAAAAGCCCGCCCGCGTCGTTGATCTGTTTGACGCAAAACGTGGCCCCCGCCTCTTCCGACTGTCCCCAAACGGACCCGTCGCCCGTGAGGGTCGCAAGGTATCCGATGCGTATGGGTTCCTCCGCTCCCCAAGCCCACCCCGACACACACGACAACATCGCAACCGACAAAAAAACTTTCCATACTTTATTCATGACCTTGCATCCTCCTAACCATGATAAAACCTGTCGTAATATTCTACTACAAGATGCCTTGAGCGGCGCGGAGATCCCGTTAGCGCGCCCGGTATAGATTCGGTATGGATTAGAGATAGAACAGTTTGCGACGGAGAAAATTTCGCCCAAAAGATTTGCGCACAAACCCCATGGAACACGATTTTTTATATGATATCATCTCCTATCAAATGGTAACGCGATATTTCGTTCGAGGGAGGTTGCATGTAATAATGTGGAAAAATCTTAAAATTCGTGGGAAATTATTGTCAGGTTTCGGTTTGTTGTTGTTCATTTTTGCGGGCGCTATCAGCTGGAGTTGGATGGGAATCGACAGCGTGAGGGAGGGTAACGTTTTTTTGGCTCAAAGCAACGTGCCGACCATGCTTTTGACCACCACCATCGACAGGGACATTCAGGACATGTATTTGGCGATGCGCACCTATCAATACAAGGAACTCGACTCCGACCTGAACAGCGTCAAAAACACAAGGGAAAAGATTCAAAAGGAACTCGACACCGCTAAAGTCACTTATACGCAAGACTCTCGCCTCAAGGATTTGCAGCCTATCGTCGAGAAAGTCACTCCCGCTTTCCGTACCTATACCGAGAACATCGACAAGGTAGTGTCCATGATAGCCAAGAAAAGCGTGTCCTACAAAGCCGTCGAAAACATTGGGAAAGAGCTGAGCGATCTGGCGGCGGAAATCGTCCAAGAGCAGTATAAAGCGATGGAGGAGGACGCCACCCGCGACACATCTCGGGTGCTGCGACGGTTGGAGCGTCTCAAGGAAAGCGTGGCGATCAATGTGGCGACCGTCGATCTGCGGGGCGTGATTCAACGCGCCATCGCCCACGGAGACATCGAGGAGATTCAGGCGGCAAACGCCATAATCGAGAATATCGTCGCGCAGTGCAAAGCTTTGCGCCAGATAACCACTCAATCGGATAGGCAAACTCCTATGGCCAAGCTCGAAGCAACGGGGGAAGAATACCAAAGGGCTATCAACGATTTTATAAAAATCTACGTGGAGCTGCAAGGGGTGCATCAACAACGAGTTCCTCTGGTTGCCGAACTCGACCAAAACTCCGCCGCGGGCGCTTCCGCTTCTCAGAACAACGTGAAAACCATCGCCGAAACCAGCGTAGAGGATCTGGGCAATGCCATGTGGATCTTGTTGGCGTCCACTCTCGTTGCCATCGTCTTTGGTTTGTGCATCGCTTTCTTCATCGCCAGAGGCATCGCCGTGCCGCTCGGCACGATAGTGCGGTTGGCCGAGCGGGCCGGAGAGGGAGACTTGACCATTGAGCGCAAAGACTTCAACTACGAGGGAGAGGACGAGCTTGGCACGCTGGTGAACGCTTTGTCCAACATGATCGTATCGCAGGAAAACGCCATCCTCGAGGCCGTTCTCGTCGCCGAAAACGTAGCGGAGGGCGCACAGAATCTTTCGGCCGTATCCGAGGAGACCAACTCCGCCATGAACGAGATCAAGACATCGATAGATCAGGTTTCCGCACTCAGCGAAACCAACGGCGCGGCCCTCGAAGAGTGCAACGCCGGCGTGGAGGAAATGAGCGCCGGGGCCGATACCGTGGCCCAATCCTCCACGGACAGCGCGGCTTTCATTTCCCAAACGACGGAGGCGTCCCACAAGGCCATCAACACGGTCAGCGACGTCATCTCGGGAATGAAGGACGCTCACGAAACCTCCAACCTCAACGAAGAAAAAATGAAACATCTGGTCGAGGCGGTCGACAAGATCGGCGGGTTCGTAACCGTCATCACCGGCATTGCGAACCAAACCAACCTGTTGGCGTTGAACGCGGCCATCGAGGCCGCCCGAGCCGGAGACGCGGGCAGAGGGTTCGCCGTGGTGGCTGAGGAGGTGCGTAAGTTGGCCGAGGAATCCGCTCGAGCCGCCCAGAACGTCAACGAGATTATCGGCCTTTTGCAGAAGAGCGCCCAGGAAAGCATCACCACGACAATCGAGTCTGGAAAGCTCTTGACGGCGATGTTGGAACAGGCCGAAAAAGCCCAAAACGAACTGAACGTCGCCTTGTCGGAGATGAACAAAGCCAACGATTCCATTCAGAACATCGCCGCCGTGGCCGAGGAACAAGCGGCCTCCAGCAGAGAGGTCGCGACGGCCATCGACAGCGCCACCCGAACGACGATGGAGGTGGCGGAGACTATTTCGAACATCCGACGCTCCAGCGACACGACGGTGGAGGGCGCCCGCAACGTGGCGGATCAATCGCAGGCCATGAGCCAATACGCTCAAAATCTGAAGTTGGTTCTGGAGCGATTCAAGACGAAAGAAACCTCAAAACCGCTTCCCGCGAAAGCTTTGCACGCATGAAGAGCGATCAATACATTTTTGCCCGCTTGTGGTAAAATACCCTACGTTTGTTTCCAAGGCTTTTGAAGGGTAAGGATTATAGCCGGAACACGACTTCCGGCTATATTGAATTTATAACAGGAGGAGAGTACCCATGGCAAAAATTTGTCAGTGTTGCGGGCGCGGCCCCGTGACCGGAAACGCGGTCAGCCATTCGAACAGACACACGCGTCGCCGTTGGCTGGTCAACCTTCAGAGCGCGAGAATCGACGCGGGCGACGGAACGACTTTCAAAGTCCGCGTTTGCGCGAAATGCCTGAAGTCCGGGTTCGTCAAAAGAGCAGTAAAAGTTTGAGATTTTAAGTTTTAGATTTGAAAAAATACCGATGAGACGCGCCCCCGGACAAAGCCGGGGGCGCGTAAAAAAATTCAGGATGATTCGGACAATGGCGAACGTAAACTTGAGAGTTCAAAGTTCAAATGCTTCAAGCTGCAGTTGGCAGCTTGAAATCGTCGTTTGATTCCATCTTGGAACGAATTATTCGCACAATGCCTAAATCCGCCATTTTCACAAACTGCACAAAAAAATCCCTCCGTAAAAATCCAGCGATACTCGCTTCTGTCGGTATCGTTTGGGATACTGTCCTCAGCCACGAAAAACTATTCTTCCTCAACTCCGACGAG
>JAISQE010000156.1 GCA_031274425.1 Synergistaceae bacterium | reverse complement strand
GGGACCCTTAAAAAAGATACACAAATGATTTATAGAGGCAGATGGGGAGAATTTGACACGATGACTTTGCGGTGGGAATCGGACAAAATACTCTATATCAATAAAAAACAATATGTGGTTAAGTAGGAACCTCTTTACAGAAGTTACCCCAAAGAAAAATATGCAAAAAGCGCTCAAGTCGGCAGCAGCGGGGTAGCCTCTGCTCAAAAGCTGACGTCATTCAGTTCCCAATAAGCTGCCGTGTCCTTGATTTTTGCATTTTTAGAGGCATAATCAATGGCTTTCTTTCCATTATTGTCTTTTACTTTGGCATCTGCGCCATTTTTGATCAGCGTGGAAATGACTTCAGGGTCGCTATTAAAAGCAGCAGCCACTGCCAAAGCTGTCTTTCCATTTTTTGCCTTGACGTTCATATCAGCACCACTTTTGATCAGTATGGAAATGACTTCGGGGTTGTTTTTAGAAGCAGCCATGATCAGGGCTGTCATTCCATTTTCTGCCTTGACGTTCACGTCAGCGCCATTTTTGACCAGTGTGGAAATGACTTCGGGATTGCTGTTGAGAGCAGCAGCCATGATCAGAGCTGTCATTCCGCTTTCTGCCTTAACATTCACATCAGCGCCATTTTTGACCAGTATGGAAACGACTTCGGGGTTTTTGTTGACAGCAGCCCCCATCAGGGCTGTCATTCCCTTTTCAGACTCCACATTCACATCCGCGCCATTTTTAATCAGTGTGGCAATGACATCGGGGTTCTGAAAAATAGCAGCGTTCATCAGGGCTGTCTCTCCCTTTGCATTTCCGGCATTCACATCGGCGCCATTTTTGATTGCTGCTTCAATCTCCTGCACTGTCCCGTGTTTGCATAGTTCTATGAAATTTTCGCTGCTACCCGCTGCCCCTGCAGAAAAAAAGAAAATCGCCAAAACCAGCAAAATTCCCACGACAATTTTTTTCATTCGTTTTCCACCTCCGTTTTGTTTCCTTTAGTGAAACCTTCAGAAGCAGCCTGTTCCCTGTCCGGTATCAGGCCGGGCACGTCACCTGATATCGATGCTCAGAGTAGCGGACGTCATGAAACCCATCGTTGAACGGGCCTTCACGGTGATTCCCCTTTCTCCGGGTTTTCTCGGCGTTCCCCTGATGACGAGTTGTTTTTTATACTGCTCCGACGAGTCCACAGCGACAACGAGCCCGTCCAGGTCCAGAGAGACGACATTGTCCCGTTCTCCGTTCGACAGCGTGACCCTCATGACGCCCCGGTCGGGCTCCTCCGCGACGAACACGGATACCGTTTCGTGCCATGCCGTTCCCACACTGCCGGAAATCATCCGGGGGGCCAGCCCCACGGAGTGCGCCAGGATATGGAGCGTAAAATCTCCAATCGCCCATCCCGCCTCCGTCTCCGCGAAGACCCGGAAAGTTTTGCGGCCGCCTTCCTTCGGACGTCCGGTGAACCCGATTTTGTTGCCCATCATGGAGATCGTCGTGCCGTTCCACTCCAGAACGTCCCTCGCGGCGGCGGTCATGAAGCCCGACGACAGGTCGTCGGTGACCTTCAGTTCGGTAATCGCAAAAACCTCCGGGCGCGAGGTCCGCCCCTCCATCTCAGGAACCCCCATTGCATGAACTTCCATCGCCGTGTCCTCCCGCCACTGGTCGCCCAGGGCAATCCAGTACCCTCTGCTTACGACTCTCGCGTAGGGATTATAAAATTGTAAAGTTTTCGCCCCGAAGAGTCGCTTATTGCCGGCTGTCGTTTCCTGCCGTGTTTCCTGTCTCGCGGAGCCGGGAAAGCCGCGCAGCGATTTGGGCGTTCCCTCCAATGAGAGCGTCGCCGCGCCCCATAGTGCGGCGAACAAAAGAGTTCCGGCAGCAAAGTCAGCCAGAATGGCGGGTTCGAATTTGCGCTCTCGAATCGAGAAGACCGTGCCGCAGAAAAGACACGCGCACACGACGGGCACCCAAAAGTGCAGCGCCGGCCACTGACGTGTCCCTTCATGGAAAAAACCGAAGAGCACGATGAAGAAAGCCCCCATTCTGACGTTGAGCATTCTATGGAAGATCAGTTTCAGGATCTCGCCCGGCGTCAGCGGGGGAACGTCTTCCACGACCAGTCGCGATTGGTCGGTCGTCAGAGATTCCCGTTCAGCGCATTGTTTGAGGTGCTGCCAGTACCGGTAAATTTCCCTGCGCCGCTCCGGGTCGGGAGGCGTCCCGCGCCGGGGCTTCGCGAAGCGGTGCAGGTATTCCTCCTCGTAAAAGTCGACGATCAGGTCGAAAATGTCCTCGGAATAGACGTAAACGGGAATCAGCGCGTGAACGTTCGACGTTTTGCGCAATCCATAGAGGCGGGGTCTCCAGCCTCGCGTTTTTTCGATTTTGCGCAGCGTCCGCGAGACGCTCGACCCGTCTCTTCCCAGCAGGACGGCGATATCCGACAGGCCCCAGCAGGGTGACGTTTCCCCCTCCTCGAACAACAGGTGACTGAGGGCCGGAGCCCTGTCCCGATATTTTTCGCGCAGGTATTCCTGACGCTCCAGCGCCGTGCCCCTGAACGAGCGGTAGTCCAGCACATAGTCGTCCTTCAGCCTGTGCAGTTTTTCGCGGTCGGCCTCGAACGCGTCGAATTGACGTCTCAGTCGTTCGACGGTCTGACCGGAGAGCCTGAAAGAAGTCATGAATCAGAAGGCGTGAAGTCCGGATAAAAGACTTTGGAACGACTCGAAAATTTTGAGTGAAATATCGCTGAAAGCTTGAGTTCCAAAAGACAATCAAACGCAATGGACAATCCCGATACAGACAACGTACAATTCCCTCCAATGCGGAACACGCGGAGGGCGGCCTGTCATGTCTCGGAGGTCAGCCGGCTCCTCATGTTCGATAATTCCATGCGGTCCTGAATGTAGGTGAAAATTTTGTACTTTTCGTTCTCGTCGAGCGAATACATCATGATGACGGATTTTCGCACCAAACTGTCTTCTTTGCAATATCGCATGGCCCTGTCGACCTCCGAGGCGGCCGCGGCGTCGGCGAGCTCACTGCTGGCCAACTCGTCCAGCGAGCAGTTGAGAGCGTCGGCGAGGCGGACGATGGTGTCGAACGAGGCCGTCTTCTTCTCCGCCTCGATCTCGCTCAGGAAACTGGGCCTGATGGGCACGCATTCCGCCAGGTACTTCTGTGTCCATCCTTTGGCCTTTCTGACGCGCGCAATCTCCTTTCCCACGCCCATGTCATCGCCTCCTCGCCCTGCATTATCGCTGTCAGCGACTGTCAGCGACAATTGGGACCAAATCGAACAAATAGAAATTCAAGAACTTAATTTTCACAAACAGAGACTATCTTGTTGACCTCGCTATCGCTTTTCTTTATAATTGCTTCATCTTTTACGCAGGATATAATGTCATCGCTTGATACGTAGAAGCTGAAAAGCGCACGGGCGGCTCTTCATATGACCCAAGCCAGCGTGGATCGACGTGTCGGCATAGTTACGAATTACTACAGTGAGATCAAGGGCGGGAAGAAGGCTTTCTCCATAGTCGTTGATTATCATATCCATAGTCGATATATTGGCCTTGGAGGGCGTGGATTGTTTGTTGTTGAAGCGGAAGGTAACGACGACATGAACGGGTGAAAGGCAGAAACCGTCGTTCCCTGCGCAATATGAAACATGGATGTAGTAACCGTTCAGGCTCAGGGGGGCAGAGCTCGTTCGCTTTCGGGGCTCAGAGCCTGCCCCCCTGAGCTTGAACGGTTACAGGTTTTGCATTCGAGAATACTGAGGAGGAAGTTATCGATGAAATTTTCACGGAAAACGGGCCTGTTCGTTCTGACGCTGGCGCTTCTGAGCAGCGCTGTCGATGCCTGCGCGGCGACTCTGAATTTAGGCGACGGCACTCGCTCCATCCCTCGTGACCCTGGTCTGCCTCACCTCACAAACGGCAACGCGGGAGCGATCGGGGGCGGGCCGGGCACTTCCCTGGAGAACACGTACGAGATCAAAGTTTACTATATCCCCGAAGAGGACGGCGGCTGGCCGGATATGGAGGTGGAACTTCAGGTTTCGACGACCGGGGCTTCGTTCTCGGCTCCTGTTAAGTTGAAGATTATCCCCAAGGTAAGCAGCATCGTGGAGTGGGAAGATCCCGATCCTGTCGGAGGGAACCTGACGTCGTCGGACCTCAGGATCAGAATTGAAGGCCTGACTCGGGCACGTTACACTCAGTTGCAGGCAGAATATCCAGAAGATCCATTGATTGCGGGCGTGGAATACGAGGATTTTTTGAGCAATACTACTGCGACAGGCATAACGACGCTGATCTTCGCAGGCGACAGGGCAGATTTTTACGAGAATGACAATTCTTCTACGGGCGATGTAGTCGGCTATTTGAGGATATTCCCTGTCCCGGTCACTCTGCTGCCGATTGCCTTCCCGGACTCCCAGGCCGATCCGTTCACGTTCGTCACGGGCTCTCCCGACGAGACGGGCTTTATCGTCACGGACGTGGATACTTTGGGAAAAGCATCCTCCGATATACCCAATGCCCACATTGGTGGCGTCTTTAGGAGCTTGTACAGGGATTCTTTTTCTCTTGACAATGAGGTCTTCCCCAGTGACCGCATCAGTGACAGTGCCGACCTTTGGGGAGATTCCGGCGCGATCTTAGCTTGGACGCGGCGTACACAGAATGCGGATTCCACTGTAATCTCAAGAGACTACAGGATCCATGCCCCCGACGCCGGTCCCCAAAAAGCGAAACCTGCCACGACCTTCATCTTCGCCGCTTTGTCGTTGGATCTGGTCGAAGGTGAGGTATATGGCTACGTTGCCAGCACCAGACCTTACCTGCAGTGGCCGGGGTCCTTCAGGGTGCGGGTGGCGGACCCGGTGACGCTCGATCCTAAAAACGTGCCCGCCGTCACGGGGGTTGTTCTCGATACCGATATCGGGGTCACGACGATCCCCCTGAGCTTGGATGTGACGATATCCGACGGTGGGGCGACGGATTCCGTCGCTCAGACGACCGCGTGGAACGGGTTGACGATTTCGACGGCCACCGCCGGGAAAATAACGCTCAAAGGGACGCCTCTAAGCGAGGACGTCAAAAATTTCAGGGTGTTTGCGAAGAGGGACTCCGCCGTAGTGGCGTCGAACGATTTCACGGTCACCGTGACAAATCCTCAGGCCGTCCCCGCCCTGCTGTTGTCCGCTCTGCCCGAAGCCGTCGCCGGGCAGCTTTATGAGGAGACCGTCACGGCTTCTGTGTCGTCGGGTGCTTCGCTGAGCTCGCTGTATGTGGAAAATCGAACAGAGATTGAATGGAATGGACTGACTATCAGGGCTGAGAGCCCTGTCCTTTCGGTTTCCGGCAGACCGGAAGCCGCTTCGAGCAGGACTTTTAAGGTTACGGGCATTGTCGATTCCGGTGTGGCGACCTCCGCCGCGAACCTGACGATCCTGGTCGGGGAGTCTTCACCGGGAACGGCTATCGATACGCTTCATCCCATCGTGGACGGTTCGGAGCAGGATGGGCCGATTACCATCGAGGCCGGAGTCGGACATACGTTTTCCTTCTCGCTGCAGGAGGGCAACGTGACGGACATCACGGCGCGGCTGACCTTCCCGGATGGGACTGCGATATATCTGTCTGTTTCTCACAACGGCAGCACGCTCTCCATCAGCGTCAACCCGACGCAGGCGGGCGAGTACACTCTGCGCATATCCTATATCCAAATTCAGCAGACATCTCAGATCCGCGCTCAGGCAGGCGTCCCCCGCCATCAGGACGTCCATTTCCGCGCACTGGGCAACGGCGTTCCCGCTCCTGGAGTCGGCAGCGGCGGAGGCGGCGGCGGATGTTCGGCGTTCGGGTTGAGTTTTGCCGCGCTGGGGCTGTGTGTTGCGGTAATTCACAAAAAATCCTGGCGCTCGATTCGGACAGGCGGACGATCTGCGCTGCAGTGACGGGCGCAGGCCGTTTTTATCGACGCGGCGTCCTCAATACGTTGAAGAAGCGGGAAGGTACAGCATAATTGAGAAGCTATATTCTGTCGTGTGGTGTTTACAAGAAACATCAGGTCAAAATAGCGTTGAAGGCCTCTGGAATCGAGACGATTCTTTTTTGAGAATATGAGGACCACAGGAGGAGTTTTGCGTGCAGGATGTCTTTAAGTTACGTCGGGCCATCGCGTTTATTCTAGTCGTAATATTTATTTTTGGAGCGTTTCCATTGCCGGCTCATGGATGGAATTGGCCATGGAGCAAGGAAGACACGAAAAACGTGGATGTACGATTTTCGACTATTTACCCCAAGTCTTTTTTGCAATCAACGGTCGGTAAAGTCACTCTCTATGCAGGGAGCATCATTCTCGTCGGGGCAATCACTTATTTTACGGCTGGGACAGGAACAGCCGCCGCAGCTGGGCCGATTGCGACATACATTGGCGGGACGATAGGAGGGTTAACAGGACTTTCCGGTATCGCCGCCGTCAATGCCGGACTTGCTTTTTTAGGCGGAGGAAGTATCGCCAGTGGCGGATTGGGCATATTGGGCGGCATCACAATGCTGAACGTCGTGGGAGACTTTGCGTTGAGCGTCGCCCTGCATAAACTGTGGTCTGCAATGCCTAAGAACTCGAGCCTGGAAATGATTAAGCTTCGGATGTTTTATGACAAAGTATCGCCTGTCGCACGAGAAGATTTGAAAGATTTGAGAAAAGCTCTTGCAGGAGAAGAAGCAGATCTTGAAAAAGTAGATTTTTTTCTAAAACGCGTGGGAAAAAAACTTACAGAAGAAGTAAGCAAGGCATCTGATGCTGCCACAGCTTACAATTATCTATTGCTGGCCATTATTCAGTACAATCATCTCGACCTCCTCTCATGTCGAAACTCCGTCAACAAAGCTCGACAGTTCGTTGATCCTAAACGCTCTTCTTTACTGGATTACATTGAAGCGCTTCTGGATTTGGGAGAGGGTAAGAAAGCGAAAAGCGTTGAACTGCTTTTTAAAATTACTCTGCAGGAACCTGAAGCGATTCCACCTTATATTATTCTTGCCCAAATCGATCAGGACAATAAGCGATATAAGAACGCGTTTGAGACTTTAAAACGCGGGCTCAGCGAGAGCGACAAGAAAGACTGCACGATGAATTGGATGGCCGGTAATTGTCTTTATGAGATGAAAGAATACGAAAAAGCTATTCCTTATTATCGAGCGGCTCTCGCCAATATGACGATAAATGAAATGGAAGCTATGTACAAATTGAATATTGCCAAATGTTATAAAAAACTCGGCGACGGACAGAACGGAACAAAGTGGTTGGAAGATGCTATTGGAGAGGTCAGGAAAAACAAAACAATGGTGGCGGAATTGCGAAGAGAATACGGAAAGGACTAAACGACAAGGCACAAATTGGCAACAACTGCCTTTTTGTGTTTTGTCCTCTTATCGCAATCTGAAAGTGCTGTTTTTGAGAACAAGCGCATTGCTTGGACTGACGGCTGCATATTGAGGCGAACTGTACGACCTGTCTGAGGCCGCGCTGAAAATTGCTGCTGCCAAAACAACGCTGGAATCCATCTTTGGGTCGGCAGAAAACATTATCGTATCCATTCCCTGAAGGAGCCTGGTTTACGACAAGACAGGCCTTTAGCGAAGCCCGGAGATGAACAGCGTCCAATTTGATTTGGAATGCAGCAAAGGAGCGTTTTTAAATGGAGAAAAACAGGAGTGTCTGGGGCAGCGGAGAGCGTAAAACATGGGCAACTGACTTGAGTATGCGCGCCGCAGAGAAATTTTCGGATGGATATGCGCAAGCGAAGGAGAAGGATGATTTTATCCGCAAAAAGATATCCGATGAGATAACACCCATGGTCATGGACGGCACGATCAAGGAATTTTGTGGAGCTTCTTTGCGTGCGGCGCAGGAATTGTGGGGAGAAGATGCGGCCAATTACCTCAAAGAACAAGAAAGGGAAGTGGAGTTAAAACTCAGGGATGCCATCGAACAAATTCCCCCGATTTTGCCTGAAGACCTGGGGGATTTGGCGATAGTTCCATGGAGCCGTGCCTGTATGGTCATTTTGGGGACTTTTTTCGGGATGGCTTTGGGGAGCATTATCTTCGGCCTTTTCTTCGGTGAGGTAAAAATAGGAATTCTCATAGGAGGGCTTATTTTTTCGGGGCTGACGACATACTTTCTCGCAGACGAAAAAAAATTCGAGCGTTGGCTGAATAGAGCCTGCGTGGTTATGGCAAGTTGGGTCCTGTGGGACACTATCTCAAAAAATTTCCGCAAAATCATTCCTTTCACTAAAGG